>JAEYZK010000087.1 GCA_023428085.1 Pseudomonadota bacterium
CGGTGGTCGGGACGTGCATCTGTGGCCCGCGGTACATCGCTCCTCCGGCGGGCGCCAACGACTGCACGCCGGCGGGCGGCAATTGCCCCTGGGGCTGCACGCCAGGGGACGGCGACTACTGCCCCACGCGCGAGCACGACGCCTGTCCATAGCCCCTGGGCGCGGGCGAGGGACTTGAAATCCGAGGTGGGACGAGGGAGCCTGTCTCGCACGTGACCAACCGGGCAGCCATCCTGGCCGCGCTCTGCGCGGCCTTCGCCGCGGGGTGCGATTCCCTCCCGAGGAACGCGCTCCTGTCCTGCGAGCAGGACGTCCAGGTCCTGCCCGCTCGGACCGACCTCCTGTTCGTGATCGACGACTCGCGCTCGATGCGCGAGGAGCAGGAGAACCTGCGCCAGAACCTGTCGGCGTTCGTCGCCGAGCTGGCCGCGAGCCCGGTGCCCAACGACTTCCGGATCGGCGTCACCACCACCGACGTCCACAACGCGTTCGGGATGCCGTCGTTCTTCCCGACCGACGTCGCGCCGTTCACCCAGTTCCCGTACGCCGTCCCGTTCGCGCAGGGGACGATCGTCGCCATCGACCCCGGCGCGCTCACCGACGACGCGCTGCGCGGGAAGCCGGTGTACGACCAGGAGCACGGCTACGCCGGGCCCACGGCGCGGCGGTTCCTCGCCGCCACGGCGCGCGACCTCGATGCCTTCGAGACCAACGTGCTCGTCGGGACACTCGGGTCCAGCAAGGAGGAGCCGCTCCGCGCCGCCGAGCTCGCCCTGGGCGCCCGCGTGGACGACGGCACCAACGCCGGCTTCCTCCGGTCCGGCGCGCGCCTCGGGATCGTCATGCTCACCGACGAGGACGACTGCTCGGAGCGCGCCGCGATCGGCGCGCCGCTCGCCGCGGCGAACAACGAGCAGTGCCACGACGCCACGATCAAGACCAACGGGCTGCTCCAGCCCGACGATTTCGTCACCTTCCTCCAGGGCCCCATCGCCGGCGAGGAGCGTCGCCCCATCGTCGCCGTGATCGCCGGGTTCGACGCCCAGGGCGAGCCGACGGGCTGCGCGACCTCCTTCGACGACCCCACGCGCCTCGACCGCCTCCTCGACCGCCTCTCCGAGCGCCTGGGCGAGGACCGGGCGTTCCGCGGGAGCATCTGCGACGCGAGCTTCGGCCCGTCGCTCCGCGAGATCGCCGATCGCCTCGTCCCGCAGACCGTCCCCATCGACGGCGCGCCGCCCGACGCCCGCATGCTCGTGGTCGCGGTCCACCGGCCGGACGAGGGCAGCGGGGCCGAGACGGTCCGCTGCCGCGTGGCCGAGGCCGGTGCGCCGGACGCCGGGGACGCAGGTGCGGTCTACGCGCCGCCCCGCCAGGGGCCGGCGACGCTCACGTTCCAGGGGCCGTGCCGGCTCGGCTCCGGCGACCGCGTCGAGCTGCGCGTCGCCTGCGCCCGCTGAAGCGAAACAACCGAGAGTGAAGTCGGTCCTGCTTGCGGCGGGTCCGGTCCGTGAGCAGAATCCCGGGGCCTGGGCTGCGGCATCACGACGCAGCGCGTCAGGCCCGATCGGCCATCGGTTCCGTGGGGTCTCCACCCTCCCGGCCGGGGAGCGAGAGAGGAGCGCGCATGATCGCCGAGCCCGAGCTGATCCGCGGAGCTGCTTCGAGGAACCTCGTCTCGCTGCTGGAGGACCAGGCGCGGAAGCGGGGGGACCTGCCGGCGACCCGGCAGAAGCGGGACGGCTCCTGGGTGGACACCACCTGGGCAGAGCTGGCGCGCCGGGCGCGGAACGTGGCCGACGGCCTCGCAGCCATCGGCGTCCGGCCGGGCGACCGCATCGCGGTGATCGGGGACACCCAGCTCGAGTGGCTCCTCGCGGACCTCGGGATCCTGGGGGCGGGCGCCATCACCGTGACGATCTACCAGTCCAACCTGCCCCACGAGTGCGCGTACATCCTCGCGAACTCGGGCGCGCGGTTCATCTTCTGCGACACCGACGTCCAGGTCGCGAAGATCCGCGAGGTCCGCGGGCAGCTCCCCGCGCTCGAGGGCGTCATCCGCGCCCGCGGCCCGGCGGCCGACGCGTTCGAGCGGACGCTCGCCGACGTGGAGGCGCTCGGCGCGAAGTGGGGGCAGGAGAACCCGCGCGCGCACGGCGAGCGCCTCGCGCGGATCGGTCCCGACGACCCCGCGAGCTTCATCTACACCTCCGGGACGACCGGCAACCCGAAGGGGGTGGTGCTCACCCACGGCAACTGGGTCTACGAGGCGCGCGCGGTCGAGGAGATCAAGCTCATCGGCGCCGACGATCTGGTGCTGATGTTCCTGCCCATGGCGCACTCGTTCGCGAAGGTGATCGAGGCCGTCTGGCTCGCGACCGGCGCGACCGCCGCGTTCGTCGAGTCGATGGAGAAGATCGTCGAGAACGCGGGCGAGGTGCGGCCGACCGTGGTGCCCTCCGTCCCGCGCATCTTCGAGAAGGCGTACAACGCCGTGATCAGCAAGGGGCTCGCGACGCCCGGCCTCAAGGGCAAGCTGTTCGCCCTCTCGATGGAGTCGTTCGACGAGTACGCCGCCGCGCGCGACCAGGGGCGGACGTACTCCTCGTTCGGGCTCGTGATCGGCAAGAAGCTCGTCTTCCCCAAGCTCGCGCACGCGCTCAAGGAGCGGTTCGGCGGGCGCATCCGCCTCTTCGTCTCCGGCGGCGCGCCGCTCCCGACCAAGATCGCCTGGTTCTTCGACCTGCTCGGGATCACCATCCTCGAGGGCTACGGCCTCACCGAGACGTCGGCCGGGACCTTCGTGAACCGCCCCGACACCAACCGCATCGGCACCGTCGGGCCCCCCGTCCCCGGGACCCAGGTGCGGATCGCCGAGGACGGCGAGATCCTCGTGAAGGGGCCCTGCGTGATGAAGGGCTACCACGGTGACCCCGCCGCGACGGCCGAGGTGCTCCGGGACGGCTGGCTCGCCACCGGTGACATCGGGATGCTCGACGAGGCCGGACACCTCAAGATCACCGACCGCAAGAAGGACATCATCGTCACCGCGGGCGGGAAGAACGTCGCGCCGCAGAACCTCGAGAACGACCTCAAGACCGATCCGCTCATCTCGCAAGCGATGGTCCACGGCGACCGCCGCAAGTTCCTCTCCGCGCTCCTCACGCTCAACGAGGAGAACCTCAAGAAGTGGGCGGAGGAGAACGGCGTCCCGCTGGAGGGCGTCCGCCAGCACCCGAAGCTCCTGGCGCGCGTGCAGCAGGCGATCGACACGCTGAACGCGAAGCAGGCGAGCTTCTCGACCGTGAAGAAGTGGGCCATCCTCGACCACGACTTCAGCCAGGCGAGCGGCGAGCTGACGCCCACGCTCAAGGTCAAGCGCAAGCTCGTGACCGAGCGGTACCGGGCGATCCTCGACGGATTCTACGAAGAGTGAACGTGGAGGCCGACCTCGAGCGCCTGGACGTCCTCCTCGTCGAGGACGACGACGATCACCGCGAGCTCGTCGCCGAGGTGCTCACCGCCGCGGGCTGGGCCGTGCACTCCGTCGCGAGCGGGCGCGAGGCGCTCCGGATCCTCTCGGAGCGGTCGGTGCACCTCGTGATGACGGATCTCGGGATGCCCGGCATGGGCGGGCTCGAGCTCGTGCACGCCGCCCGCGAGCTCGCGCCCAGCGTGCCGGTCATCGTCGTGACCGGCTGGGCCGAGCGGGAGGACCTGGAGCGCGTCCGGGGGCGCGCCGTGGCGGCGGTGCTCGTGAAGCCCGTGGACCCCGCGCGGCTCACCGAGACGGTGGCCAGCGTCCTCGCCGGCCGGGGGCGGACGCCGCGGTCCTAGCGGTCCCCTCGCTTGACAGCCCCCGGCTCCACCAATAGCAATGGAGGTCGAATCGCGCTCCGGCCCGCCCTGCACGGCGCAGGGCGCGCGGACCGCGCCGCGCGCCCGCGGGGGAACCGATGGCCGAGATCGCCAGCGTGAAGGACGTCTTCGAGAAGCACCTGCCCGCGCGCCTCGCCGCGAAGCCGGACGTCATCTCGAAGATCAACGCCGTCTACCAGTTCAACGTCTCCGGCCCCGACGGCGGCGCGTGGACCGTGGACTGCGCCACCCCCGGCGGCAAGGTCTCCGCCGGCAGCTCGCCCGACGCGCGCTGCACCGTCACCGCGACCGACAAGGACCTGCTCGCGATCATCACCGGGAAGCTCAACCCGCAGATGGCCTTCATGTCCGGCAAGCTCCGGATCGCCGGCGACCTCGGCCTCGCGATGAAGCTCCAGCTCATCCTCGGCTGAGGTGTACCCGGCGCGCGCCCGCGCGGGGCGCGCGCTGCGTTCCCCGTTGCGCCCACCCGCGTCCTCGCCCAAGAAGAGAAGTCCGTGATGCGCCGCTTCACCGCCGCACTGCTCGCCGCCGCGTTCGTCGCCCTCTCCTGGGCGCCGCACGTGCACGCCGGGCCGCGCGGTGAGGCCGGGTGCGCCGCGTGCATCGTGCGGAGCGCCGAACCCGCTCCGGTCCAGCCGCTCGCGCCCGAACCCGCGCCCGTCGCGCGCGTCGCCGCGGTCCTCGCGCCCCTGGAGGCGCCCCGCGCCGGCGCGCCGCTGGGCGCCATCCCCGGCCAGTCCCCTCCAGCGCACGCGTAGCTCTCGCGTCCGCTCGCGCCGGCTCTCGAGGCGCGGGCGTTCGTGTTCACCCACCGTCGCGCAGACCGGTTCCGTCCGCGACGGCCGAGCTCACGTCCGCAGGGCGCCTCGCGCCCGGAGGGTTCTCTCGTGCAGAGGAAGATCGTGCCATGGTGTGTCGCGCTGGCGCTCGTCGCGCCCGCGGTGGTTCGTGCGCAGTCGCAGGATGGCTCCCCGCCCGCGCAGGGCGGCGAGGGCGGGAACCCGCTCGCGCGGCTGTTGCTCATGCCGGACCTCTCGGCGATCGCGAGCTTCACCGGCATCTGGAACAGCCACGACGTGGAGGCGCTCTCGCCGGAGCGGGGCGAGGTGTTCGGTCCGGAGGGGAGGCCGGAGCTCCTGTTCCGCGAGGTGGAGCTGGGCCTCAAGTCGAAGGTGGACCCGTACTTCCAGGCCGACGTGTTCATCGCCTTCACGCCGGAGGAGGTGGACGTCGAGGAGGCGTACGCGACCACCCTCGCGCTCCCCGCCGGCCTGCAGCTCCGGGCGGGCAAGTTCTTCAGCCCGTTCGGGCGCATGAACCAGCAGCACCCGCACGCCTGGGAGTTCGTGGACCCGCCGCTCGCGCGCGGGCGGCTCCTCGCCGAGGAGACGCTCTCCGGGACCGGCGCGTCCATGTCGTGGCTCGCGCCCACGCCGTGGTACGCGCAGCTCGAGCTGGCCGCGCAGAGCACGGCGCCGTACGAGGACCTCGCGCCCGATCTCACCGGCGTCGGCCGGCTCCTTCAGTACGTGTCCGTCTCCGAGCGCACCACGGTGGGGCTGGGCCTCTCGGCCGCGCGCCGGCGCGAGGGCGCCCCGGGCGCATTCCGCGATCTCGGCGGCGTGGACCTCCATCTCCGGAACCGCGACCCGGGATCGCGCCGGTACCTCGCGGTGCAGGGCGAGCTGTACCTGCGCAGGCTCCGGGACGTCCCCGACCCGGAGGGCGCGCCGGGCGCCACGCTCGATGACGACGTCGAGCACGGCTGGTGGGCCCAGGCGTTCTGGCGGCAGGACGCGTACCTCGGGTACGGCGTGCGGTACGAGGAGGCGCCCGCGGCCGGCGCCGCCGCGCCCGGGACCGAGCGGCGCGCGAGCGCCGTGCTGAACTGGTTCCCCTCCGAGTTCTCCCGCGTCGCCCTGCAGGCGTCCTACGACCGCCTGCCCGGAGGCCGGGACGGCTTCGAGGGGCTCGTCCACTTCGAGTTCGGGATCGGCGCGCACGGCGCGCATCCGTTCTAGGGAGGGAGCCATGCCTCGATCCATGAAGCGCGTGCTCGCGTGCGCGGCCGCCGTCCTGGCGCTGTCGCCCACGGCCGCGGCAGCCGCGCCGGTGCGTGTCGTCACGACGACCGAGGGGCTGGCCGCGCTCGCGCGCGCGGTGGGCGGCGACCGGGTGTCGGTGGAGAGCCTCTCGCGCGGCGTCGCCGACCCGCACCACGTGGACGCGAACCCGATGCTCGCGGTGAAGCTCCGGAAGGCGGAGCTGCTCGTGGACGTGGGGCTCGACCTCGAGTCCGGCTGGCTCCCGCCGCTCGTCGCGCAGTCGCGCAACGCGGAGATCCAGCCCGGGGGGAGACGGCGGCTCACCGCGGCCGGCGCCGTCCAGGTCCTCGACGCGCCGGCCGGCGCGGTGGACCGGAGCCTGGGCGACCTCCACCCCGGCGGGAACCCGCACTTCCTCACCGATCCGCGCCGCGGCCTCGAGGTGGCCGCCGCGATCGCCGCGCGGCTCGGCGCCCTCGATCCCGGCGGCGCGGAGGCCTACCAGGCGAACCTCGCCGCGTTCCGGTCGACGCTCGAGGCCGCCATGGCGGGCTGGCGCGCCACGCTCGCGCCGCTCCAGGGGCGGAAGCTCTTCACGCATCACCGGACGCTCTCGTACTTCCTCGCCTGGAGCGGCCTCGCGTCCGCGGGCGAGCTCGAGCCGCGGCCGGGCGTGCCGCCCCCGCCGAGCCACCTCGCGGAGCTCGTGAAGCGCGCGAAGGCGCAGGAGGTGAAGGCGATCGTCGTCGAGAGCTACTACGACGCGCGGTCCGCCGAGACGGTGGCGCGCCACGCCGGCGTGAAGCTCGTGCGGATCCCGGGCGACGTCGGGGGCGAGCGCGGCGCCGGGAGCTACCTCGAGTACCTCGGGCTCCTCGTCGAGCGGATCGCCGGAGGACTGCGATGAGCGAGCCCCTCGTCGCGCTGGACGACGCCGCCCTCGGCTACGCGGGCGCGGCGCTCCTCACGGGCGTCCGCCTGGCGGTAGGGGAGGGCGACTTCCTCGCCATCGTGGGGCCGAACGGCGGCGGGAAGACCACGCTCGTGCGCGCCGCGCTCGGTGCGCTGCCGCTCGTCGCCGGGCGGCGGCGCGCGCGGAGGCCGCTGCGGATCGGCTACGTCCCGCAGCGCGAGCACGTGGACACGATCTGGCCGTTCCGCGCCGGCGAGGTCGTGCGGATGGGGCGCGTCCCGCTCCTCGGCCCGCTGCGCCGGCCCGGGCGCGCCGACGACGAGGCCGTCCACCGGGCCATGGCGCGGGTGCGGATCGAGCGCCTCTCCGAGCACCCGTACGGCGAGCTCTCCGGCGGCCAGCGGCAGCGCACGCTCATCGCGCGGGCGCTCGCGGCCGAGCCGGAGCTGCTCGTGCTCGACGAGCCCACGAACGGCATGGACCCCGCCGCCGAGCTCGCCACCATGGACCTGCTCCGCGAGCTGCACGCCGCCGGGGATCTCGCCGTGATGATGGTGTCGCACCGGCTCGAGAACGTCGCCAACTACGCCCGTACGCTCGCCTTCGTGGACCGGGCCCAGCGGCTCTTCCGCGTGGGCCCGCTCGAGGAGATGCTCCGGCCCGAGGCGCTCTCGGCCCTGTACGGCCGCTCCGTCGCCGTGGAGCAGCACCAGGGGAGGTGGCTCGTGTACCCGACCGACGGCGCCCGCCCACCGGAGGTGGCCTCGTGAGCGCCCTCCGCGAGTTCCTCGAGGCCCGCGAGATATGGGGCGTCCCGCTCGCCGCGTCGGCGCTGTCCGGCGCGCTCCTGGCCGCGCTCGGCGTGTACGTGGTGCTCCGGCGGACCGTCTTCGTGTCCGCCGCGCTCACGCAGGTCTCGACGCTCGGGCTCGTGCTCGCGCTCCTCCTCGAGGAGCAGCTCCACGTCGAGACCGAGCACGCGGCAGAGCAGCTCGCCGTGGCGATGATCTTCTCCGTCGCCGGCGCGCTCCTGCTCGGGGCCGTGCGCGCGCGCCGGGTCCCCGCCGAGGCCGCCGTCGGAGGCGTGTGGGTGGCCGCCTCCGCGCTCGTGGTGATCGGCGCGAGCCGGCTCGTCCACGCCGCGCACGATCTCGGCGGGATGGTGTTCGGGAACGCCGTCGCCGTGCCCCCGCTCGAGCTCGTCGTGATCGGCGCCGTGGCCCTCGTCTCCCTCGTCGTGCACGTGCTGTTCGCGAAGGAGCTCTCGTTCGTGTCGTTCGATCCCGAGACCGCGCGGGCGCTCGGCATGAACGTGCCGCTCTGGGACGGCCTCCTGTTCCTCACCATCGGGCTCGCCATCCCCGCGACCGCACGGGCGCTCGGCGCGCTCCCCGTCTTCGCGTTTCTCACGCTCCCCGCCGCCGCCGCGCTCCTCGGCCGCGCGCGCTTCCGGGCCGCGTTCGCCGTCGCCGCCGTCATCGGCGTGGTCGCCGCAGGTGGCGGCTACGTGCTCTCGTGGTTCTCCGGCCTCCCCACCGGCGCGACCATGGTCGTGCTGGCCGGGATCTCCGTCCTCCCCGGGGCCCTCGCGCGCTCCCGCGCGTGATGTCGCAGGCCCGAGAGGCGGCAAGAGAATGCCTCAGAAACCCCTTGACCAGGGCAGGGGCCACCTGTAGAAACCCGCCTCGCTACGACGGTTTTTCCCTGACGCGGGGTGGAGCAGCCAGGTAGCTCGTCGGGCTCATAACCCGAAGGTCGCAGGTTCAAATCCTGCCCCCGCAACCAACTGCATCAAAGACTGGACGGCCGCTCGCGAGGGCGGCCGTTCTGCTTTTCAGCCGGATCTCCGCCTCGTACCCCTCCGGCGTGGGGTTCAGGATGACCGGCTCGATGACGGTGGCCAGGACGTCGCGGGCCTGGCGGGGCGCGTCGCGGGCGATGCGCTCCACGTCCTCTAGGACCGCCAGAACCTCTTCCATCGTGATCTTCGGCAGGGGCCGTGCCGCCCGTCTGGGCGCCGCCGCCGCCACGAGGGCCTGGCGGCAGTCGCGCAGCTTCTCCTCCTCCTGCCGGAGCTTCGCCTTCAGGAACTCCGAGGCCCCGACCTCGAGGAGCGTGCTCGCGACCTTCTCGACGCGCGCCTCCTGGGCACGCACCGCCGTCTCGAGCTTCCGCAGCCCGTCGTCTGCCGGGCGCGTGCGTGCCTCCTCGGCGGCGTGGATGGCCTCCTCGACCCAAGCCGTGAAGTCGGAGGACCGCACGAACTCCATGAGCGCCCCCAGCACCGCGCGGTTCATCCGAAGCTCGGAGACGGTCCGCCGGTTCGAGCAGGCGGTCGCGCCCTTCGCGTGCCGGGCAGCGCAGCCGTAGTTCGACCAGCGCTGCCCGCCCTTGCCGCTCCGCGAGACGATCGTCAGGGTCGAGCCGCAGGTGCCGCACCGCAGCAGGCCAGAGAGCATGTGGTCCATGTAGCCAACCCTCCCGGGCGACCCACTCCCCCGCGCGTTCTCCTTGTGCCTCGCCTGGACTCGGTCCCAGGTCTCGCGATCTACGAGGGCCAGCGCCGGCTGTTCCGTGCGGATCCACTCGGCCTCGGGCCGCTCGCGATAGCGGCGGCGCTTGGTGATCGGGTCCCGGAACCACACGCGCTTGTTCCAGACGAACTGCCCGACGTACCGCTCGTTGCGGAGCAGGAAGTAGAGGAGCGACTTGCTCCAGCCGGCGATCGCCTTCTTCGAGCGCCCGTCCGCCGGAGCAGGCACGCCCTCGCGGTTGAGGGTCTCGATGAGGTCCCCGAGACTCATGCCCGTAGCGTAGTCGTGGAAGATGCGGCGGACGAGCTCGGCCTCGGCCTCATGGATGATCACCTTGGCACGCGGGCGGGCCGGGTCCTGCGGGTTCGGCTCCGGCTCTGTTCGGTACCCGAAGCAGGAGCCGCCGGCCCAGAACCCCGCCCTGGCCCGGCCCTCCAGGCCGCGGTGCGTCTCGGTGCGGACGAGTTGGAGGAAGGTGTCGTTGACGAGCGCGAGCGCGCCGAAGGTGAGCCGCGCCCCCGCGGCGTCCGAGGCCATCCCGGTGGTGCAGTCGATGACCCGGATGTTCGCGGCGGCGAGGGTCCCGAAGACCAACTGCCAGGTGTCCCCGAGGTCGCGGGAGAGACGGGACAGGTCGTCGACGAGCACTGCGCGGAACCGACACCGCTTGCCGGCCTGCGCCTCGGCGATGAGCCGCTGCAGATCGGCGCGGTCCAGGGAGGCCCCGCTCTGCGCGGCATCCTTGAACTCTCCCACCACCTCGTACCCGTGCGCGGAGGCGAACGCGTGGCAGCGGCGGAGCTGGTCGTCGATGCTCCGCGCGTCCTGGCGGTCGGTCGAGTAGCGGGCGTATGGGACGGCGGGCGTCACGGATCGACCCCATCACGCTCGAGGGATTCGGGGGAATGACTCTCCTTGCCGCGTTCAAGCAGCAGACCAACCGCGATCGCGGCCATCGCGCGCACGAAGACCTGCTCTGCATCGCGCGAGCCCGTCTCCGGCGTCGCCAGGCGCACGGTGAGCGCATGCTGACCCTTGCCCTGGCCGCCGGGAGCGGCGGGTCGAGCCCTGGCAGCCGGAGCGGGCGCGTCGGGACGCGGGTCCGCCGGGATGTGCACGTTATGTGAAGCGCCGCTCGCCACGGCCACGCACGATAGAGGTTCGAGCCGGGGCGCCAAGAGGGCTGCCTCGTCCGACCGTATGCGGGAGCGAGTGAGACCCCGAGAGGAAGCGCGCGACCTTCGATGAGCAACAGTTGCGAAGCCCACGGACAGCCGCGAAACCGGCACGACGCGTCCCCAGATGTCTCGGGGATCGTTCAGGCAGACCGTATGTGGCGAGCGTAGACGGAGTTCGCGGCTTCCTCGGGAAGCAGGGCGTGTGAGGCCCTACTTGCGACCGTGCGTTGAGGGCACGACCTCGCTGCGGTTGACCAAGATCGCCGGCAGGAGCGGCGCCTCGTGTTCTTCGTCATCGAGCCGTTTCGCGAGGATCCAGAGCCTTCGCCCGTGCTCGCTGAGGATCGCGGACCCGGCCGCCTTGACGTCGCACGGGAGGAAGTCCCGAACGACGTGGACAAGCTCGGCCAGCCGCCGCTCCTCTTGGTCTCGCCGCCTCTGTTCGTCCCTGCTGTCCGTTCCGCCGGGCATTGGCTTCAGTCCCGCCTGCTCGGGGAAGTCGTCGAGGAGGAAGCACTGCGAGAGGTACCGATATGTCTCGGTCGCGGCGTCCCAGTACCGGTACTCGGAGTCGCTGCAGTATCGAACCGTCTCGTCGATCCTATCGGCCCTGCGCCGAAGGCCCATTGCGGCCGTCCGCTTCGTCTTCGCGTCCGCCGCTCCCTGGATCGCACGACTCTCTTCCGCCCCGGAATCGATGTGCTCGTTGAGGAGCTTGCCGAGTTCGGCCAGGTACTCGGCCGACTCAGCTCGAGTGCGGTCGGCGAGTTGATGCTGAAAGCGAAAACTGGACCACGCGTACCTGGTCGCATCGCGGCGGCGAACGCTTCCGTCCTGCTCCCACTCGCCATCGAAGAGCGGTTCAAGGAGGGCCACCGGAAGAACCTCATCGACGTCCTCGCGGCTCGCTTCACTCTTCCTCTTCTTCTTGCCGACCCTCCGCATACGTCGGCGAACGTCGTCTACCTCTACCTTGCCGTACAGCTGCAGCAGGCCGACGATGTCCTCGACGTCCCAACCGATCGCCGCGTCCTCGTATCGCGTCGGCTCGAACCGAGCCAAGAACTGCTCAAGGGTAGGACGGAGGAGGAGGCCCTTGTCGCGGGTACGCTTGGCCTCCCGCCCGGGCCGGGCAGACACGTCTCCGTAGATCCCTTCGAACCGCAGCACGACCTCTAGCGAGGCGTGGAGGATTCGCCTGGCCGGGGCCGACATCGCTCCGGCGAAGACCTCTCGGCCGACGCGCTTCCGCAGGTTCAGGGCAACGTCCTTCCACCGCTTCGCCATGCGTACCTCCGGCCCTGAGCATAGCAGGGCGGCTCATCCGGCTCGCCGGTGCTTGCCCGCGTCCATACGGTCGGACACGCTCGCTCCTCGTCGCGCGCGTAGCTTTCGACTGCGGCCGGCGTGGTCGCGAAACCGAGCGGAACTTCAACAGAATCGGCACCACCCCGCGATCAGGCACCAAGAGCGGATCCCACGGACCCCGTGCCGCGCGCGCGGGCGTTCTCGCATACGGTCAGTGCCAGAGCACCCCTTGAGCGGCGCGTCCGGCGCTCTATTCTCGGCTCGTTCGAACGGCAGAGCAGCGCCGAGCATCGAGCACCGACAGTGAAGCGGGCCAGGAGATGCGGAGCCGGAGAGGCATGGGGCCTCCCTCGGTGCAGGCACCCTCATGCCCGCAGACGCCGAGGAGGCGCACGACATGAACGACACCACCGCCACCCTGGACCACCACGACTTGCCTGCACGCGAGCGCGAGCACGTCCTGGAGCTTCGCGACCTGATCGAGGGCATGCGCGAGCGAATCACGATCGCTCGTCAGCACGGCGCGGACCCCGAGGGGCGCCTGCCGCGCCTGCACGAGGGGCTCGCCTCGCCGATCGAGGTCCTGTTCGAGCTGCGGATCAAGCACCGCGGCGGGCGCTACCTGTGGCTCCAGACCGCCAAGACCATCGGGGATGCGATGGGGCGCCCACGTCGGCTCCCTCGGCCTGCCGTCCGTCCACCGCGGCGGCGTCCGGTACTTCGTCCTCGACTCGCGCGCGGATAGCCAGGCCGCACCCGCTGCTCCGAGCGCCTCGGAGGCCTCGGACAACACCGGGAGCGCAGTCCCTGCGTTGGACGAGGCGGCGGCGTAGCCAGCTGCGGAGGCGGGTCGCCGAAGAGAACGGCACCCGCCTCCCAGGCTTCACCTGACCATCATGGAGGTCAAAGACATGGAAGAAACTCGGAAGGGCAGGATCGATGAACTCGTGTTCCTCGTCCCTCAGGGCAAGTTCGTGTTCCTGCATCCCAACGGCCGGTACTCCACGGAGCAGCTCGTCGGGAAGTCGGGCGCGAGGGAGCACCTGCTCGAACTGGGCATGGACCACGAGACCGTCAAGACGATCTTCAAGGTCGGGGACTACCGCCGCGCCTACGGGATCGACATCGCCCCCGGGGAGCCGACGCTGTTTCGCACAACGGTCAGGGGCGACGAAGTCTACATCAACGCCTACGTGCCCCCGGCGCTCCAGCCCGAGGAGGGGGAGTTCCCCACGATCCGCGAGATGCTCGCCGCCGTGACCGATGGCGATGAGGCGGGCATCCGGTACCTGACCCACTGGATGGCGTTCAAGGCGCAGAACCCTGGCGCACGCTCGATGGTGGCGATCGTCCTCCAGGGCGGCCAGGGGATCGGCAAGACGCTGCTCGGCCACGTGCTGCGCCACATCCTCGGTCCCGAGAACTGCTCCTCGATCTCCCAGAACGCGCTCGAGAGCCAGTTCAACTCCGCCTACGCAGGGAAGCTGTTCGTGATGGCGGACGAGGTCGTGGACAAGGAGAACGCGATCACCACCAGCAACAAGCTGAAGCAGCTGATCTCGGATCCCGTGGTCCACGTGAACGGGAAGAACGTCAAGCAGTTCGAGGCTCCCAACCGGACGAGCTGGTGGTTCACGTCGAACGCCAGCGCCCCCGTCCGCGTCGAGGGGCCCGGCGACCGCCGGTACACCGTCTTCCGGGGGCTCTCCACCCCCACGGCAGAGTACCGCGCGAAGTTGGCGGCCTGCTTCGAGCGGAACGAGCCCACCGCCGGCTTCCGCCAGGAGATCGCCGCCTTCGCGCACAGCCTCCTCAACACCAAGGTGGACGTCCCCCTCATCTCTCGACCCTACGAGAACGAGGCGCGTGCGCAGGTCATGCAGGCGTCGCGGACCTCGTTCGAGGCGTTCTTCGAAGAGGTCGACGATCGGGGCATCGACTGGCTCATCAAGGAGTACCGGGATGGACAGCAGAAGCCGCTCCCGCGGGAGTCGTGGGACTACGGGGGAGCAATCGAGTTCCAGACCCTCTACGCCGTGTACCGGGACTGGTGCTCGCGCAATGGCTTCCGCTCGCCCGTCTCCCGCCAGACGCTGGGCCGCGAGATGAAGCTCCTCCGGCCTACCTGGACTCGCAAGCGGGTCAGCACCGGTCACCGGCCGTGGGTGCACGAGGGGCTCAAGCGCGAGGAGGCGGTCTGGTTCGTCTACAAGCCCGGGGTGCCGATGTCCCTGCCCAAGGCGAACACGGCCGACGGCCTGGCCACGCAAGCCCAGGCCCTTGGGACGCAGGGGCTCGCTCCCGTCCTGCCGTCCTAGACGTCCTGTCGACTCGGCACCCCAACGCGCGTGGCCGGGGCCTCCGCTGGTCTTCCATCGCACGAGAGGGCACCGGGGCGCCCGTCGTACTCCCCGGGTGCGGATTCCGGCCAAGCCGATCGGCCATTCCGGCCGATGCCGATCACCCGTACCGGCCAAGGCGATCACCCGGGGCGTGACGCCGCTGGGTAGAGCTCTACTTCGCCGGCTTCTGCCCCTTGGTCAAGTCCGCCTTCGTCTTCCTGATCGACTCGCCGGCGAGCTTCACCTTGTGTGCGTTGTGGACGAGACGGTCGCAGACGGCGTCGGCGATGGTCTC
>JAEYZK010000112.1 GCA_023428085.1 Pseudomonadota bacterium
CCCGCGGGCATCACCTGCGGCAGCGCGTGCAGCGCGAGCTTCACGTCCGGGACCGTCGTGACCCTCGTCGCCGACGTGGCGTCGGGCTCGACGTTCGCCGGCTGGAGCGGCGCCTGCTCCGGCACCGGCCCCTGCACCGTGACCATGTCGCAGGCGCGGTCCGTCTCGGCGACGTTCGACACCACCACCGGCACCACGTACGCCCTCACGGTCGCGAAGGCGGGCGCCGGGTCCGGCACGGTGACGTCGAGCCCGGTCGGCATCTCCTGCGGCTCCACCTGCACCGCGTCGTTCAACTCCGGCGCGTCGGTGACCCTGACCGCGGCGCCGGCCTCCGGCTCGACGTTCGGGGGCTGGAGCGGCGCCTGCACCGGCACGTCCGCGACCTGCACCACGACCATGACCGCGGCCCGGTCCGTCACCGCCACGTTCAACGGCAGCAGCGGCGGGACGCCGTGCGCGAACCCGGTCACGTTCACGAACCAGTCCGGCAACTTCAACACCACCGGCGCGGTCTGCCTCCGGACCAGCATGACCGTCCGCGGCTGGGGCTGCTCCAACTTCCAGGGCCGCACGGTCCGGGTGAACAACGGGACCGCCACCGCGACCTGCGGCGCCGGGCCGTTCCCGCTCCCCAAGCACACCGACGGCTACACGTACTTCACGGTGACCGCCGGCACGTACCCGTGGGCGAGCCTGTACGCGTGGCAGTAGCAGGAGCAGCACGCACCGTGAAGTGAGCGACGTCCCACGCGGTCCGCTCCGGTCGAGCCTTCGGCCGGGGCGGGCCGCGGCGCGTCTCGCGAGCAGCGGAGAGAGCTCGCCACGCCCGCCTCGATCGCGAGGTCCCAGGATTGGATCCAATTGTCAGACCCTCGTGCGATGACTCGAGTGTGACCACCGCGCGCCCATCGATCTCGGCCTCCGTCCCGGCGTGGTGCGCGCGCTACGCGCCGCCGCCGAAGGTCGAGTTCCCGCGGCTCGATCGGTTCGAGCTGCTGCCGGTCTTCCGCGGCGGCGAGAAGGAGGCCGACGACACGGAGCAGGGGCTCGCGATGGCGGCGCGGGTCCAGGCGGCGACCGAGCTCGCCGTCGCCGAGGGGCTCGCGGCGCTCCGCGTGGGCGATCGGCTCCCGGAGCTGGGGTACCACCTTGGTGATTACGCACGGGAGGTGCTCGACATTGCGCCCCGCACGGCGCTCAATCTCGTCCACCTCGCGCGGGAGCTCCGGACGCGGCCGCTCCTGCGCGCGGCGCTCCGCGGCGGGACGGTCACGATGCGGGCGGCGCAGACGGTGTTGCCCGTGGCGCGTGGCGACGACGAGGCCGCGTGGGTCGAGCTCGCCTCGCGCGAGACCGTGCGGGCGCTCGAGGAGGCGGTGAAGGCGGAGCGGGCGGGCGCCCCCGGCGACGAGGACGAGTGGGGACGATGGACGGTCGGGTGCACCCCCGAGGACCGCGAGGTCATCGATGACGCGCTCGCGCGCGCGGGCCAGGAGCTCCCGGGCTCGAAGACGTTCGAGCGGCTCGCTGCGATGGCCCAGGAGTTCCTCGGAGCGTTCCCCGAGGGCGACGCCGACGTGGAGGACGGTGAGCGGAGGACGATCCGCGAGCACTTCCGCAGCCGCGACGAGCGCGAGGCGCGGCTCGCCCAGCGCGAGGCCGCGCTCGAGGACGAGACGGGCCGCTGGGTCTCGCTCGAACGGATCCCGCCCTGGATCGCTCCGGACGAGGGGTTCGAGGAGCTCTCGTCGGCGGCCGAGATCGACGCGGCGCTGCGCGCGCTCGCCCGGCACCGCGAGGGCTGGGACGAGTACTTGGGCTGGACGGCGGAGATGATCCGGCGCAGCGGCATGCACCTCATCCTCGGCTTCCGCTCGTTCCGCCATTACGTGGAGGAGCGGCTCGGGATGCCGGGGCGTGCGGTCGAGCAGCGAGCGGTGCTCGAAGAGAAGATCTGGGGGAGCCCTGCCCTGCGCGCCGCCCGCGCGTCGGGCCTCTCGTACGAGCGGCTGCGGGCGCTCTCGCGCCTCCCGGAGGCGGAGATCCGCGACTGGACTCGCCGGGCGCGGCGGATGACGGTCGCGGCGCTGCGCCGGGAGCTCGAGGCAGCGGAGGAGCGGCAGACGCGTGCACGGGGGAAGCTGGCCGCGCAGGTGCCGAGGAGCGTGGCGAGCGTGCTCGCGGCGGCGATCGCGACCGCGCGCGCCCTCGCCGGGGCGCCGATCCCCGCCGGAAGGTGCCTCGGCCTGATCGCGCGGCACTTCCTGGCCGTCTGGGGACCGCCGGCGAAGGCGCGGAGCCGTTCGCAGAAGGTCCGGGCGCGCGACGACGGGCACTGCCAGGTCCCGGGTTGCAGCCACGACGCGTCCCACGCGCATCACATGATCTACCGCTCGCACGGCGGAGGTGACGAGCTCGAGAACCAGATCGGCGTCTGCGCGTTCCATCACCAGCGGTGCATCCACGGCGGCTCTCTCGCCGTACGTGGCGAGGCTCCGGACGGGCTGACCTGGTTCCTGAACGGGAGGGAGTGGGACGGGATGCCGTGAGAGCGCCTGATTCCGACCGCCCGATCGTCTCCACTGCGGTGTACACGGTCGCCGAGCCCTGCGTCGGAGCGCACCGGGGCCTCTCCCGCCGCGGCCCCCGTCGTCGTCGCCGTTGAGTGAAGCGGAGCCATTCAGGCAGGCGCGAAGCGCCAGGTGCTGAGCTGCGACCGGTGGCGCTCGTGAAGTGCAGGCTCGGCGCGGAGGCGGGCCTATGGAGCGAGCACGGGTGGTAGAATGCGTGCGGACTGCGGTTCAGACTCGGAGGCGAGATGAGGCGCGCTACCTTGGTTTCGCTCGGGCTCCTGGCGCTCGCGGCCTGCGCCGGGCAAGCGCAGTACCGAAACGTGCACGCGTACATGGGGAAGGATGTGAAGGAGTACGTGCGCACGGAGGAGGAGAACGAACGACCGGCTGCGGTGGTCCAACTGCCCGACGGCTCGAAGGCGTTCACGTGGGAGCACCGTTGGACGTGGGAGAAGCGCACCGTGACGCTCATCGCCAATCGTGAGGGGATAGTTGAAGCGTACCGCCTGACCGGTTGGGGCGACTTCGACAAGAGCGAAGGTGACCCCGCGAAGCTCAAGGCCTTTGATGATGCGGCGGCCGAGGCGGCTCTCGCACCGCAAGGTCAGAGCACCGAGCAATGACCAGCGATAGCATCCGGCAGGGGTTCAGCCGTCGCGAGGACAAGCCAGTGCGCACGGGTCAAGGAAGCAACGGGTGTAGTGCGCGTGGAGCCAAGGACACGTTCGCGGCCGCAGCCAGCGGGAACTCGCGGTGACCCGCTTCGGCGCGACCTGGGACCGTTCGCTCCGCCTGACGACCTGGCTCGTCGGGCTCTTCCTCGCCGCCCTCGCGTGCGGGCTCCTGGCCCTGAGCGCGGTCGTACCGGCGGCGTTGCCGGCGGCGCTCCTCACGAGCGCGGTCACCGCCGCGGTGGTGGGGATCACCTGGCTGCTGGCGCCCACGGGGTACGAGCTCCGGCCGAGGGAGCTGGTCGTCCTCCGGCGCGTCCGTCCGGTCTCGGTGCCGCTGGAGCAGATCCGCGGGGTCGATCGGCTCGCGGACGGAGCGGCCCACCGGGCGCTGCAGGTCTGGGGGAGCGGCGGCACCTTCGGCTGGATCGGCGAGTTCTGGAACCGGCGCCTGGGCCTGTTCCGGATCTACGCCACCCGGCGGAAGGACCTGGTGAGGATCGACACCGAGCGCGCGCTGTTCGTCCTCTCACCGGATGACCCCGACGCGTTCGTGGCGGCGGTCCTCCAGCGAGCGCCCGGCGCGCGCAGAGGGGCGGTGCCCGCGCCGGGGCGGCAGCGGCTCGCCAGGGCCCGCATCCTCAGGATCGTCGGGACGATCGTCGCCATCGCGCTCGTCCTGCCGGGAGGACTGTTCGCGGCGCTCCACGGGCTCGCGCCGGTCGCCGCCTCCGTCGCGGGCGACGCGATCCGCGTCGAGCGGAGGTGGGCGGCGCCGATCGAGATCCCCCTCCGGACCGTGCACGGCGCAGCGCTGTTGCCGCCCCAGGGCGGCCGGCGCTGGTGGCGCACCGCGGGGACCGATCTCGGCCAGGTGCGCTACGGGCGGTTCGCGTCCCGGGAGCTGGGAGAGTTCCAGCTGTACGCCTGGCGGCGCGATGGTTACGTGCTGGTGGAGACCCACGACGGGCGGCTGGTCCTCACCCCCGACGAGCCCGAGCGGTTCGTCGAGGAGGTGCGGCGCGGAGCGGCCCCGCGCTGACCGGCGCGGACGGCGGATCCCGTCGGCCCCACATGCTAGAACCTCCACCCTCATGCCGGAGATCGCCCAGCTCACGCCGATGATGCGGCAGTACCTGGAGACCAAGGCCAAGGTCCCGGACGCCATCCTGTTCTTCCGCCTCGGCGACTTCTACGAGATGTTCTTCGAGGACGCGGTCACGGCGGCCGAGGCGCTCCAGATCACGCTCACGGCCCGGTCGAAGGGCGACGACAAGGTCCCGATGTGCGGCGTGCCGTACCACGCGGCGCGCGGGTACGTGGCGCGGCTCCTGGAGAAGGGGTTCAAGGTCGCGATCTGCGATCAGGTCGAGGAGCCGGGGAAGGGCACGCTGGTGAAGCGCGAGGTGACGCGTGTGGTCACCCCGGGCATGGTGCTCGACGATCAGGTGCTCGATCCGCGCGAGGCGAGCTTCCTGGCGGCGGTGGTGCTGGGCGAGCAGGGCGGCGGGCTGGCGCTGCTCGACGCCTCCACGGGCGAGCTGCGCTGCGGCGAGGTCGCGGACGACGCGCGCCTCCTCGACGAGCTCCGGCGCGCGGGCGTGCGCGAGCTGATCTTTCCGCGCGGCGCGGACGCGGCGCGGACCGAGACGCTGTCGCGCGGCGCGAGCGCGCCGGCGGCGAAGCGCGACGACGCCGAGTTCGCGCGCGCGGAGGAGAAGCTCCGGCGCCACCTCGGGGTCCAGAGCCTCGACTCCTTCGGCGTGGGCGGGATGACGCTCGGCCTCGCCGCGGCCGCGGGGGCGCTCGCGTACCTCTGCGACACGCAGCGGGCCGAGCCGCGCCACGTGGATCGGCTGGCGCGGCTCGCGACCGACGAGGTCCTCCTCCTCGACGAGGCGACCCGCGCCAACCTCGAGCTCGAGCGCACGCTCTCCGGGAACCGCAAGAAGGGGACGCTGCTCGCGCTCCTCGACCGGACGGTCACGGCCGGCGGCGGCCGCCGGCTCGCGGAGTGGCTCCGCTATCCGCTCCAGGATCCGATCCGGATCGGCGCGCGGCTCGACGCCGTCGAGGAGCTCGTCGGCTCGGCGGTCGCGCGCGAGGACCTCGCGACGGCGCTCCGGCCGGTGGCCGACGTCGAGCGGCTCCTCTCGCGGCTCGTGCTCGGGCAGGGGAACGCGCGCGACCTCCGCGCGCTCGCGGGGGCGCTGCTCGCGCTCCCGGCGCTCGCCGGCGCGCTCGAGGCGCGGAAGGCGGCGCTGCTCGCGACGTCCGGGGCGCGGCTCCGGGGGCTCGAGGGGCTGGCGGCCCACCTCGATCGCGCGGTCGCCGAGGAGCCGCCGCCCGGCCTCAAGGAGGGCGGGCTCATCCGGCGCGGCCACTCGGCCGAGCTGGACGAGCTCATCTCGATCGTCGAGGACGGGAAGGGGACCATCGCGCGGATGGAGGCGGAGGAGCGCGAGCGGACCGGCATCGGCTCGCTCAAGGTCCGCTACAACAAGATCTTCGGCTACTACCTCGAGGTCACGAAGCCCAACCTCCACCTCGTCCCGAAGGACTGGGAGCGTCGCCAGACGACCGTGGGCGGCGAGCGGTTCGTCACGCCGGAGCTCAAGAAGTTCGAGGAGAAGGTGCTCACCGCCGAGGAGCGGCGGTTCGCGCTGGAGGAGAAGCTGTTCGAGGCGCTGCGCCAGGCGGTGATCGCCGAGGCGGGGCGGATCCGGACCGCGGCCGACGCCGCCGCGACGGCCGACGCGCTCCTCTCGCTGGCGCGCGTCGCGGCCGAGCGCGGCTACGCGCGGCCGGAGGTGGACTCGTCGCTCGCGCTCGAGATCGTGGACGGGCGCCACCCGGTGGTGGAGGCGGTCCTCCCGGAGGGCCCGGCGTCGTTCGTGGCGAACGACGTGAGGGTGGCGGCGCGCGCACCGCCGTTCGACTCCGCCTGGCCTGAGCGTAGGCCCGAAGGACCGGAGTCGAAGGCCTCAGGGCGTACGGAGACGGAAGACGCGGAGGTGGACGCAGCCGACGACGCGGCCGCGCTCCTCGTCATCACCGGCCCCAACATGGCCGGCAAGAGCACGGTGATGCGCCAGGCGGCGCTCATCACGCTGCTCGCGCACATGGGGAGCTTCGTCCCCGCGCGCCGCGCGCGGGTGGGGCTCGTGGACCGCATCTTCACGCGCGTCGGCGCCTCCGACGACCTCGCCCGCGGCCGCTCGACGTTCATGGTCGAGATGACCGAGACCGCCGCCATCCTGCACAACGCGACGCGGCGCTCGCTCGTGGTGCTGGACGAGATCGGCCGCGGGACTTCGACGTTCGACGGCCTCTCGATCGCGTGGGCGGTGGCCGAGCACCTGCACGACGAGGTCGGCTGCCGCACGATGTTCGCGACGCATTACCATGAACTCCAGGATCTCGCCCGCGAGCGGCCCGCCGTGAAGAACCTCACGGTCGCGGTACGCGAGGTGGGCGAGCAGGTCGTCTTCCTCCGCAAGCTCGTCGAGGGCGGCGCGTCGCGCAGCTACGGCATCGAGGTGGCGAAGCTCGCCGGGCTCCCGGGCGAGGTGCTGGCGCGGGCGCGGGAGATCCTGAAGAACCTGGAGGCGATGGAGGTGGACGAGCGCGGCCACGCGGCGCTCGCGCACGGCACGCAGGGCAGGCGCCGGCGGTCGGACCCGGTCGCACAGCTCGGCCTGTTCGCGGCGCCGCCGGATCCGGCCGCGGCCGAGCTCCTCCGCGAGCTCGAGGGCCTCGACGTGGACGCGCTCCGCCCGCTCGACGCCCTCAACCTGCTCGCGGGGTGGAAGCGCAAGCTGGTACGCTGAGGGCCTGACGGCGCGTCGCTCCCGTGAACGAGCCCGCGCCCGAGCCCGAGCCCTGGCGATGACCGGGCTCCGAGGTGCGACGCATGAAGTTCGCAGGAGCCGGAGTCGTGGTCGCAGCGATGCTCGTCGCCGGGTGCGCCGGCCCCGGCGCAGCCGGCAAGCCTGCGTCTCAGGAGCCGTCCGGCCCCACGGCCACGCCCGCGCCGGACGCGCCCGCCGGGAAGGCACCCCGGGCGAAGCCGGGCGCGTTCCCGAAGGCGGACGAGCTCGCCCGCCT
>JAEYZK010000173.1 GCA_023428085.1 Pseudomonadota bacterium
CGGAGGAGCGCGAGGTCGTGGACGCGGCGCTCGAGGTCGCGGGACAGCTGCTCCCGGGCTCGCGCCGGTTCGAGCGGCTGGAGGCGATGGCGGAGGAGTACCTGGGGGAGTTTCCGACTCCGGCGGAGGAGATCGAGGATGCTCTCGGTCGCCCTTCGTCCTTCGACTCCGGCCCTGCTGCGCAGTGCCTACGCTCGGGAGGCTCAGGGCGAGCGGAGTGCTCGAAAGCGGAGGAGCGCGGACTGGGCAGCTTCTTCCGGGTCTCCCATCGGGCCGAGGAGCTGGAGACGCGCAAGGCGCAGCTCGAGGCGGAGACGGATCGCTGGGCGATGCTGGAGCGCGTCGAGGACGTCGCCTCGCCGGAGCTGACCTTGGACGGGCTCACCTCGGCGGCGGAGATCGACGCCCGGCTCCGTGAGCTGGCGCGGCTCCAGAACGGCTGGGACGAGATCCTGGGGTACTGCGCCCACATCCTGAAGAAGAGCCGGATCCACGAGCTGCTCGGCTTCGCGGGGTTCCGCCAGTACTGCGAGGAGCGGCTGGGGTTGGCGGCCCGCACGGTCGAGCAGCGCGCGGCGCTCGAGGAACGGATGTGGAAGAGCCCGGCGCTCCGCGAGGCGCGGCGGCAGAAGCTCTCGTACGAGAAGCTGCGGGTCCTCGCGCGGCTGCCGGAGAAGGAGCTCGCCTCGTCGATCCAGCGAGCCCGGACCATTACCTGTATCGCGCTCCGGCAGGAGGTCGAGGCGGCGGAGGAACGGCAGATGCGCGCGCGGCAGCGGCTCGTGGCGCCCGCGCCGAAGCGGGTGGCGCTCCTCCTCGCGGCGGCGATCCGGTCGGTCCGGGCGCAGGTGGGGATGCCCGTGGCCGACGGGACGTGCCTCGCGCTCATCTCGGCGCACTTCCTGCGGGTCTGGGGCATCCCGGAGCGCCCCAGGAGCTCCTCGCAGCGGGTGCGCGCGCGGGACGAGGGACGCTGCACGGTGCCTGGGTGCAGCCACGCGGCGGCCCATTCTCACCACATCCTGTACCTCTCGCGCGGCGGGCACCGGACCGCGCTCACCAACCAGACCGCCGTCTGCGGGTTTCACCACCACCGGTGCATTCACCCCGGCTACCTGCGCCTCTTCGGGAGGGCGCCGGACCGGCTGGAGTGGGTGCGGGGAGGGGAGGTCTGGACCGGGGTGCCGGAGGAGCGGTGAGCGGCTCAGGGCGCTGGCTCGCGCGCCGCGGCGTCGCTCACGTCCCGCACGATCCGCTCCACGTCGCTCGCGTAGAACCCAGCGCTGTTGAAGCCGTTGAACTCGACCACGGCCAGGCGGTCGCCGACGGCCGCGACGTCGAGCACGAAGACGGGCGCGGGCTGGAAGAGCGCGGTGACCTCGTGTGCGAACGAGACCACGATCCCCGGCAGCTCGGGGCGCACGTCGGATGCACCGCGGCTCCGGTAGCGGCTGCCGGAGGACACGCGCCCGTCCACGACGAAGAGGCGCCATTCGACGTCGATGTCCACGGGCCGGGCGGCGACGATCGGCACGTCCACGCTCAGCTCGAACCCTCCGGGCGAGAGCGCCTCCACCCATCTGCGCAGCTCTCCGAACGCGAGCACCTGGCCGGCGAAGTCCTTCGCGTCGTCGTCGGGGCGGACGAAGACGCGCTCTCCGTCCGGGCGCGGCTCGGCCGCGAGCGCGCGCAGGGTCGTCACCGCAGCGCCGGCGTTGAGGGCGCGATCGCCGAGGGTCGCGGACCAGCGGGAGCAGCGGAATCGCTCCGCGTCGAAGTACACGCCGGGGCGGAGGAGGCGCGCGGCGTGGAGCTTCAGCATCAGCCGGGTCGAGCCGTAGGCGACGGCCGGCCCGGTCACCGCGATGGCCGGGAGCTCGTCCGAGAACGGGACGGCGGTGACGCCGAGGAACGGGTGCCCGAGCAGCTCGCAGCCCCTGCGGATCCGGCCGACGTCCTCGGACGATCCTAGGTTCGTCTGGACGACCCAGGTGACGGGGGCGCCGGCGGGTGAGGTGACCTCGCGCTGGACGGTTCCGCGCTGCATCGGCCCGATGTTACCCGACCGCTCCCCCGCGCACAGCCATGCTACCGTCACCCGATGGACGCCCCCTCTCAGCGTGCACGCGACCCCGGGCTCGCGGTGGCCCTGGGGCTGCTCTCCCCTGGCCTCGGGCTCGTCTATTCCGGTCGTGTCGGCGCCGGGGTTGCGGTGCTCGGGGCGTGGACGCTGTCGCTGGCCGCATTCGGCGTGGGCCTGCGGCTCGGCCCTGGGCCGGCCGTCGCCGCGGGCGCGATCGTGGTGCTGCTGTGGCTCGTCCAGGCACTGTCCGGGGGCGTTGCGGCCCGGCGCGCGCGTGAGGTACCGCGCTCGTGGCTCTCGCGGCCTGCCGGCCTGGTCCTGTTCTGCCTCGTTGCGCTCGCCGTGCCCGCCGCGTCGCGACCCGTGCTCAATGCCTTCGTCCTCCAGACGTACGTTCTGCCCACCGGGAGCATGCTCCCCACGCTCGAGGTCGGAGACGTGATCGTCGCCACGCCGGGCGCGAAGGTCGAGCGGGGTGCGATCGTCGTCCACGCGCCGCCGCGCTCCGGGCAGTCGCGGGAACCGGTGATGAAGCGCGTCGTCGGGATCGCGGGCGACACCGTCCAGCTCCAGGAAGGCCGGCTGCTCCTGAACGGCGCGGCCGTGCCCGGTGAGCGGCTCGCGGGCTCTTGCACGTACGTCACGATGCGCGCAGGGACCGGCTGGTTGGAGGAGCCGTGCCGAGCGGCCACGGAGACGCTGGGTCCAACGACGTACCGGGTCGTCTGCTCCCCGGACCAGCCGTGCGGCGACTTCGGGCCGATCCTGGTCCCGGAGGGCCACGTCTTCGTGCTCGGGGATCACCGCGACAACTCGGCGGACAGCCGGTACTACGGCCCGATCCCCTTCTCCTCGATCCTCGGCCGGGCGCGCTGGATCTACTGGTCGTGGGGGCCGGAGGGCATCCGGCGCGAGCGGCTCGGGATGGAACTCCGGTAGCCGCGCAGGCAGGGGTCGCGCGCCACGTGCGGTCCCCCCTCAGGCCCCCGCGACCACGTACAGCAGCACGTACACCGCCACCCCGGTCACCGAGACGTAGAGCCAGATCGGCGCGGTCGCGCGGGCGACCTTCCGGTGCGTGGCGAACCGGCTGCGGAGGCCGAGGGTGAGCGTCACGAGGACGAGCGGGGCGACGATCGCGGCGAGGATCGTGTGCGAGCCGAGCACGGCGAGGTACACGGCCTTGAGCGTCCCCGTGCCGGGGAACCGGTGGACCCCGGTGAGGAACATGCGGAGGAGATAGCTCGCGAGGAAGACCACCGACGCGGCCACGGCGGCGAGCATGAGCTTGCGGT
>JAEYZK010000219.1 GCA_023428085.1 Pseudomonadota bacterium
GGCTGGGCCGCCGCGCGTCCCGCGGGGCGGCCGAGCGCCCGGCTGGCCGCGGCGGATCGCGGGCCCGGACGCCGACCCTGGGTGGGGCACGGAATCTCCCGCGTGCCCCCCGGGTTGCTCGGCGAGATGACCCGTGCTGACCACACAGGCCGGGAGCGGAGTCCGCGCCCGCCGGCGCTCCAGGCGCGGCGGCGGGGGCTCGCCGCCCTGCTCGCGCTGGCGCTCGTGGCGCTCCCGGCCGGCGCGGTGGCCGGGCCGAACTTCACGTTCGAGAAGCGCCAGGACGTGGACGGCGTCGCGTGGTCGGGGAAGCTCCGCGCGGGAGCCTACCAGACCGGCGGCAACACCGAGTCCTTCGGCTACTCGGCCGAGGGCCAGGCCGCCCGCACGAGCCGCAGGCAACGCCTCCTCGTCGGCGGGGCCGCCGCGTTCGCGCGCTCACGGCTCCTCATGCCGGTCGAGTCGGACGGGAGCCCCGGGATCGGTCCCGGCGAGCTGCACGAGGAGACGCGCACGACGCGGAAGAGCTGGTCGGGCCACGCGCGCTGGGACCGCTTCCTCTCCGCCCGCGGCTCCCTCTACCTGCTCGCCGGCGCGGCGAGCGACGAGCCCGCCGGCAAGCAGCTCGTGCTCGGCGCCCAGATCGGCTACGGGATGGACGTCGTCCGCACGAAGCGCCACGGCCTCCGCCTCGAGCTGGGCTACGACTTCTCGCGCGAGGACCCCGTCTCGCCGCCGTCGCGGATCGACATCCACTCCGCGCGGCTCTTCGCGGGCTACGCGGGCGAGGTGCTCGAGCCCGTGACGTTCGAGGCCTCGATCGAGGCGCTCACGAACCTCAACGAGGAGCAGGGCGCCACCCGCCTCCTGGGGCCGTTCGAGGACACGCGCGTGCTCGCGAAGGCGCAGGTGCGGGTGAAGATCAACGGGACGCTCAGCACCGGACTGCAGATCAAGGCGGCGTACGACGCCGCGCCGGCGTCGCGCCCGCCGCCGCCCGGCACGTCGTGGGCCGCGGGGTTCACGCCCCTCGCCGAGCGGCTCGACACGACGAGCGAGCTGTTCGTGATGGTGAAGTTCTAGCGACGCCGCGCCGCCCGGTGGATGGGTCCGACGAGACGCGTTGAGGAGGAACGGGACCGTGTGCGAGCATCCGGACACGCCGGCTGTCTCGAGACGAGCGGCTCGTCGTCTCGATGTACGCGGAGGTGCACGTGGATGCGCAGATCGTGGTCACCTCTCGGACCTTCGGCTCCAAGTTCCAGGGGCTCGTGTACGCACAGGTTCGCAAGCTCCTCCCGCCGGGGTACACGCTCCTCGAGTCCCTGATCCCCGAGTCGGAGCCGGACCACAAGGCGCAGCACGCTCGGCTGATGAAGCTCGTCGAGGGGCCCTCCCGCCCCGCCGCGATCCTCTCCCTGTGCATGGTCCCCCCGGGCTACACCGTCGCCGCGCTGGCGGAGGCGGGGGTGCCGGTCGTCATCGTGGACAACGAGATGGACGGCGCGTCCACCATCACGTCCAACAACGTCCAGGGCGGCGCCATCGCTGCCCAGCACCTGCTCGAGCGGGGCCGGCGCAGGCTCGGGGTCATCTACGGAGGCCCGCGCGCACGGAAGGACTTCAACGCCGAGCAGCGGCTGCGCGGGTTCGAGAAGAAGCTCCGGGAGGCGGGCGTGGCGCTCGCGCCGGAGGACATCGTGGACGCGCCGGAGTACTCGCGCAAGGACGGCGCGGACGCGTTTCCCAGGCTGCTCCGCGCGGGCAGCAAGCTCGACGGCCTGTTCTGCGCGGCGGGCGACGTCTGCGCCATGGGGTTCCTGGCGGAGGCGCGGGCCCGCGACGTGAAGATCCCGGAGCAGATCGCCGTGGTCGGGTACGACGACAGCCCGCTCGCGGGCATCGCCCAGCCCCCGCTCACCACGCTCCGCCAGTCGCTCGACGTCATGGCGCAGCACGCGATCCGGCTCGTGACGGCGGAGCGCGACGCGATCCTCGGGAAGCCCGCCCGCGTCCTCGTCGACCCCGTGCTGGTGGTGCGCGCGTCCACGTAGCGGCGGCGCGCGCGCCGGCGCCGGGTCACCTCGGCCGCGCCGCCGCGATCCGGTCGAGCAGCGCCGCGAGGCGGAGCCCGGCGCGGGCGAGGGCGGCCTCGGTCCGCGGGCGCTGGGCGCGCGCGTAGTCCGGCGGCGTGAGCGGCGCGAGGTCGCGGTCGTCGGGGCTGCGGCCCAGCTCCGCGTACAGGGCGCGCGCCTCGCGGTTCGACTCCTCGGCCCAGGCGGCCGGGTCGAGCGCGCCGGCCCACAGCGCGGCCTGCGCGTGCGAGACCCGGTCGAGGACCTCGCGCGCGACCCGCTGCGGTCCGCGCCGCGCCAGGACGGCCGAGACCACCTCCACGTCCCAGACCCGGTGCAGGTCCGTCTCCTCCTGCCGGTCCCGCACGCGCACCCGCAGCTCGTTCCCGCCGCGGTCGCGCCCGTCCCCGGCGTGGAGTGGCTGGTGCAGGTCGGCGACGAGGTGGACGAGCCAGCGGAGCGCGTCGGCCCGCGCCATCGCGCTCGCGCGCGGATCGCGCAGGATCGCCTCCTGGCGCTGGATGGCCGCGACGGCGCACGCGCCCCTCGGGCAGTCGCGGGCGGGCGTGTAGCGGCCCGACGCGAACGGGATGTTCACGTAGTGCCAGGGCCCGGTGTCGCGGTCGCGGATCCAGTCGGCCCAGGAGCCGAGCTCCGGGGCGGAGAGGGGGACGTCCCCGGCGATCTCGCGCACGAGCGCCCGCGCCGCCGGCGAGAGGCGCGCCTCGGCGATCGCCCCGACGACCTCGTGCCCGGCGGTGGACCAGGCGGGGACGGGGGCGGGCGCGAGGAGCAGGGCGAGGGCGAGCGCGAGGGTGACTCCCCAGCGACGGGTGAGTCCACTTGCCGCGCGCGCTTCGACAGGCTCACCCTTCGACAGGCTCAGGGTGAGCGGCCTCACTCGCTCCGCTCCGCGAGGCGCGGTCTCCGCCATGGCTCCCCTCCGCCCGCGCGGTGTCAGCCCATGACCGCGACGATCTTCGATCCTTCCCGGAGCAGCTCCGGCGGGACCACGTCGCCCTTCACCGGCGCGCCGTCCACGGTGAGGCTCTTCACGCCCCGGCAGACGCCGGACGGGTTCTGCACCTCGATCGACACGTTCTTCCCGCGGAAGTGCCGCTTCATCTTGAAGCCCGGCCACTTCCTCGGGATGCACGGGTCGATCCGGAGGCCCTCGACCTCGGGCCGGACGCCCAGGATCCAGTGCGTGGCGCTGTAGTAGCTCCACGAGGCGGTGCCGGAGAGCCAGGGGACGCGGGCCTTGCCGAAGTTCCGGTTGGTCTTCGAGTACGTGTTCTGGCAGTGCACGTACGGCTCGATCTCGCGCAGCTCCGCGCGGTCGTTGTAGGCCGACGGCATGTAGGACCGGTAGTACTCGTAGGCCTGGTCGCCGTCCCCGTGCAGCACCTCGGCCATCACCACCCAGCTCTGGGTGTGCGAGAAGATGCCGGCGTTCTCCTTGATGCCGGGGTTGAAGAGCGTCGCCCGCATGATCTCCCGGTCGGCCTTGGCGAACGGCGGATCGCAGAGCATGACGCCGTAGGGCGTCGCGAGCCGCTCCTTCACGATCTTCATGGCCTGCTTCGACTGCTCGGGGGTGGCGGCGCCGGAGAGGACCGCCCAGACCTGCGTGTTCACGTAGATCTGCCCCTCGGGGAACGACTTCGTGCCGTAGATGTGGCCGTCCTCGCCGATGGCCCAGATGAACCAGGCGCCGTCCCAGCAGACCTTCTGGATCTTGGCGTCGAGCTTCTCGCGCTCGGCGCGCGCCCAGGCGGCCTCGGCGGGCTTGCCGAGCCGGTCGGCGATCTCGGCGTAGACGCCCAGGCCGAGCCGCACCTGGAAGGCGACGAACACGGACTCGCCGCGGTAGCCGAGGCGGATGCAGTCGTTCCAGTCGGCGGCGAGGCCGCAGGGGAGGCCGTTGCGGCCGGTCCGCTCGAGGTTGAACTCGAGCGCGCGGCGGAGGTGGCCGAGCACGGTCGCCTCGCCCTGGTCGGCGTACGGGAGCACCTTCGAGTAGAAGCGCACGTCGCCGGTCTCGGCGACGTACGCCGGCACCGCGTTGAAGAACCAGAGGCAGTCGTCGGAGCGGTACTCCTCGTCCGGCGGCGGCTTCTCCTTCCCGGGCTGGTGCGCGAAAGGCTTGATGACCGGGATCGCGCCGCCGTTCGCGAGCTGGCCGGTGAGCATGAGCTCGAGCCGCTCCTTCACGCCCTCGCGCAGCAGCGGGATCGCGCCCAGCATGTCCTGCACGGTGTCGCGGAACCCGAGGCCGTCGCGCTCGCCGTTGTAGATGAGCGAGGCGGAGCGGGACCAGGCGTAGGTGATGAGCGCGTTGTACGCGTTCCAGACGTTGACCATGTGGTCGAAGTCCGGATCGGGCGTCTCGACCTGGAGCGAGGCGAGCGGCGCCTGCTTCTCCTTCTTCAGCTTCTGGAACTCGGCCTCGCACCGCGCCGGGTTCCCGAACTCGGCCACGGTCTTCTTCCCGTGCGTCGCGATCGTGCCGAGGCCGAGGAGGACGATGAGCTCCTTCGTCTCGCCGGGCGCGAGCGTCACGTTCACCTGCTGCCCGCCGCAGACGTTGTCGCCGTGGGCGAGGAAGTTCGAGCACTCGCCCTTCACCACCGCGTCGGGCTTCGCGTAGCCGCCGTACGTCCCGAGGAACCGCTCGCGCACCGTCTCCACGCCGGCGAGCGGCGCGCCGGTGATCGCCATCCACGTCCGGTTGCAGCCGGTGAGGTCGTTCCCCTCGGCGAAGTCGAAGTTCGGGTTGCAGGTGATCCCGAGGATCCCGTCCTGGAGCGAGGCCTCCGTCACGAACTGCGAGTACTGGAGGTTCACGAGGTCCTGCCAGGTCTCCCACAGGTTCGCGAACTCGCAGTAGGTGAAGATCGACAGCTCGCGCCGCTCCTTCGAGTCGTTCCGCACCTTGAGGCGCCAGTACTCGAACGTCTGGCCGAGCGGGACGAAGTAGGTGGTCTCGGTGGAGATGCCCTCGTACTTGCTCTCGAGGATCGTGTAGTTGATCCCGTGCCGGCAGACGGACTCGTACCGGTCGAGCGGCTTGCCGACGGGCTGCCACGAGGCGGACCAGTAGTCGCCGGACCGGCGATCGCGGACGTAGAAGTAGCGGCCCGGCTGATCGAGCGGGACTCCGTTGAAGCGCATCCGGAGGAACCGGCCCGTCGCGCCGCTCCGGTAGAAGGAGTAGCCGCCCGCGTGGTTGGTGATGATCGCGCCGTACTCCGTCGAGCCGAGGTAGTTGGACCAGGGACGAGGTGTGTCGGGGCGCGTGATCACGTACTCGCGGGCCGCGTCGTCGAAGTGGCCGTATTTCATGTCCGTTGCAGGCTCCTGGGCTGCGCGTGGCGGTGACCGCGGGAACGTGCCATGGCGACGTCCGAGCGGCAAGCGCCGACCATCGGCCGAGCACCGAACAAAGTGCGCGGCGGGACGATCCAGGGGCACAGGCCCGCGGCGAAAACGTGTGCGGCGGCCCGTGGCGGCGGCGCGGCCCCGATTACAATCGCGTCCGTGCGCGACCGCCGCTGGGACTTCCTGTACGAGCGCGAGAAGGAGCCGGTCCGGGACTGGGTCCTCGCGCGCTTCGCGGAGCGGCTCGGGGACGAGCTCGCCGCGTGGCCGCCGGCGGAGCTCGAGTGGACGAGCGACGCGGAGCGGGCGCGCTGGAGCATCGGCGCGGCGGCGCACCCGCGCGACGACGTGATCCGGCTCGCGCTCGAGCGCGCGCGGCTGGACCTCGCGCGGGAGTTCGACGCCCTGGAGGCTCACCTCGCCCGGGAGGCGCACCGGCTCCAGTCCCCGGCCGAGGAGGCGGCGGTCCACCTGCTCGCTCGCCTGGTCGCCGAGGCGTGCCTCGAGCTCGCGGAGCGGGCGGACCGGCTGCGCCTCGGCCGCAAGGACCTGATCGCGGCGGTGGACCAGGTGGAGCGCCGCCTGTTCCGGGTGACCCTCCGCTAGAGGCGAAGGCGCGCGCCTTTCGCCCCGCGCGCCGCGTGCGCAGGTTCTCCCTGCCGCCGTCGAGGCGGTTCCCCATGCGCGCCCCGCGAGAAAGCCATCGCCCATCCCTGGGCCTCCCAGCCGTGTCGTCCGTCCGGGACCTCCGCGCCGGCCTGGACGTGATGCCGCCGGAGGCGCGGCGGCTCGCGCGCACGGCCGGCGCCGCCCTGGCCGCGATCGCGCTCCTCACCGCGTTCGCCGCCTCGGCGCAGGGCCGGACGGCCGGCGCGCCGGAGGCGCCGGGCGCGCTCGCCTGGCTGTTCGCCGTCTTCGTGGCGCTCGCCGTGCTGGGCGTGTTCTGGCTCGTCCTCACGCTCGTCCGCGGCCCCTCCCGGCCGACCGACCGGCTCCCCGGCACCTCCCGGAACCGCTGACGCGAACGCGGGCTCCGGTCCTTCCGCCACACCCCACGGAGCGCGGCGCCGCGCGCGCACGCCGGCCACGCTCTCGCGCGGGGAGGAACGCACGATGCTCGCGGAGAGCCGCATCACGACGGTGTTACCGGTGGTGAACGTGGAACGCGCCCGCAAGTTCTACGAGGAGCAGCTCGGGCTGCGCGGCGCGGAGGAGCGTCCGATGGGGGCCGTCGCGTACCACCTGCGCGGCGACGCCGTCATCGAGCTCTCGCCGCGCCCGGAGCCGACGAAGAACGTCTACACCGCGCTCAGCTTCGAGGTGGACGACGTCGCGCGCGAGGTGCGCGAGCTCGAGGGCCGCGGCGTGCGGTTCGAGGACTACGACGAGCCGGGCCTCCGGACCGTGGACCACGTCGCGACCCTCGGGCCCGAGAAGGCGGCGTGGTTCAAGGATCCCGACGGGAACGTGCTGTGCGTCCATCAGGGGTCGGGTTCGGTTCATTGAGGCAGTTGTCGGTTGTCGGTTGTCAGTTGTCGGTTGTCAGTCACTGACGACCGATCACTGCCTCACAGCGGATAGAGCCCCACCGCGACCACGTCCTCCGGCGGCGCCCGCGCGAGGAGGTCGGCGACCGTGCGCGCCAGCCCGGGGACGACCCGCTCCGGGCAGAGCTCGGCGAGGGGCACGAGCACGAACCGGCGCACCGCGAGCTCCGGGTGCGGCACGACGAGCCGCGCGTCGGCGATCACCTCGTCGCCGTAGACGAGCAGATCGAGGTCGAGCGTCCGGGCCGACCAGCGCGGGCCCTCGCGCCGCCGCCCGGCGGCGTTCTCGGCCATCTGGAGGACGGCCAGGAGCCCCCGCGCGGTGAGCTCGGTCTCGAGCTCGAGCACCGCGTTGAGGTAGCGCGGCTGGGGAGGCCCGATCGGCGCGGTGTCGTACACCCGCGAGGCGCGCGGCACGGTCACGCGCGGTGAGCGCTGGAGGAAGGACCCCGCCAGGGCGAGGTGGGCCCAGCGATCTCCCAGGTTGGAGCCGACGCCGACGTACGCGCGCACCGGCCCCGTGCTAACGCACCTTCGGCGCCGACGCCAGCCGAGGCTACTTCCGGAGGCCGAGCACGTCCGCCATGTCGTACTTGCCGGCGGGCCTGCCGGGGAGCCACGCCGCGGCCCGGACGGCGCCGGTCGCGAACTGGACGCGGGTGGTGGCGCGGTGGACGAGCTCGACCCGCTCGCCCTCGCCCACGAACAGCACCGTGTGCTCGCCGACGACGTCGCCGCCGCGGAGCGTCTGGACGCCGATCTGCCACGGCGGCCGCTCGCCGGTGATCCCCTCGCGCGCGAAGCAGAAGGACTCGGCGGGCGTGCGCCCGAGCGCCTCGGCCGCGACCTCGGCGAGCCGGACGGCGGTGCCGGAGGGCGCGTCGCGCTTGTGCTTGTGGTGCAGCTCGACGATCTCCACGTCGAACCCGGGCCCGAGCAGCTTCGCCGCCTGGCGGACGAGCTCGAACAGCACGTTCACCCCGACGCTCATGTTGGGCGAGAGCACCACCGGGATCCTCTTCGCCGCGGCGTCGATCTCGGCCTTCGCCGCGGGGGAGAGGCCGGTCGAGCCGATGACGATCGCGACGCCCCGCTCGGCGCAGAGCTTCGCGTGGGCGACGGAGGCCTCCGGCAGCGTGAAGTCGATGACGACGTCCGCGCCGGCCAGGGCCGCGGCGAGGTCGGGCTGGACCTTCACGCCGAGCTCGACCCCGAGCCCCGCGACGAGCCCGGCGTCCTTGCCCACGGCCGGCCCGGGCTGCTCCGTCGCGCCGGAGAGCGTGAGCCCGTCGGCGGCGCGGACGAGGCGCGCGATCTCCCTCCCCATGCGGCCGCCGACGCCGGTGACGACGACGTTCACGCGCTTCGGCGTCCCCGGGAGGCTCACGACAGCACCCCGCAGCGGACGAGCGCCTCGCGCACCTTGGCCAGGCTCGCCTCGGACAGCGGCGCGAGCGGGAGCCGGAGCTCGGGGCTGCACCTGCCCATGAGCCCGAGGGCGGCCTTGGCCGGCGCCGGGCTCGTCTCGACGAACATGGCCCGGATGAGCGGCGCCAGCTTCACCTGGCGGGCGCACGCGTCGGCGACGTCGCCGCGCAGCGCGGCGGCGACGAGCTCCCGCGTGGCGCGCGGGGCCACGTTCGCGACCACGGAGATGACGCCGTGCCCGCCGAGCGCGATGTACGGCGCGATGGTGAAGTCGTCCCCGGTGAGGTAGGCCATGCCGTCCCGGCCGCAGAGCTCGAGGAGCTGGACCTGGCGATCCATGCTCGCCGTCGCGTCCTTGAGGCCCACGATGTGGCCTGCCTTCAGGAGGCGCGCGGTGGTCTCGGGGAGGAGATCGACCGCGGTCCGCCCCGGGACGTTGTAGGCCACCACCGGGAAGCGCGTCGCCTCGGCGACCGCCGCGTAGTGCCGGAAGAGCCCCTCCTGCGTGGGCTTGTTGTAGTAGGGCGTCACGACCAGCGCGGCGTCGGCGCCGAGCTCGCGCGCCGTCTTCACCGCGGCGATCGCCTCGTGCGTGCTGTTCGAGCCCGCGCCGGCGATCACCGGCACCTTGCCGCGGACGACGTCCACCGTCGCGCGGATCACCTCGGCGTCCTCGGCCGGCGAGAGCGTCGCCGTCTCGCCCGTGGTCCCGCACGGGACGATGGCCTCGGTGCCCTCCGCGAGGTGCCAGGCGACGAGCTCGCGGAGCCTGGCGAGATCCACCGCGCCGTCCTTGAACGGGGTGACGATCGCCACCATCGAGCCTTGGAATCGCGCCATGCCGTGCTCCTCGAGATGGGCTCGGCCGCGGGCTCGTTCGCTCGCGACCGAGGGGTGTGGAACTCTAGCCGATCTGGAATCCCTTCCGCCGGCCGAAGCCGGGGGTCGGGCTCTCGTCAGGGTTTCCGCTCCGGCTCCGCCGCGGGCGGCCCCGGCCTCGGCGGCCGGGGGGGCGCCTTGATGCCGCAGGCGCCCGCGAGGAGGAGGAGGAGGGCGAGCGCCGCCAGGGCCGGGCGGCGGGCGCGCCTCACCTGCGCTCCCGGCGCGGGCGGAGCGCCTGGCCCCACCGCCGCAGCTCGCCCCGCACCTGCTTCGGCCCCGGCGCGCCCGGGAGCTCCCGGCGGGCGAGGCTCTTCCGCGCGTCGAAGCAGGCGAGCACGCCGGCGTCGAACCGCGGATGGAACCGCTTCCACTCGTCGGCCGTGAGCCCCGCGAGCGGCCGCCCCTGACGCACCGCGTGCGCCGAGGCCTTCCCCACCGCCTCGTGCGCCTCGCGGAACGGCACCCCGCGCTCCACGAGCCACTCGGCCGCGTCGGTGGCGAGCGCCTCGCCGGACCCGAGCGCCTCGGCCATCCGGTCGGCGTGGAACGCGGCCGTCTCGACGGCGCCGGCGAGCGCGTCGGCGGAGAGGACGAGCGCGTCGGGGGCGTCGAGGAGGGGCCGCTTGTCCTCCTGGAGGTCCCGGTTGTACGAGAGCGGCAGCCCCTTCACGACCGTGAGGAGCGCGACGAGGTCGCCCACCGTCCGGCCGGTCCGCCCGCGCACGAGCTCGGCCACGTCCGCGTTCTTCTTCTGCGGCATGAGCGACGAGCCGGTGGAGAACGCGTCGGACAGCGTCATGAAGCCGAACTCGCGGGTCGTCCAGAGGACGATCTCCTCGCCGAGCCGCGAGAGGTGCACGGCGGCGAGGGCGCAGGCGAAGACGAGCTCGATGGCGGAGTCGCGGTCGGAGACCGCATCGAGCGAGTTGCGGGTGACGCCCTCGAGGCCCAGCGCCTCCGCGACGTGCGCGCGATCGAGCGGGAGCGTGGTCCCGGCGAGCGCCCCCGCGCCGAGCGGCGACACGGCGGCGCGGCGGCGGACGTCCGCGAGCCGGTCGCGGTCGCGGCCGAGCATCTCGACGTAGGCGAGGAGGTGGTGGGCGAGCGAGACCGGCTGCGCGCGCTGGAGGTGCGTGTAGCCGGGGAGCACCGTCCGCTCGTGGCGCTCGGCCTGGCCGAGGAGCGCGCGCTGCAGGCCGGCGAGCGCCGCGTCCACGCGATCGCACGCGCCGACGATGAAGAGCCGCTCGTCGAGGGCGACCTGGTCGTTCCGGCTCCGGCCCGCGTGCAGGTAGCCCGCGTCGCGGCCGACGAGCGCGCCGAGCCGGCGCTCGACGTGCGTGTGCACGTCCTCGAGCGCCGGGTCGAACCGGATCGCGCCGCGGGCGAACTCCTCGCGGACCTGGTCGAGCGCGGCCACGATCCGCTTCGCGACGGCCTTCGGGACGATGCCCTGGGCCGCGAGCATCGTCACGTGGGCCTGGCTCCCGCGGATGTCCTCGGCGTAGAGCTTGCCGTCGTCCTGGATGGAGACGGAGAGGGCGACGAGGCGTGGATCGGCCTCGCCGGAGAGGGCCGCCCGGGAGACGGGCCGGGCGGCGGGCTTCGGGGAACGCTGCTGTCGCTGGGCCATGCGGGGCGCGGAGGTCGGTCAGAACCGGGCGGCGAGGCCGAAGTCGATCATCCAGGCGAACGAGTCCGCGTCCATGCCGCCGAGCGGCCGGAGCACGCCGACGTCGAGCCAGCCGGAGAAGGCGGGCGAGGGCGAGACCGTCGCCCGGAGGTCCAGCTCGATCCCGAGCGGCCGCTTCCCGGGGTGGGCGGGATCGAGCGGGCTGTCCTCCGTGCCCGGCGCGATCGACGCGGAGCTGGGCGTCGAGGAGGCGATCTGGGCCTGCGCGTACATCACCGAGCCGTCGATGGTGACGCCGGGGAGCGCGTTCCAGCGCAGGCTCGGCTTCGCGTAGTACGAGTCGGTCACCTGGCCGAGGATCCGCCGGTAGAAGATGAGGTCGACCTGGTACGCCGGGTTGAACCGGAAGTTGTTGATGGTGGTGTCCCCGGGCCGGCCCCACTGCGGGCCCTCCAGGGAGCCGTAGTTGGGGCGCAGGTCGGACCCGGCGAAGCCGCGGTTCGGGACGTTGCCGAACCCGGGCGCGCTGTCGCCGCTCGCGGCGCCGATCTCGAAGCCGAAGGAGAACTTCGGGTTGTACGTGTACGCGGCCTGCACGACGCCGCCCCACTGGCGCATGGTGACGCGCTGCTCGTCGGTGCTGTCCTGGCCGGCGAAGGCGTTCTCGACGTCGCCGGTGAGGCCGGCGAGCTCCGCCTCGATCCGGAGCTTGGGCCCGACCCAGCGCGCCCAGAGCGAGCCGACGTGGGCGTCGGCGCCGCGGCGGCGGAACCCGTCCTCGTCGCAGGGGGTCTGGTCCGTGCACCCGCCGGAGATCCACCCGGGGTACACGTACCGCTGCGAGCGGCGGGTGTAGAGGAGGCCGTAGTTGAGCGAGCTCTTGCCCGCCTCGACCTTGCGCCGGACCTCGTCCTCGCCGTCGAGCCGCGCGATCTTCACGCCGTAGGAGCGGGCGTCGTCGCTGCTCTCCGCGTCGAACGGCTGGCCGTAGCCCTCGCCGAGGCGGGGATCGGAGTTGAGGACGCCCTCGGCGTCGAAGTCGTAGAACGGCACGAACACGAGGCGCCCGAGCGGCGTGCCGACCGGCGGGATCGCGAACTGGAGCCGATCGACCGTGTCGCCGAAGTCCTGGTCGAGGCCGGTGCCGGCGTTGGCGAGGATCCCGAGCCCCCAGTGCGAGGGCATGCGGCCGAAGCTGAGGAGGCCGACGGGCGTCTGGACGTCGGCCCAGACCCGGCGCGGGATGATGAGCGGGCGATCCGAGGTGGCGTCGTCCCGGAGGTACGCGCGGTTCGAGCCCCAGTACGGGACCGGATACGGGCTCCCCGGGTCGTCGCCGAGCGTGCCCGCGCTCGAGCCGAGCACGTAGTTGTCGAGGACGTCGATCTGGGCGTGGACCCGGACCGCCTCGCTGGCGTTGATGGTCGGCTCGAGCCGGAGCCGCATGTTGGCGGAGGAGAGGCGCGCGCCCGAGCGGAGCGGCTTCGGGAAGTAGTGGTGGTCGGACGCGTCCAGCTCGTTCCGGAGGTGGAGCTTGTTGAGCATCTCGCCGCGGACCCGGAAGTAGCCGTTCAGGTCGAGGATCTCGAGCTTCGGCTGGTCGGCGACCGCGCCCATGAACTCCTGGGCCGACTGCGCGCCCTGGAGCTCGGCGCGGACCTCGTTGCGGATCTCCTCCTTCGCCTTCTCGACCGCCGCCTGGATCGCCGCCTGGACCTTGGGGTCGGCCTCCACGTTGCCGTTGGCCGGCGCGGGGGCGGGCTTCTTGTCCGCGCTCTGGGCGCGCGCGGCGCCGGCGAGGACGAGGGAGGCCACCAGGGCGGCGAGGAGGCGTGACATGCGTAGACCCCTTGAAGGGAGGAACGGCTGGATAAAACACGCGTGCTTCCGCCGGTCAACTGTTCCGCGGCGCAGCCATTCCGGGGGTCGGAGCCCTACTTCACACCGCTCGCCGGCCGTACCCCGCGCTCCGGCGCGCCGGGCAGCGGGTGGACCTCGACCGCCGTCACCTTCAGCGCCGTGAGGAGGCCGCCCACCTCCGAGCGGTCGCCGCCGGAGAGGGCGATGTGCGTGGCGTCCGCGACCGGCTGGCCGAAGGTCGGGTCGATGGCGATCCACTCCCCCGCGCTCCGGATCTCCACCCAGTCGTGCCAGTAGAGGCCCTCCTGCCCACCCATGCGCGAGTAGACGAGGCCGTAGACCTCGCGGGCGGGGATCCCGAGCGCGCGCGCGAGGGCCACCGTGAGGAGCGCGTGCTCGGAGCAGTCGCCCTGGCGCGCCCGGAGGACGTCGCTCGCGCGGTCCTGGCTCGCGCCCATGGTGGTCGTGAGGAGGCGGTGCACGTGCTCGTTGAGCCGCTTCGCGGCGGCGTACGCGCCGGGGGCGTCGCCGGCGACCTCGCGGGCGAGCGCCACGATCTCGGGCGCGTCGGAGTCCACCGCGCCGGTCGCGGCGAGGTCGGCCGGGTCGGCGCCGCGGCCGGCCTGCGCGAGCGGGGTGTCGCGGGAGGGGTCCGCCGCCGCGGGCGCGCGCGCGGTCACCGTCAGCCGCGCCGTGCCGTCGGGTCCGGCCTCGAACCGCTGGCGCTCCGAGTTCGTCCAGAATGGCCGCGGGAGGCCGGCGAGGTCGTAGGTGATCGTCGCGGGGACGTCGCTCGGCAGCGGCCGCGGGAGCGCCACGCGCCCGAGGAGCGGGAGGTCCACCTCCTCGAGCGACGTCGCGCGCGCCTCGGGCTCCGGCAGCACCACGAGGCCGTCGCCCTGCCGGATGTCGAGCACGCGGCCGTCGTCGGCGATCCGGTACTCGAGCGGCATCCGGTCGCCGACCTCCTGCTCGGCGACCACCGAGACCTCCTGCTCCGCGCCGCCGCGCACGAGCTTCTCGCGGCGGACGAACGAGGTCTCCATCTGCTTCACCTTGATCCGGAGCGTCTCGATCACCGCCCCGCGCACCGTCGTCCGCCGGGCGGCCGCGAGCCGCGCCGGGTCGGCCTGCTCGCTCGGGACCGTCACCTCGAGGACGCGCTCCATGGGCGCGCGGCCGGGCGACTCGATCCTGACCGTGCAGCGATCGGCGGCGCAGGTCCCGCGCAGGAGGCGGTCGCCGCCGTCGCCGCGCATGTCCGCGGTGAACGAGAGGAGGCGGCCGCCGGGGCGCGCCTCGAAGATCCGCTCCTCCTCCTGCCGGCGCTCGACGGGGCGCCCGTCGGTCTTCACCTTGAGCACCATCGTCTCGCGCGCGACGAGCACGTCCTGGCCGTCGCGCAGCTCGCGGGTGACGTCCGATCGGAGCCAGCCGGCCTTCTTCCCGCCGACGTAGAACCCGAAGTACTCGGGGCCCGCCGGCCGGCGGAGCGTGAGCACGTCCGGCACGCCGCCGGAGCTCGCCGCGATCGTGGCCTGGGGCGGGCGCTTCACCTCGGCACGCGACCGCTGCTCGGGGCAGCCGGCCAGGGGTGCGACCAGGGCGAGGACGAGCAGGGGGACGGGTCTCGGCATCTTCATGGGGCGGTGGGCTCCTACGGCCAGGAACAGCGAGCTTCTACCAAAAACTCGCGTTCCGGGTCGTCCCGACCAGAATCGCCCGCATGGGCGCGATCCTCGCGGTCCTCATGGCGCTCTCCGTCCTCGTCGCGGGCGTGAACGGGCGCATCCCCGCGCTCACCCGCGCGGCCCTCGAGGCGGCCGGGACCGCCGCCGCGTTCGCGATCGGCCTCGTCGGGGCGCTCGCCCTCTGGTCGGGCCTCATGCGGGTGGCGGAGGAGGCGGGGGCCGTCCGCTTCGTCGCCTGGCTGGCGCGGCCCGCGCTGCGCCGGCTCTTCCCCGCGGTCCCGGCCGATCACCCCGCCCTCGGCAGCGTGGTCATGAACTTCGCCGCCAACTTCCTCGGCCTCGGCAACGCCGCGACGCCGATGGGCATCAAGGCGATGCAGGAGCTCGAGACGCTCAACCCGCGGCCGGGGACCGCCACCGACGCCCAGGTGATGCTCGTCGCGCTCAACACCGCGTCCGTGCAGCTCGTGCCGGTGACGATGATCACCCTGCGGGTCCAGGCCGGCTCCCGCGCGCCCGAGGAGATCATCCTGCCGACGCTCCTCGCCTCCGCGTGCGGCGTCGTCGTCGCCGTGACCGCGGCGCGCCTCCTCCGGCGGTTCGCGCCGGCGCCGGACGGCGGGTGAACGCCATGGGCCAGGCCTTCCAGTCCGCGTCGGCGTGGATCGTCGCGCTCCTGCTCGCCGGCATCCCGCTGCTCGCCCTCTGCCGGAGGGTGAAGGTCTACCCCGCGTTCCTCGACGGCGCGAAGGCGGGGTTCGAGACCGCGGTCCGGATCATCCCCGCGCTCGTGGCGGTGTTCGTGATGATCGCCATGCTCCGCGCGTCGGGCGCGATGGACGCCGCCGCCGGGGCGCTCGCGCCGCTCACCGACGCGCTCGGGATCCCCGCGAGCGTCCTCCCCCTCGCGCTCGTGCGCCCGCTCTCCGGCGGCGCCGCCCAGGGCGTCGTCGCGGAGCTCCTCCAGGCCGAGGGCCCCGACTCCTGGGCCGGCCGGCTCGCGTCGGTGATGGCGGGCTCCACCGAGACGACCTTCTACGTCATCGCCGTCTACATGGGCGCCGCCGGCATCTCCCGCCCGCGCCACGCGATCGCCGCCGGGCTCGTCGCGGATCTGGCGGGGTTCACGGCGGCGGTGGTGGTGTGCCGGCTGGTGTTCGGGGCGTAGGACGGAGCGTCGAGAGCGTCCGGCGCGGGGGAGCGGCGGGGCGGCGCCGAAGCAGGAGGAGGGGTCACTCCCGCGGCACCCACCGCGTGACGAGCCGTGCGAGCTCCTTCCCGTCCTCCTCGCGCACGATCGCGTGCGCGAAGGTCCCGTCCGGCCCGGCCGCGGCGCGCGAGAGGACGGCGCTGCCCAGCAGGCACTCGGCCCGGTAGCTCACCTCGAGCGCGGCGATCCGGGCGTCCTGCCAGGTCTCGCGCGGCACGGCCTCGATCGCCCACGCGAGGTAGCTGCCGTTGTTCACGTGCAGGTTCCGGTCGATGTCCGCGTAGCGGACCTGGAACCGCTTCTCGGCGTCCCAGCGCGCGAGCTCGGGGAGCTTCCCGCCGGTGAACTCCGCCGCGCGCGGCAGGCCGGGCTGCGCGAACCGGGCGGCGTCGAGCACGGCCTCGGGCGGGCGCGGGCGGCGGGTGGCGAGGTCGAGCACGAACCACTGGCTCGTCGCGCGGGCGAGCTCGGCGCCCGCGGCGTCGCGCACGCGGAAGTCGCGGAGGGCGGCGAGGCGATCGACGCCGGAGGGCCAGGTCTCGACCTCGAGCGTGTCGTGGAGCCGCGCCGGCCGGAGCAGCTCGACGCGCTGGCGGGCGAGGACCCAGGTCACGCCGCGCGCCATGAGCACGTCGAGCCCGACGCCGAGCGCGGTCGCGTGGCGCCCGGCCGCCTCGGCGAGGAAGTCCGTCAGCGCCGGCGCGGCGAGCAGGCCGAACGCGTCGAGCTCGAACGTGTGGACGGTGAAGCGGGCGCGGAGGGAGGGGAAGGGGTCACAGTTCACAGTTCACGGTTCACGGTTCACGGTTCACGGTTCACAGTTCACAGTTCACAGTTCACAGTTCACAGTTCGAAAACTGACAACTGACAACTGTAAACTGTCAACTGATCTCACTCCCGCCAGCGCGCGTTGTGGCGCGCGACGCGGGCGCGGAGCTCGTCGAGCTCGTCCGCGTCGATGTAGCCGCGGGCGACGAAGAACTCGCCGATCCGCTTCTGGAGGCGGAGCTGCCGGCCGAGCACGGCGAGGAGCTGGAACGAGGTGAGGTAGCCGAGGCGGACGGCGAACTCGCCGAAGGGGATCTTCTGCGCCCCCTGGCGCCGGCGCTCCTCGAGGATGCGCGCGACGTCGTCCGGATCGAGGAAGCCCCACTCCACCGCGATCCGGCCCACCTGCGGGCGCTGCCCGCGCTGCCAGGAGAGCGCCTCGACGAACGCCGTCCAGGGCACGCGGCCGGAGTAGTAGAGGTACTCGGCGAACCGGAGCTTCCGGCGCGGCATCTGCTCGGGGTGGACCGAGTAGCGGACGCGGTGGCCCGGGACGTCGGCGCGCGGCGCGGCGGGCGGCGGTCTGGGCGCGGGCTGCGCCGGCGGCGGGGG
>JAEYZK010000299.1 GCA_023428085.1 Pseudomonadota bacterium
CTGCACGAGAACGTGCCGCCGCGGGAGGCGGTCACCGCGCTGATGATGCGGGAGACGAAGCCGGAGCGGTGAGGGCAGTGATCAGTTGTCAGTGATCAGTTGTCAGTGATCAGTTGTCAGTGATCAGTTGGCAGTTGTCGGCCCGAACGCGTGTAGGTACGCACGCACCTCCGATCGCGTCGGCCGCGTTCGGGACAAACGCCGCCCCCGGGTTAGACTTTCCTTCCGATGCCCGACGTCCCAGCCCACCTGGTCCGCTCTGGTGTCCTCACCCCTGACGCAGCGGCCCGGGCCCTGGCCGCTGCGCACGACGGGGACATCGCCTCCGCCGCGCTCCGGCTCGGCCTCGCCGCCGAGGGTGCGCTGGTCCGGGCGCTCGCCGACCTGCGCGGCTGTCCGGGGGTCGACTTCTCGAAGTCGGTCATCCCCACCACCAACCTCGACGTCGTCGCGCCCGCGTTCTGCCGGCAGCGGCGGGTCCTGCCGCTCTCGCTCGGCAAGACCGAGCTCGTCCTCGCGATGGCGGACCCGGACGACCACGCGCTGGCCGACGAGATCCGGTTCGTCACCGGCCGCAAGGTCCTCCGGTACGTCGCCGTGCCGGCCGCGCTCGAGCGGACGCTCGACGGCGTCGTGCGCGAGCGGAAGCGGGGCGCGCCCACGTGGCGCGGCGCGCAGGCGCCCGCGCTCCCCGACCCCATCGCGGCGTGGGTCGGCGTCGTGCACGCCACCGCGAAGAAGAGCAGCGACACCGGGAGCATCGAGCTCCCGGAGATCACCGCCACCATGGAGGTGGTGGGCGTCGCCGAGGTGGCGGAGACGCCCTTCTCCGCGCCCACCCCCGCCCGCCGGTCGCGCCCGCCCGAGCTCGACCCGCCGGCGCCGCTCCCGGCGACGCCGCTGCCCGCGGACGGCTCGACCACGCAGCGGCTCGAGGGGTTCGGCAAGGGCTACCTCGTGCTCGTCGCCGACGCGGTCCCCGAGACGCGCGAGGAGGCCGCCGCGGCGGTGAAGAAGCAGGGCGCCACCGCGCTCCAGGCCGCGAACGGCAAGGCCGCCCTCGACCTCATCCGCGAGGCGCGGCCCGAGCTCGTGATCCTCGACGCGATGCTGCCGATGATGCCCGGGTTCGAGGTGTGCCGCGCCGTGAAGGGCGACCCCGTGCTCCGCCCGACCCGCGTCGTCCTCACGTCGGCGATCCACCGCGGCACGGTGGCCGCCGACGCGAAGATCGCCTTCGGCGCCGACGCGTTCCTCGAGAAGCCGTACCGGCCCGACGAGCTCCACCGCACGCTGAAGCTCCTCCTCCTCGGCCCCGCCGGCGACCCCGCCGCCGTCGCCGCCCGCGCCGTCGCCGCGACCGCCTGGCGCGAGGGCGCGAAGCTCCTCCAGGCCGGCCGCCTCGAGGAGGCGATCCACCTCCTCCGCGAGGCGACGTCGAAGGACGACCTCTCCGCCGAGGCGCACTACTACCTCGGCCACGCGCTCGCGCGGCAGGGCCTGCTCTTCGAGGCCGCCGCCGCGTTCTCCCGCGCCTCCGAGCTCCGCCCCGACGTGCCCGAGGCGCACGAGGTGCTCGCGCTCACCTACGAGCAGCTCGGGTTCCAGCAGTCCGCGCGCGAGGCGTGGGCCCGCGCCGTCGAGACCTGCAAGGACGAGAAGCGGAAGCGCTCGATGCAGGAGCGGCTGATGCGGCTGCTGGGGATCTGAGCGCGGCGGCGCGCGCGGCGCGACGCGCGCGCCGATGATCCCCGCCGGGACGCCCAGCGTCGGGGCATCGCAGGAGCCGAAGCTGCACGCTCCGCGCTCCCGCGGTACAACCCTCCCCCATGTCCGTCCCGCCCGACGCTCGCACCCTGGACGCCGCCCGCTCCCTCACCTCCACCCCCGACGTCTTCACCCAGGGTTGCCGCGACGACATGGCCCAGGCGCGGGCCCTCGCCGATCGCGCGCGCGCGCTGGGCCCGCAGGCTCGAACGTCCGGGCGCGCGCTCCTCGAGGCGTTCGACGACGCGTTCGCGGCCCTGGCGGGGGCCTCGGCCCGGGCGAGCCTGGCGCGCAACGTCCACCCCGATCCGAAGCTGCGCGACGCGGCGGAGCTGGCGGAGCAGGAGGTCGACGCGCTCTCGACGGAGCTCTCGCTCGACCGGGGGCTCTACGAGGCGCTGCTCGGCGTGGACGCCGCGGCCGAGGACCCGGCGACGCGGTACCTCGTCGAGAAGAGCCTGCGCGACTTCCGCCGCGCGGGCGTCGATCGCGACGAGGCCACGCGCCGGCGCGTGAAGGAGCTCCGGGACGAGCTCGTCCGGATCGGCCAGGAGTTCGGCCGGAACATCAAGGACGACGTGCGGCGGCTGACGCTCGCGCCGGAGGACCTCGACGGCCTCCCCGAGGACTGGCGCCGCGCCCACCCGCCCGGCCCGGACGGGAAGGTCACGATCTCCACGGACAACACGGACTACGTACCCTTCATGACCTACGCCCGGAGCGAGCGCGCCCGCTCCGAGCTGTGGCGCCTCTACCGGCTGCGCGGCCACCCCGCGAACCTCGAGGTCCTCGGCCGGCTCCTCGACCGCCGCGCCGAGCTGGCCCGCGTGCTCGGGTACCCGAGCTGGGCCGCGTACGTCACCGAGGACAAGATGATCGGCAGCGACCGCGCCGCGGCCGAGTTCGTGGAGCGGATCGCCGGGGCCTCGGCGGCCCGCATGCGCCGCGACTACGAGCAGCTCCTCGCCCGCAAGCGCGCCGACGACCCCGGCGCGGACCGCGTCGAGCCGTGGGACTCCGCCTACCTCCAGGAGCGGATCAAGGCCGAGCAGTACGGCTTCGACTCGCTCTCGGTCCGGCCGTACTTCGACTACGTCCGCGTGAAGGAGGGCGTGCTCGAGGTGACCGCGCACCTCTTCGGCATCGAGTACCGCAGGGCGGAGGGCGCCCCGGTCTGGCACCCGGACGTGGAGGTCTTCGACGTCGTCGAGGGCGCGCGGCGCCTCGGCCGCGTCTACCTCGACATGCACCCGCGGGAGGGCAAGTACAAGCACTACGCCCAGTTCACGCTCGCGTCGGGGCAAGAAGGGAAGCGGCTCCCGGAGGGCGTCCTCGTCTGCAACTTCCCGCGGCCCGCCCCGGGCGCGCCGGCGCTGCTCGAGCACTCCGACGTGCGGACGTTCTTCCACGAGTTCGGCCACCTCCTGCACCACGTGCTCGGCGGCCACACGCGGTGGGCGGCGCACGCGGGCGTCGCGACCGAGTGGGACTTCGTCGAGGCGCCGTCGCAGATGCTCGAGGAGTGGGTCTGGGACCCGGCGGTCCTCGCCCGCTTCGCGCGCCACGTGGAGACGGGCGCGCCGATCCCGGCGGACCTCGTGCAGCGCATGAAGGCGGCGGACGAGTACGGCAAGGGGCTCATGGTCCGCCAGCAGATGTTCTACGCGGCGACGAGCCTCGAGCTCCACCGGCGCGACCCGCGCGGCCTCGACACGACCGCCGTCGTCGCCGAGCTGCAGGAGCGCTACACGCCGTTCCGGCACGTGCCCGGGACGTACTTCCACGAGTCCTTCGGGCACCTCGACGGCTACTCGGCCATTTACTACACGTACATGTGGTCGCTCGTCATCGCGAAGGACCTGTTCGGCCCGTTCCGGAAGGCCGGGCTCCTCGACGCCGCGGTCGCGCGCCGGTACCGCGACGCGATCCTCGCGCCCGGCGGCTCGCGGCCCGCCGCCGAGCTCGTCGAACGGTTCCTCGGGCGGCCGCACGCGTTCGACGCGTTCGCCGCCTGGCTCGACGCGGAGGCCGCGGCGTGATCCGCACCCTCCGCGCCATGCCCACGCTCCTCCGCGTCGGCTTCGCCGACGCGCTGGCGTACCGCGCGGAGCTCGTCGTGTGGCTCCTCTCGACGAACCTCGCGCTCGTGATGATGGCGATCACCACCGCGGTCGCCCGCGAGGCGCCGGTGGGGCGGTTCGGGCAGAGCCAGTTCGTCGTCTACTACCTCGTGACGCTCGTGGTGCGGCTCCTCACCGGCGCGTACGTGGTGTGGGAGGCGAACATGGAGATCCGGCAGGGCACGCTCGCGTTCCGGCTGCTCCGCCCCATCCACCCCCTCGTCCACTACGCGGCGGAGAACGTCGCCGCGATGCCGCTCCGCGCCGCGATCGCCCTGCCCATCGTCGGCGTGCTCTTCTTCGTGGCCGGCGCCACGCACCTCACGCGCGATCCGCTCCTCTGGGCGCTGTTCCCGGTCTCGGTGCTCGGCGCCTGGCTCATCACCTTCCTCGCGCTCTCGATCATCGCCGCCCTCGCGTTCTGGGTGGACTCGGCGGTGTCGGTCGCCCAGGTCTGGTTCGGCCTGTTCACGGTCCTCTCGGGCTACATCCTGCCGCTCGAGATCTTCCCCGGGTGGCTCGCGCACGCGGCGCGGTTCCTCCCCTTCCGCTACGTGCTGGCGTTCCCGGTGGAGATGCTCATCGGCATGACGCCGCGCGGGCAGGCGCTCCTCGAGCTCGGGATCCAGTGGCTCTTCGTGGCCGGGCTCGCGCTCGCGGCGCGGACCGCGTGGCGCGCCGGGCTCGAGCGGTACTCTGCGTTCGGAGGGTGATCCGTGCTCCGCTACCTCCGCCTCCTCGGGATCCAGCTCCGGGCCTCCTTCACGGTGGCCGCCCAGTACCGGGTCGAGTTCCTCGTCTCGGGGGTGCTCTCCATCTTCTGGACCGTGCTCGGGATCATCCCGCTCCTCGTGCTCTTCCAGGACCGCGCCTCGGTCGCGGGGTGGAGCTACCCCGAGGCGCTCGTGGTCATCGGCTGGTTCGGCCTGGTGAAGGGGATCCTCGAGGGCGCGGTCAACCCGTCGCTCACCGCCGTGGTCGAGCACATCCGCAAGGGCACGCTCGACTTCGTGCTGCTCAAGCCCGCGGACGCGCAGTTCCTGGTCTCGACCACCAAGTTCGAGCCCTGGCGGATCGTGGACGTCTTCGCGGGCGGGGCGATCATGGCGATCGCGTTCCGCCTCATGGGCCGCACGCCGACGCTCTCCGGCGTCGCGCTCGCCGCGCTCGTGCTCGCGAGCGCGACGGTGATCCTCTACTCGCTCTGGATCCTCGTCGTCTCCGCCGCGTTCTTCGTGGTGAAGGTGGACAACCTCTCGTTCCTGTTCCTCTCGCTCTACGACGCGGCCCGGTGGCCCGCCGACGTGTTCCCGGTGGCGCTCCGGGCGGTCTTCACCTTCGTCATCCCGCTCGCGGTGCTCACCACGATCCCCGCCGCCGCGCTCCTCGGGCGGATCGGCCCGCTCGAGGTGGCCGCCACCGCCGGGGGCGCCGCGCTGTTCGCCGTCGCCGCCCGCCTCGTCTGGCTCCGCTCGATCGGGCACTACACGTCGGCGAGCTCATGAAACGGGGGCTGCGCCCCCGCCCCAGCGGCAGAGCCGCCGGGGCCCCACCCCTGCTACGCTGGGTCCCGCCGCGCTGCGCCCCCGCGTGGAGCAACCAAGGGGAAGGGGGGCTTGCGCGGCACCCAGCGCGGAGGGGCGCTGCCCCTCCCCCGCGCTTCGCGCGGGGCCCCCACCCCGGCTCCTCATCTCGTTAAGATCGGACCCCGCATGCTCCGCCTCACCTTCCTCGGCACCGCCGCCGCCCAGCCCACCCTCCGGCGGAACCTCACCGGCCTCTCCGTCCGCCGCGAAGGAGAGATGTGGCTCGTGGACTGCGGCGAGGGCACGCAGCGCCAGCTCATCCAGTACGGCGCCGGCTTCGACGTGTCGGCCATCTTCTTCACGCACTTCCACGCCGATCACTACCTCGGCGCGATCGGCTTCCTGCGCACCCTCTCGATGCAGGACCGGAAGGAGCCGCTCGACGTGTACGGGCCGAAGCCCGCGCGGGCGCTCCTCAAGACGATGCTGTTCACCGGCGCCGAGCGGTTCCACTTCGAGGTGCGGATCCACGAGGTGCAGCCGGGCGAGGCGGTGCGGCGCCAGGGCTGCGCCTGGGTGCCGTTCGCGACCGATCACCGGACGCCCTCGGTCGGCTGGGCCCTGCGGGAGGACACGCGCCCCGGCCGCTTCCACCCCGAGCGCGCCGAGGCGCTCGGCGTGCCGAAGGGCCCGCTGTTCGGCGCGCTCCAGCGCGGCGAGCCGGTCACGCTCCCCGGCGGCCGGGTGATCCGGCCGGACGAGGTGGTCGAGCCGCCCCGGCGCGGCCGCTCGGTCGTCGTCACCGGCGACACCCGGCCCGCGCAGGCGACCGTCGAGGCCGCGCGCGGCGCCGACCTCCTCGTCCACGACTGCACCTTCGGCGACCCCGAGGCGGCGCGGGC
>JAEYZK010000322.1 GCA_023428085.1 Pseudomonadota bacterium
GTGGTCGTTGTTCTTGTGTCGGTGGTGGGTGGTGGTTTGTCTGTGGTCTGTGGTCAGTGGTCTGTGGTCTGTGGTCAGTGGTCAGTAGTCAGTTAATCCGGAACGGACGACTGCACCGACAAACGAAACCGACAACCGACAACCGACAACCGACAACTGACCACTGACCACTGACCACTGACAACTGACAACTGACAACTGACAACTGACCACTGAGTCACTGCTCCCCGTACGCCCGCTCCGCGCTCACCCCGAGCGCCCGCAGCGTCTCGCGATCGGGCATGCCCGTCGCGGCGAGGCCCTCGCGCTCCTGGAACCTTCGCACGGCGGCGCTCGTCGCGCGGTCGAGGTCGCCCTCGCGGTGCCCGCCGAGGAGCCCGCGATCGGCGAGCGCGCGCTGGACGTCTCGCACCGCCTCGGCGCCGAGCAGCCCCTCGGGCGTCGCCGGCACCCGCGGGCCGCCGGGGCGCGGCTTCACGCCCTCCTGCTTCTCCGCCTTCGCGCGCTCCGGGCCGCCGTCCCGCTCCCTGGCCCGCCCCTCCCGCCGCTCCTCGCGCCCGCCGGCGCACGCCACCGCGGCGACCAGCGCGAGCGCAAGCGTGGCGCGGCGCGGGCGCGTCACTCCTCGCCCCCCTTCCCTTCCGGCTGCGCCCGCGGCTGCCCGCGCTCCCGCTTGAACGCCCGCCGCGCCTGCTCCATGACCCCCTCCTTCTCGTCGGCCTTCGGCGGCGGGACCCCCCTGAGCCCGCCGCGGAGCCCCTGCACGAACGCGTTCCGGAGGATGCCCAGGATGGTCGGGACCGCCTGGACCTGCGGTCCCTGCACCGCGCCCATGATCGGGATCGTCGTCGCCACCGCCCCGGTGTCCTCGTCCTCGAAGATCTCGAGCGCGGCGTCGCCGATCCACTCCTTGAGCTTCGGTCCGACGCCGGGCTCGGCGGCCTTCAGCTCCGCGCCCTTCAGGAACGGCCGTACGCCGCCGGAGAGCTCCCCGCCCTTCGCGGTGAAGCGCGCGAACAGATCGACGGTCCCCGCGCTGGGCTTCACCGCGGCCTTCGCGTCCATGAGCCGGCCCACCTCGGCCAGCGAGAACCCGCGCAGCGTGCCCTGACCCGCGAACGTGAGCGCCTTCGCCAGCGGATCCGCGGTCGCGAACACCTGCACCTCCCCGGAGCGCTGGAGCGTCCCGGTCATCGCGAAGACGGTCGGCTCCTTGCGGGCGAGCGCGGCGTTGGTCGCGAAGTTCTCCAGGGTCGCCTCGATCCCGTGGAGGCGGAGGACCGGATCCTCGCCCTCCCGGGCGTCCACCCAGACCACCTCGCCGTCCTTCACCTCGACGCGGTCCATGCGGACCGGGGTCATCGCGTCGATGCGCTTCGCGAGCCCACCCGCCTGCCTGGGCGTCCTGCGCGCCTCCGGCTCGCGCGACTCGACGAGGAAGAGCCGCGGCCGCTCGAGCTCCACGTCTCCGACGACGTGCCCGCGCAGGAGCTCCCGGCCGTACAGGCCCGCGCGGGCGCGGGCCACCTGGAGGAACGGGTGCACCTCGCCCTCGTCGTCCACCTTGTCGATGCGGAGGCCATGGATCTCGTACGAGAGGTCGGAGAGCCGGAGGCGCACGGAGTCGAAGCTCCCGCGCATGCCCTCCATCCCGGCGAGGACGCGCCGCGTCTCCCAGCGGACGAGCGGCTCGGCGCTGACGAGCGCCGCGCCCACGAGGAGCACGAGCACGCCGAACACGACGAGGAGGACGCGCCAGCGGAGCTTCACCCTCCAAGCTAGGGTCCGACCCTGCGGCGGAGCGCGCGTCGGCGCACACTCAAAGGGGGGCCGGCTCGCGGGCCAGACGAGGAGAGCGCCCCGTTTCCGCCTGGAGCGCTAGGATACGAGCATGGCGAAGAAACTGATCGGCATCCTGACCGGCGGCGGCGACGTGCCCGGGCTCAACTCGGTCATCAAGAGCGTCGTCTACCGGGGCGCCGAGTACGACCACCACGTGATCGGGATCCGGCGGGGCTGGGAGGGGCTCACGCACCTCAACCTGGAGGACCCCGAGAGCCGCGCCCGCTACGTCCTCCCGCTCGACCGCGAGAACACCCGGACGATCGACCGCACGGGCGGCACCTTCCTGCACTCCTCGCGGACCAACCCGTCGAAGATCCAGCGCCTGCCGAAGCACCTCGAGGGCAAGGACTTCCCGGTCGCGCAGAGCACGAAGGGGGGCGTCGTCACCACGACCTACGACGTCTCGAAGCAGGTGCTGAAGAACCTCGAGGCCCTCGGCCTCGACTACCTTCTCGCCATCGGCGGCGACGACACGCTCTCGTACGCCGCCAAGCTCCACCAGTTCGGCTTCAAGGTCATCGCCATCCCGAAGACGATGGACAACGACGTCCGGAACACCGAGTACTGCATCGGGTTCTCCACGGCGATCACGCGCGCGATGGACGCGATCGAGCGACAGCGCACCACGGTCGGCTCGCACGAGCGGATCGGCATCTTCCGCGTCTTCGGCCGCGATGCCGGCTTCACCGCGCTCTACACCGCGCACGTCACGTCGATCCGCTGCATCATCCCGGAGTACAGGCCCAAGCTCGACAACGTCATCGATCTGCTCGTGCGCGACAAGCGCTCGAACCCGTCGGCGTACTCCCTGGTGGTCCTCTCCGAGGGCGCCGAGTGGGAGGGCTACAAGGTCCAGGAGTACGGGGACGCGGACGCCTACGGCCACCGGAAGAAGGCGAGCGTGGCCGAGTCGCTCTCGGACGAGATCAAGCGCCGCTCCGGCGAGGAGACGATCGTCTCCGATCTCACCTACGATCTCCGCTCCGGCGATCCCGACTTCATCGACAAGCTCGTCGCCTCGACCTTCGGCACCATGGCGTTCGACGCCGTGCTGCAGAACCAGAGCGGGCTCATGGCGGCCCTCGTGGACGGCAAGTACGACCTCGTGCCCATCCCGGACCCGAAGCTCGGGCCGCGGAAGGTGGACATCGCCACGATGTACAACACGGACCGGCTCCGCCCGAACTACGCGAACAAGCGGGGGCTGCCGGTGTTCCTCAATCGGATCTGAGCGAGCCGCCCTCCCGCGTGCTCCGACTCCGCGCCCGCTGCGCGGGCGCTACGCTTGCGCTACGCTCAGCACGAACGGACCCTCTCCGTTCGCCCTGAGCCCTTCGACAGGCTCAGGGTGAACGGAGTCGAAGGGCGGGCTTCACCCCGCCGCCGCCAGCGCCTGCCCCGCCGCGGGCAGCTCGAGCGCCACCGCCGCCGCGTGCACCACGGCGGCGATCCGGACGGCGTCGTGCACCGCGTCCTCGGTGAGGCCGCCCTGGAGCACGACCTGCTCGTGCGACCGGACGCAGGCCTCGCAGCCGTTCACGGCGGAGACCGCGAGCGAGAAGAGCTCGAAGTCCACCTTGTTCGTGGCCGGCTTCACGAGCCGCTGCATGCGGAGGCGCGCCGGCTTCTCGGAGTAGCTCGCCTTCCCGATCATGTGGCGGAACCGGTAGTACACGTTGTTCATCGCCATCAGCGCGGCGGCGGCGAGCGCGTCCTCGATCACCGCCGCGTCCACCTCGGCGGCCGCGTCGCGCAGGAGCGCGTCGCCGAGGGTGGCGTTGCGGGCGGCGGCCGCGGTGGCCACCGCGACGCCCCAGCGCTGCGCGGGGGTGAGCGCCCCGCCGGGCTGGAGCACCGTCTGGAGGTTGACCTTGATGTCGCGCGCGGGCTCCGGCAGCGCCTCGCGGACCGCGTCCAGGGCCGCCACGTCAGGCCGCCTCGAGGGTCTTCTCGCCCTTCTTCCAGTTGCACGGGCAGAGCTCGTCGGTCTGGAGCGCGTCGAGCACCCGGAGCGTCTCGTCCACGTTCCGGCCGACCGAGAGGTCGTTCACGGACACGTGCCGGATGACGCCCTCGGGGTCCACGATGAACGTGGCGCGCAGGGCGACGCCCGCCTCCTTGTGCAGGATGCCGAGCGCGCTCGCGAGCTCGCGCTTCGTGTCCGCGAGCATCGGGAACGGGAGGGCCTTGAGATCGGGGTGGCTCTTCCGCCAGGCGAGGTGGACGTAGTGCGTGTCCGTGCTCGCCCCGAGCACCTGGGCGTCCCGGTCCTGGAAGTCGCCGTTGCGGCGGCCGAACTCGGCGATCTCCGTCGGACAGATGAAGGTGAAGTCCATCGGCCAGTAGAAGAGGACGGTCCACTTCCCGGGGTGGCTCTTCCCGGTGAGCTGCTGGAACTCCTTGCCCTGCTCGAGGCTCACGACGGCCTGCAGCGCGAACTCCGGGATGCGGTCTCCGACGGTCAACATGGGTGGCGTCTCCGTTGTGGGTTCCGGGCGGCGTCCATCGCCGCGACGGGGCAGGAGATACCCGCCGCGCGCTGATAGTTCCAATACATCGTTCCGACTTCTGCGTTAGCATGAAGCTATCATGAGCCTCCGCCCGCACCCGTTCACCCTCCGGCAGCTCCAGTACGCGATCGCCGTGGCCGAGGCGCTGAGCTTCCGCCGCGCCGCGGAGCGCTGCCGGGTGGCCCAGCCGTCGCTCTCGGCCCAGGTGGCCGCGCTCGAGGAGGCGCTCGGCGTGCGCCTGTTCGAGCGCACCCGCCGGCAGGTGCTCGTCACCCCCGCCGGCGCGGCGCTGCTGGAGCGGGCGCGCGCGGTGACGGCCGCCGCCGACGCGCTGGTCGAGGGCGCGCGGGGCGCGTCGGACCCGCTCGCCGGCCGCCTCCGCCTCGGCGTCATCCCCACCATCTCGCCCTACCTCCTGCCGTCCGCGGCGCCCGCGCTCCGCAAGGCGTACCCGCGCCTCCGGCTCGAGTGGCTGGAGGAGAAGACCGAGGTGCTCGTCGCGCGGCTCCGGGCCGGGGCGATCGACGGCGCGCTGCTCGCGCTCGAGGCCGATCTCGGCGAGGTGGAGCACGAGGTGGTGGCGCGGGATCCGTTCGTGCTCGCCGCCCCGCGGGGCCACCCGCTCGCCGCGGGCGCGGGGCCCGCGCGCGCGGCGGACCTCCGCGGCGCGGACGTGCTCCTCCTCGACGAGGGCCACTGCCTGCGCGCACAGGCCCTCGAGGTGTGCAGCCGCGCCCGGGCGCGCGAGCACGAGTTCCGGGCGACGAGCCTGCCCACGCTCGTGCAGATGGTCGCGAGCGGCGCCGGCGTGACCCTCCTGCCGCGCCTCTCGCTCCCGACCGAGACCCGCACCGGCCAGCTCGCGCTCCGGGAGTTCGCGCCCCCGGGGCCGCACCGGACGCTGGCGCTGATCTGGCGCCCTCGCGCGCCGGTCGGCCCGGCGCTGCGCACCATCGCGGGGACGCTCCGGGAGGCCTTCCCGGAGGGCGCCACGCCGGCGCCCCGCGCGGGCGGCCCCGCGCGGACCGGGCGTCGCGTATGAACGGGCATGCGCACCGATCGCACCGAGCGGATCGCCGCCGCGGTCGCCCGCGCGCTGGGCATCCCGGACCTGCCCGGGAAGCTCGCCGCGCTCGACGCGAGCCCGCTCGGCTCGCTCCTCCTCGCCGTGTACCGGGCGCACGCCGCGCGCGTCACCCCGGCGG
>JAEYZK010000335.1 GCA_023428085.1 Pseudomonadota bacterium
CTCCTCGGCCGCGGCGGGGAGCTTCGCGGCGTCCACGACCGCGCGCGCGAAGCCGGCGTGGCCGACCTCCACGCGCGCGCCGCCGAGGCCGACCCGCGCGAGCGCCTGCGCGAGCAGGACCAGCATCTCCGCGTCCGCGTCCGGGCCGCCGGCGCCGAGGAGCTCCACACCGGCCTGGTAGACCTCGCGCGGCACGCCCGCCCGCGCCTCCCGCGCCCGGAGGACCGGGCCGTCGTAGCAGAGGCGCGCCGGCGCCGGGAGGGCGTCCGGCCGGGCGGCGTACAGGCGCGCGATCTGCGGCGTGATGTCCGGGCGGATGACCACCACCTCGCCCGAGCCCGGCTCGACGAACTTCACGGCGTCGGCGACCGCCGAGGGCGGCAGCCCGCGCTCGATCACCTCCAGCCGCTCGAGCGTCGGCAGGAACAGCCGCCGGTAGCCGAAGCTCGAGAACACGTCCTGGAGCCTGCCCGAGAGCTCCGCCAGGTGGGCGGAGTGATCGGGCAGGAGGTCGCGGAGGCCGGAGGGGAGCGAGAGATCGAGCATGGCGGTGGTCAGCGATCAGTGGTCAGTGAACAGTGGTCAGCGATCAGCAATCGAACTGACGATTGAAGACCGAGCACCGAGGGCTGACCCCCGCTACAGGACGATCGCCCGCACCACGCGGACGTGCGGCAGCTTCCGGAGGCCGTCCAGCACCTCCTGCGACGGCTTCGAGTCCACGTTGAGGAACGCGAACGCGCGCGACTTGTCGTCGAGGCGCGAGAGCGAGATCCGGGCGATGTTCACGCCGGCCGCGCCGAGCGCGGTGCCGAGGTTGCCGACCACGCCGGGCGAGTCGTCGTTCTCGCACATGATGACGTTCCCGTCCGGGACCGCCTCGAGGCGGAAGCCGTCCACGCGCACGATGCGGGCGTCGTGCTTGCCGTACACGGTCCCGGCGGCCTGGACCGCGCCCGCGGGCCCGCTCACCCGGACGGTGACGAGGCTCGCGTAGTCGAGCGGCTCGGCGGTCCGGACCTCCTTCACGGCGAGGCCGCGGTCGCGCGCGATGGCGGGCGCGTTCACCTCGTTGACCGGCGTGTCCATGAAGTGGCGGAGGAAGCCGACGAGCGCCCGGTTCGCGAGCGGGCGCGACGGGTGCGCGGCGAGCTCGCCGGCGACCTCGACGGTCACCTCGGTCGGCCCGGCCGGCGCGATCTGCGCGGCGAGCGACCCGAGCTTCTCGACCAGCGGGAGGTACGGCGACAGCTGCTCCATGACCTCCTTCGGCAGCCCGAGCACGTTGACGGCGTTCTTCACGACGCCCTGGTTCAGGTAGAGCGCGAGCTGCTCGGCGATGGCGATCGCGACCGCCGACTGCGCCTCCTCGGTCGAGGCGCCGATGTGCGGCGTGCAGGCGAAGTTCTCGAACTTGAAGAGCGGGTGGTCGGCCGGGGGCGGCTCCTTCTCGAAGACGTCCATGGCCGCGCCGCCCACCTGGCCCGCCGCCAGCGCGTCGGCGAGCGCCTTCTCGTCCACGATCCCGCCCCGCGCGCAGTTCACGAGGAGCGCGCCCTTCTTCATCTTGGCGAAGACGGCGGCGTTGACGAGGTTCTTCGTCTGCTCGTTGAGCGGCACGTGCAGGGAGAAGACGTCCGCGCTCCGCCAGAGCGTGTCGAGGTCCACGAGCTCCACGCCGAGCTTCTGGGCGGCGTCCGCCGAGATGAACGGGTCGTAGGCGAGGACCCGCATCTTGAGCGCGATCGCGCGATCGACGAGGACCGAGCCGATGTTGCCGATCCCCACGACGCCCAGCGTCTTCCCGGCGAGCTCGTGCCCCTGGAACTTCTTCTTCTCCCACTTGCCCGCCTTCACGCTGGCGGTCGCGGCGGCGACGTGGCGGGAGAGCGACAGCATGAGCGCGAGCGCGAGCTCGGCCACGGTGGTGGACGAGCCGCCCGGCGTGTTCATCACCACGACGCCGCGGCGCGTGGCCGCGTCGAGATCGACGTTGTCCACGCCGACGCCGGCGCGCCCGACGACCTTGAGCTTCTTCGCCTTGTCGAGGAGCTTGGCGTTCACCTTCGTCGCGCTCCGGACCGCGAGCGCGTCGTAGTCGCCGATGATGGCCTCGAGCTCCTCGGGCTTGAGGCCGACCTTCACGTCGACCTCCAGGCCGGCCTTCTTCAGGATCTGGACGGCCTCCTGGGACAGATCATCCGAGACGAGCACGCGCGCGGTCATGGCCCCAACCTCCCGTGGCGCCGCCCGCCCGGGAGCGGGCGCGGGGCGCGGGTGAAGACGAATGCCACCGGCTTACCAGCGGCGACTTGGCGCGTCAACGAGCGCCGACGCGGAGCCCGTCCACCGCCGTCGCGACCAGCTCCGCCCTGGCCCGGTCGATCTCCTGCTCGTCGCCCGCGGGGACGAGGCCCATCACCATGCCGGAGAGGGTGAGCTCCATCGCCCCGAGCAGCGCCGTCGCGGCCACCACCGGGCTCGCCTCGCGCCGCAGCTCCCCCCGCTCCTGCCCCTGCCGCACCACCTCGGCGAGGAGCCGAACCGCCGTCTCGAAGGTCTCGCGCGTCGAGCCCGCGCGCAGGCCCTGCGGCGTGTGGGTCACCTCGAGCATCAGGACCCGGACCGCCGCCGGCGCCGTCTTGTACACGTCGAAGACGAAGCCGAACATGTCGGAGATCTTCTCGGCGGCGGTCCCCGGCCCCGCGTCGATCCGCTCCAGCGCGCCGATGAAGATCGTCCACTGCTCGTCGAAGACGCTCTCGAGCAGCTCGTCCTTGTTCTGGAAGTAGTGGTAGACGAGGCCGTAGGCGACGCCCGCCGCGCGGGCCACGTCGGCGATCCGGCAGCCGTGGTAGCCCTTCTCCGCGAAGACCCGGACCGCGGCGTGCAGGATCAACCGGCGCTTGTCCTGCTCCGGCGCGCCGTCGCCCGCCTCCTCGCGCTCCCTCGGAGTCCCTCGCGCTCGTGTCGCCACGGATCGATTCTCGGTGCGCCCTTCACCTTCCGGCAATCCCAATGGATCCCAGGGCCGCGCTGCGACCCCGAAGGGACCGGGCCGCCGCGCGCGGCGCACGGCGTCACGGGCGCTTCGTCGCAGCGCCCTGGAGGATCTTGGAGAGATCCACGTCGAGCCCGTACGTCATGTTGTCGCAGGCGTCGCGGCTCGCGCGCACCCGGACGGTGAAGCACTGGCACGGCGAGTCCCAGGCCACGGCCGCGGCCTGCTCGACGATCCGCCCCGCGGGCACGGCGCGCGGGGTGGTCTCGCCGCCGCCGCAGCGGTACGCGGGATATTCACGCGCCGTGATCTTCGCGTCGTAGTCGAACGCGGCCCCGCCGAGGGCCAGCCGGGCGCCGACCCGGTACCAGGCCTCCGGCGGAGCGCCCGAGGGCCGCAGGTCGAACAGCGCGTCGACGCCCGCCCCCTGCGCCCCGACGGCGCCCGCCCCCGTGGCGTCGAGCGAGACGCGGAGCGCGTCGCCGCGCCGGTCGCGCAGGCTCGCCCCCAGGTGCAGGCGCGTGAGCTCGTCGAGCCACGAGCGCTCCCACCCCGGAGCGCGCGGCGGCCGGCCGCCGAACGCGAGGAGCCGGACGCTCCCGTCGAGGCGGAGCGGCCCGCGGGCGGCGGCGAGCGCGGCGAAGCTCTCCGCCAGGCGGCCTGCGCGCACGTCCGCGTCCTGGCCGAGCGTGAGCCCGAGCGAGCCACCCGGCCCGGCGAGCCGCGTCCCGAGCGTCGCCCGCGCCTGCGCGTACGCTCCGTCGGGCGCGGCCGAGAGCTGCTGCACGAGCACCTCGGGAGCGGTGCGGTCCCACGGGTCGTACGCGGGGAACGGCTGCGCGTCGTCGGCCCGCCACGCCGCGGTGCCTGCGACGAGCTCCAGGCGCGGGACGATGCGATGCTCGACGTCGCCGTACCGGCGCGCGAGCTCGGCGGCGGCGGAGAGGCCGGCGACGCCCCACGCCGCGCTCGTGGGATCCGCCGCGTCGAAGGCGTATCCCATGGCCGCGCCCCGGACCCAGGGTTCGACGGAGACCGTCCGGCCGAGGAGCGCGGGGAGCGAGAGCTGGAGGCGCGACTCCGCGCGCGTCACCGCCTCGCGCGGGAGCGGCGCCTGGTCCGCCGCGCGCGAGAACCCCGGATCCGTCGGGAGGAGCGGGGCCTCGTGCCCGTCGAACGGCGCGAAGCGCGAGACGCCCGCCCGCCCCTGGAGCTGGAGCCCGCCCGCGCCCTCCGGGAGGAGCCGCGCCGAGATCGACGGCCAGCGATGGAGCGCCGGCAGGGACAGGCCGAACCAGCTCGGCGTGCCCGGCCGGAACCGATCGTCGTGGGCGAGCGGCTCGAGGTACGCCGCGCCGCCCTCGAGCACCCACCGCTCGCCGCGGCGCGAGACGAGCACGTCCGAGCGGCTGTAGTACGCGTCGCCCGGGAGGCCGGCGCCGCGGAGGTCGCGGAACAGGAACGCGTCCTGGGCGAGCGAGAGGTTCGCCACGAGCCGGGTGCCGTCCCCCAGGCGCTGCCGGTGCGACCCCTCGATCGAGAGCCGGAGGCCCCCGCCGCCGGGCGCGCCGGAGCCGCCCTCCGCGCTCGGCCGCAGGTGCTCGCGGACGAGGTCCTGCACGAGGTGGAGGCGCACCTCGCCCGCGGCGCCCTCGGCCGGCGCCCAGCGCAGCTCCAGCCCGAGCCCCGGACCCTCCACGGCGCCCCCGCTGCCCGGATCCTCCGGCCCGAAGAAGTACTCGGGCGTGAGCGTGACGTCGGCGCTCCGACCCAGGGTGAAGTAGACCGGGAGCCCGATCGCGAACCCGGTGACCGAGGGGCGCGCGGAGAGCTCCGGGAAGAGCAGGCCGGACTGCCGATCCCGGAGCGGGAGCGAGAGCCAGGGGACCGCCAGCACCGGGACCGGCCGCGTGACGCCGACGAACCGGGGCGTCACCCGCAGCACCGGCCACGAGAGCGACAGCCGATCCCCCTCGACCCTGGCGCGCCCCGCCGCGAGCTCCCAGGTGGGCGCCCGCCCCGGACCGCAGTCGCAGAGGGTCAGCCGCGCGCCGGAGATCCCGAGCCGGCCCTCGGCGTCGCCCTCCACCCGGTCCGCCGTGAGCGAGAGCCGGTTCCGGCCCTGCCGCGCCTCCGCGAGCGAGGCGATCCGCTGCGGCTCGAGCGGCTTCTCCTTGAGGAACGCGACGACCTCGCTCGCCTCGAACGGGCCGTCGAGCACGGCGTGGATCGCCTCGGCCTGCACCGCGCGGGTGGCGTCGAGGAGGAGGACGCCCCCCGCGGCCCACACCTCGCCGGTCTGGGGATCGACCGTGGCGCGCGCGGCGCGCAGCACCACCCCGCCCCGGCGAACCACCGCCCCCCCGGAGAGCTCGTACCTCCCGGTCTCGCCGCGGAACACCACGTGGGCGGCCTCGAACGCGACGTCGCCGGTCGCCGCCGGGAGACCGGTGGGCGGCGCCATGAGGCCGGCGAGGAGCGCGGCCGCGGTGAGGGCGGCGAGAGGGGTCACGTCGAGCGCGGAGAGACCGCGCCGAGTCTACTACTCCGTGAGCTGGACCGCGCCAGCTTCCGCGCCGCCCGCCGGGGCGGGCGTGGCGGCAGGCTCGGCGGTCGCCGCCGACGGGGGCCGCTGGAAGTCCACCGCCACCATGTCCCCCACGACCTTCTGCGCGTAGGGCACGCGCTGGCGGAGCTTCACGGTCAGCACATAGCTCGTGCCCTGGCGGGACGGCTCGATCATCTGGACCGCGGACGGGAAGAACGAGGTGTCGAGGAACCGCAGGTCGTTCGCGCGCGTCGCCCGCGTGTTCTCGACCTCGATCTGCACCGTCTGATCGTCCACGTCCGTGACGCGGAACTGGACCGCGTCGCTGGTCCGGACGAAGACGCGGGAGACCCCGGGGAGCTGCTTGAACCCGACCTCGCGGAGCCTGGCCGGCGGCGCGTCCGCCGAGAGGCGCTCGACGTCGCCGGCGGGCTTGCCCTCCCGCGCAGCGGCGACCTCCGCCTCGCGGGCGGCCGCGATCTCGGCCTCGAGCGCCTTCTGCTCGGCGTCCTCCTGGGCCGTGGGCGCGTCGGCGTCGGCCTTCGCCTTGGCCCGCGCGTCGGCGTCGGCCTTCGCCTGTGCCTCTGCGTCGGCCTTGGCCTTCGCGTCCGCGTCCGCCCTGGCCTTCGCGTCCGCGTCCGCCTTGGCCTTGGCGTCCGCGTCGGCCTTGGCCCGCGCGTCCGCGTCCATCCGGGCCTGCGCCTCTGCGTCGGCCTTCGCCTGCGCCTCTGCGTCGGCCTTGGCCTTCGCGTCCGCCCTGGCCTGCGCCTCCGCATCCGCCTTGGCCTTCGCCTCCGCGTCCGCCCTGGCCTTTTCCTCTGCGTCGGCCTTCGCCTTCGCGTCCGCGTCCGCCTTGGCCTGGGCCTCGGCGGCAGCCTTCGCGTCCGCGTCGGCCCTGGCCCTGGCCTCGGCCTCCTGCTGCGCCTTCGCGTCCGGCTCCGCGGCGGGCGGAGGCGCGGCGGCGACGGCGGCGGCCGCCCCGGCCGGCTTCGCGATCCGGACGACGAGCCCGGTGCCGGAGTCCTCGATCGCCGGGGGATCGACCTCGGTCGTGAACACGATGATCACGCGGGCGATCGCGCTCGCGTCCGAGCCGTAGGAGAGGTTCTTCACCGCCTTGACGATCCCACCCGCGCCGCTCAGCTCCGCGGCGACGCCCTCGAACCTCGACTCCGAGAAGTCGATCACGAACCGCGGCTCGTCGGCCATCGAGAAGGTCGTGAAGCTCGGGCGCTTGGTGCCTTTCACCGTCAGCACCACCTCGGCGCCCGCGTCCGAGACCTCGACGGCGGAGATGACGTTCAGATCCACCGCAGCCGCGGGGGCGGCGAGGGCGGCGGCGAGGAGGGCGAAGAGGGGGCGAGCACGCATCGGAGGGCTCCGCAGTCTGGTCGCCCTTCGCCTCCGGCCCGGAACGGGCCGGGCCTACGCTCAGGGCAGGCCGGACGATAGCACGGGGAGCGCGAGCTCCCAAAAAAGCCAAGGCGCCGTGGGACGATATCTACCTACCCGGCGCGAGTCGCTCGCGCGCCTCGCCGACCAGGTAGAGGGATCCGGCCACGCACACGACCGCGCCGTCGGCCGCCGCCCGGCGCGCGCACGCGAGCGCGTCCGGCAGGTCGGGGTGGACGTCGGCGGCGAGCCCGAGCGAGCGGGCGAGCGCCCCCACGTCCGCGGCGGGGCGCGCGCGCGGGCTGCTCGGCGCGAGCACGTGCACGCGGCGCACCGCCGGCGCGAGCGCGGCGAGCATGCCGGCGTGGTCCTTGTCGGCGAGCACGCCGAAGACGAGCTCCACCGGACGTCCGGGGTGGAGCGCGCGGAGGCCGTCCGCCAGCGCCGCGGCGCCCTGCGGGTTGTGGGCGCCGTCGAGGAGCACGCCGCCGACCTCCTCGAGCCGGCCGGGCCACCGCGCGCGGGCGATCCCGGCCGCGATCGCCTCCTCCGGCGCGCGCACGCCGCGAGCGTCCAGGGCGCGCAGCGCGGCGGCGGCGAGCACGCGCCCTGGTTCGTGGCGCGCAAGGACATGGCGACCAACACCCTGGTCGCCGTGCAGGGCCACGACCAT
>JAEYZK010000404.1 GCA_023428085.1 Pseudomonadota bacterium
AAGGACGTCTCCTTCCCACTCGGCACCTACCTCATGCGCGTGCGGTTCGGCGTCTCCTGCGCGAGCAGCTAGGCCACGCCCACTCCCAGCCCCGCGTCCCCGTCCGCGAGCGACTCGCTCGAAGGGAAGGTCCGCTCCACACCCGGCATTGTCATCCGCCGGACGCCGCGTGAACGTCCCCAAGCGACGCGTTCACCGCCGCATCCACCGGGAGCCTGCGCGCTCGACCGCGCGACTCCGCCTGTCCCGCGCGACTCCGCCTGTCCCGCGCGACTCCGCCTGTCCCGCGCGGCCCCGCCTCGCCGCGGACCGCCGTCCGTCCGGCGGACCTCTGGGTCCGGCCTCATTCGTAGCGCGCGAGGAAGCGCGGCAGCGCCCCCTGCAGCCACCGGATCGCCTCCGCGTCGCACGCCAGGAAGAGGTGTCCCGTCGCGGCCGGCGCGTCGAGGTGGAACGCGGCACCGAGCACGAGCGCGGGCAGCTCCTTCCGGAAGACGTCCGCGCGCGCCGCCGCTTCCTTCCGCCCCTCGACGGCCACGCGCGGCTCCTCGAACCGCACCGCGCCGCCGAGCAGCTCGGCGAGCCGCCCCACGCACGCGCGGACGAGCACACCGCCGATCCGGCGGAGCTCCTCGTCTCCCACCGCCTCCGGGATCACCAGGAACGCGCTCCCCTGGAGCTCGCCCGCGAAGGACTGCTCCAGGATCGCGACGCGCCCCTCACCCTTCAGCTCCGCGCCGACGTAGTAGCGGAGCAGCACCGCGGGCATGACCTGCGCGGCCGGGACGGTGAGCCCGACGCCGCGATCGGTGGCGTGGGCGAGCTCCGCGCTCGCGTGCCCGAACGCGATGTTCATCAGCTCCTGCAGCGCGTCGAGCTGCTCCGCCGCGAGCGGCGTCCCCTCAGGCGGCATTCGACCCTCCGGCCGCCGGGGCGACCCGCGCCAGCACCTGGGCCACGGCCTCCCGCGTCGGCGGCTTGCGCAGCACCTCGGCCGCGCCGAGCTCGAGCGCGCGCGAGATGGAGCGCGGCTGCACGTCGGCCGTGACCACGATCACGACCGCCTCCTTCGACAGCGCCTTCAGCGCCGCGAGGCAGTCGAGCCCCGCCATCCGCGGCATGGTGAGATCGAGGAACGTGACGTCGGGGCGCTCCTCGTTGAACTGCTGGAGCGCGGCCTCCCCGTCGCCCGCCTCGCGAACCGCGAACGTCAGCTCCCTGGGGAGGCAGCTGCGGAGGATCTTCCGGGAGACGGGCGAGTCATCCACGATGAGGACGTTGCGGCCCTTCATGTAAGCCTCACTCGGACAGCAGACGGCACGACGCCGCTGCGCTGACGGATCGGGTGCATCGCATGCGCCAAGGCCTCGTCCGTTCGGGCTCCTGCGTCCGCGCGGGATCGGGCGGGGACCCGTGACCCGGCCCTCCGGGTGACCGCGCACTCAGGGGTCGTCGCGCTCCCCAGCAGCGAACCCGGTCGCGCCCCCCGTCGCGCGTCATCCCAGCGCCGCGTGCATGAGGAGCATCAACGCGAACCCGCCGACGAGCCCGAACGTCGCCTCGACCTCGTAGCCGTTCCGGTGCGTCTCGGGCACGATCTCGTGGCTGATGACGAAGAGCATCGCCCCGGCGGCGAAGCCCATCGCCCACGGGAGGGCGGCCGCGGCCACCGCGACCGCCGTCGCGCCGACCAGCCCGCCCACCGTCTCGACGAGCCCTGTCGCGCAGGCGACGAGGACCGCCCGCCCACGCCGGTACCCCACGCTCGCGAGCCCGAGCGCGACCAGGAATCCCTCGGGGAGGTTCTGGACGAAGATCGCGATCCCGAGCGCGGTCCCGCTCGCGACGCCACCGCCGAACCCGACGCCCACCGCCATGCCCTCGGGGAAGTTGTGGAGGGTGATGGCCACGACGAGGAGCCACATCCGCCCGAGCCGCCGCGACGGCGGGCCTTCCGGCCCGCCCTGGAAGTGCACGTGTGGTGCGTGCCGGTGGACGAGGTGGATCGCGAGGCTCCCGAGGACGATCCCGCCGGTCACGATCAGGGTCGCGGGGAGCGCCGCGCCGATCCGCGCCTCCGCCGCGGCGATGCCGGGGAGGACGAGCGAGAACGCCGTCGCGCCGAGCATGACCCCGGCCGCGACGCTCTGGAGCACGTCCTGCGCCCGCGCCGAGATCCGGCGGACCGCGAGGACCGGCAGCGCGCCGAGGGCCGTCCCGCAGCTCGCGCCGACGCTGCCGAGCAGGCCGAACACGAAGAGGACGCTGGACGACGGAGGAGGGGCGGGATCCACGCCCCAGTACGTCCCGCAAACGGTCGCCCGGCGCAACCTGGACGGGGTTGCAGTGGGATCGCCTGCCTCGCTCCGGGCGCGGCGCCCGGGCGGATCGCGACGAGTTCACCGATAGCGCATCGTTCCGCTTGCTCCGAGCCTCCGCAAGTGGGAGCGTTCTCCGCCGGAACCGACAGGCGGCGCCGGTCCGCGGGGCTCGCGTCCAGCACTCCCCGCGCCGTGCCCGCCCCCACGCCTCGGGAGGCGCACACATGCGTCGCACGCTCCGTTCCGCCCGCAGCGGTCGCGCGCTCTGGCTCACGCTCCTCGTCGCGACCGTCACCCTCGGTCCAGGAGCGCGCGCCGCCGCCGCGGGCGCCGGCTCCTGGCACACGAGCGGCAACCAGATCCTCGACGCGAACGGCCAGGTCGTCCGCATCGCGGGCATCAACTGGTACGGCTTCGAGACCACGGACAAGGTGATCCACGGGCTGTGGTGCCAGGACTGGCACACGATCGTCAACACGATCAAGTCGCTCGGCTACAACGTCGTCCGCATGCCGTTCTCGGACGACATGGTCTCGTCTCCGATCTTCCCCACGAACATCGGCGCGTCCAACGGCGCCGGCCCGACGAACCGCGACGTGATCGGGCTCGACTCGCTCACGATCATGGACCGGGTGATCCAGACCCTCGGCGACGTCGGGATCCGCGTCATCCTCGACAACCACCGCTCCACCGCCGGCAACAGCGCGCAGGAGAACGGCCTCTGGTACACGCCGGACTTCTCCGAGCAGACGCTCATCGCGAACTGGGTCACGCTCGTCCGGCGCTACAAGGACTTCAGGGACCCGCAGGGCAACCCGATCGTCGTCGGCGCCGACCTGCGGAACGAGCCGCACCTCAACGTCGCCGGCGCGCCCACGGGCGCCTGCTGGACCGGCGACACCGCGACGGGCGGCTGCCCCGTCACGAGCGCCAGGAACTGGCCGGAGGCCGCCGAGCGCATCGGCAACGCGATCCTCGCCGAGAACCCGGACCTGCTCGTCATCGTGGAGGGGGCCGAGTGCTACGACGGCGACTGCGACTGGTGGGGCGGCAACCTCCAGGGCGTGGCGAGGCACCCGGTCGTCCTGGACGTCCCGGACCGCCTCGTCTACTCGGCGCACGACTATGGCCCGAACCTCTTCCGCCAGAAGTGGTTCACGAGCAGCACCACGTGCGACAGCCTCGCGGCCGTCTGGGACCGGTACTGGGGCTACATCAGCCGGGACGGCATCGCGCCCGTGCTCGTCGGCGAGTTCGGCGCGAACAACGGCGACTACACCGGCACGGCGCCCGGCAGCCAGGGCCAGTGGTTCCAGTGCCTGGTGCAGTACATCAAGGCCCGGCCGCACCTGCACTGGACCTACTGGGCGCTCAACGGCGAGGACGACTACGGCCTCCTCGGCGCGCAGTACGAGCCCACCCTGCCCTCCCCCGGCAAGCACGCGCTGCTCGCCCCGATGCAGTTCCCGCTCGAGGGCGGCGGCGGCCTGTCCTGCGCCACGCCCAACATCCCGACGAACTTCACCGCCACCGCCGTCTCCGCGGGCCGCGTGGACCTCCAGTGGAGCGCGGTCCCGTCCCCCGGCGCCGGCTGCGCCGTGACGTACGATGTCTTCCGCAGCACGGAAGGCACCGGCATGACCCCGTCCGCCGCGAACCGGATCGCGACCGGCGTCACCGGCACCGCCTACTCCGACACGACCGTCGCCGGGAGCACGACGTACTACTACCTGGTCGAGGCGGTGGACATCACCGTCGCCTCGCCGCCGTCGAGCAAGACGAGCGCGACCACCCCGCAGGGCGGGACGACGTACGCGCTCACCGTGACGAGGTCCGGCCTCGCCTCGGGCGGCGCGGTGCTCTCCAGCCCGTCCGGCATCCAGTGCGGGACGACGTGCAGCGCGACGTACGCGGCGGGCACGGTGGTCACGCTCACCGCGGCCCCCGTGTCCGGGTACGTGTTCAACGGCTGGAGCGGCCCCTGCACCGGGACGGCGTCGACGTGCGTCGTCATCATGTCCGCGGCCCAGACGGTCGGCGCGACCTTCCTCGCCTGCGCGGCGCCCGCCAGCGTGCTGACCGTGACCAAGGGGGGCACCGGCGCCGGCACGGTGACCTCGAGCCCTGCGGGCATCAGCTGCGGAGCGACCTGCACCATGACGGTCTCGAGCTGCGGGGCCGTGCCCGTGGTGGTGCTGACCGCGGCCCCCGCCGCGGGGTCCGTCTTCACCGGCTGGGGCGGCCCCTGCACCGGCACCGGCGCGACCTGCTCGGTGCCGCTCACCGGCAACGTGGCGGTCACCGCCAGCTTCACGCTGGGCACGAGCTACACGTTGACCGTGTCCAGGTCCGGCACGGGCTCCGGCACGGTCACGTCCAGCTCCGGCGGCATCAGCTGCGGGACGGTCTGCGCCGCGACGTTCGCCAGCGGTTCGACCGTCACCGTGACCGCCGCGACCACGAGCGGGTCCTTCGCGGGATGGAGCGGTGCGTGCACCGGGACCTCCGTCATCTGCGTCGTCTCGATGACCGCCAACCGCGCCGTGACCGCCACGTTCAACACGTGTCCGAGCGGCTCCGCCACCATCACGAAGTCCGGCACGGGCACCGGCACCATCACGTCCAGCACCGACGCGACGTGCGGCCCGAGCTCCCCCATCTGCCAGATCCCGTACGGCTGCAGCTCGAGCCTGACGCTGACCGCCGCGCCCTCGGCCGGCTCCCGGTTCGCCGGCTGGAGCGGCGGCTGCACCGGGACGAGCCCGACCTGCACGCTCACCTCCCTGACCCGTGATGCGGGCGCCGCGTTCGAGCTCGTCGCGTCGTACCCTCTCACCGTGACGAGGTCCGGCTCGGGCGCCGGCACGGTCACCTCCCGGCCGGCCGGCATCGACTGCGGGTCCTCGTGCAGCGCCACCCTCGCGGCGGGCACGACCGTGACCCTCACCGCCAGCGCCGCGGCCGGATCCACGTTCACGGGCTGGAGCGGCCCCTGCACCGGCACCAGCCTCACCTGCGTCGTGAGCATGACCGGGAGCCGCGCGGTCACGGCCAGCTTCAGCCAGAACCCCTGCGCGCGATGGGTGCCCGTCACGAAGCTCGGCCCGGGCACCGGCACGGTGCGCTCCTCCGACGGCAAGATCGACTGCGGCGCGACCTGCGAAGCGATCCTGGGCTGCTCGGAGAGCCTGACGCTGACCGCGACGGCGGCGGCGGGATCGAGGTTCGCCGGGTGGGGCGGGACGTGCTCCGGGACGGGGACGTGCACGGCGAACGGCGGCGAGGTCACCGCGACCTTCGAGCTCGCCGACGCGACCCCGTGCGCGAGCCCGATCACGTTCTCGAACAACACCGGCAACTTCGGCACCACCGGCGCGGTCTGCTACCGGACCGCACAGCGCGTGAACGGCTGGGGGTGCTCCAACTTCTCCGGCCGGACGATCACCGTGAACGGCGGGACGGCGACGGCGAGCTGCGGCGCGGGCCCGTTCCCGCTCGCGCAGGTCGGCGGGTACACGTACTTCTCCGCGACCGCCGGCAGCTTCCCGTGGGCGAGCATCTACGTCTGGTAGCGCGCCGGACGGACGACACGGCATCCGCTGGAGCGCGGCCCCGGTCGGCGAACGCCGTCCGGGGCCGCTTCCGTTCGGCTCGCGCAGGAGTGAACGATGACGCGGCGACCCCGAGCCGGGGCGGCGCGCGCGGCCCAGGAAGGGCCCCACCCTGCTGCTCGCTCCGCGCTGAGGACGGGCGTCTGAAGCGATTCAGAAGGCTCTCCACCGCTCGGGAGTCCTTGACAGCGCCGCGCGTCCCCGCCATCGTCGCTGCGACGATTCGTGAAGCCCGTGCAACGCAACCCGGGGACCGCGCGGGCGGCCGCGCGCCCCGCGCTCCCGTGGAGTGTCGCCATGATGTGCTCGGCAATGCTCGGTCGTGTTCGCTCCTGGTCGCTCGTGATCGCGGCCGTCTCGTTCCTGGGGTGTGGTCTGTCCGGCGCGCCGGAGGAGACGGAGGTCCGCGCCGCGGCGCGTATCACCACCACCCAGGCAGGCGAACACGACGGCTACTTCTACTCGTTCTGGACGGACGGTCAGGGGTCCGTCTCCATGAACCTGGGTCCCGGCGGCAACTACGGCGTCGTCTGGACCAACAGCGGCAACTTCGTCGCGGGCAAGGGCTGGAATCCCGGAGGGCCCAGGACCATCGCCTACACGAGCGCCTTCCGCACGGAAGGCAACGCGTACGTGGCGCTCTACGGATGGACGAGGAGTCCGCTCGTCGAGTTCTACGTGGTCGAGACCTGGGGTACCTGGCGGCCTCCGGGGGGGCAGCTCAAGGGCACGCTCACCACCGACGGTGGCACGTACGACGTCTACGAGACGCAGCGGATCAACCAACCGTCGATCGACGGCATCGCCACATTCCGGACGTTGTGGAGCGTCCGGCAGGCCAAGCGCGTGGGCGACGGGACCATCACCGCCCGCAATCACTTCGATGCGTGGGCCCGTCTCGGGAGGAACCTGGGCACGCACGCCTACATGATCCTCGCCACCGAGGGGTGGTATCAGAGCAACGGCGAGTCCGACGTCACGATCTGGCCTGACGCCCTCACCACGTTCGCGCTGCGCGTCGCCAAGAGCGGCACGGGGAGCGGCACCGTCCGCTCCAGCGACGGCGCGATCGAGTGCGGGACTGCCTGCGCGGCCCCGATCGCCGCCCACACGGCGGTCACCCTGACGGCGACCGCCACCGCCACCTCGACGTTCCGCGGCTGGGGCGGGGCCTGCTCCGGCACGGGGGCCACGTGCGTCGTGACGATGTCCGCCGACCGCGACGTCACCGCGAGCTTCGGCGCGGCCGACGTCCCCATCACGACCAATCAAACCGGCACGCACGACGGCTTCTTCTACTCGTTCTGGTCCGACGGCGGCGGCGCCGCCAGCATGACCCTGGGCCCGGCCGGGAGCTACAGCACCTCCTGGACCGACTGCGGGAACTTCATCGCCGGCAAGGGCTGGAGCCCCGGCGGGCGCAGGACGGTGTCCTACTCCGGCGGCGCGAACTCGACCGGCAACGCGTTCGTCTCGCTCTACGGGTGGACGACGGATCCGTACGTCGAGTACTACGTGGTGGACAGCTGGGGCTCCTGGCGACCGCCCGGGGGGACGCGCAAGGGCACGGTCAGCTCCGACGGCGGCGTGTACGACGTCTACGAGCTGGAGCGCAACATCACCGCCGCGACCGGCATCACGGGCTACAAGATGTTCTGGAGCGTCCGGCAGACGAAGCGGACGGGCGGCGGGACCATCACCGCCGGCAATCACTTCGACGCGTGGGCGAGCCTGGGGATGAACCTGGGCACCCACAGGTACATGCTCCTCGCGACGGAGGGGTACCAGAGCAGCGGGACCTCCAGCATCACGGTCTCGGACGCCCCCGTCCTCCACACGCTCCGCGTGACGAAGGCCGGCACCGGGACCGGCACCGTGAGCTCCAGCGCCGGCGGGATCGACTGCGGCGCCGCCTGCTCGGCCCCGTTCCCCTCCGGCACCGCCGTCACCCTCACGGCGACGGCGACCGGGTCCTCGCGGTTCGTCGGCTGGGGAGGGGCCTGCGCCGGCGCCGCGTCCACCTGCGTCGTGACCCTGAGCGCCGACCGCGACGTCACCGCCACCTTCGACGCGCCCCAGCTGCCCTGCGCGAGCCCGATCACGTTCACGAACAACACCGGCAGCTTCAACACCACGGGCGCGGTCTGCTACCGGACCGCACAGCGCGTGAACGGCTGGGGCTGCTCCAACTTCACCGGCCGCACGATCAGCGTGAACGGCGGGACGGCGACCGCGCGCTGCGGCGCCGGCCCCTTCCCCCTCGCCCAGGTCGGCGGCTACACGTACTTCTCGGCCACGGCGGGCAGCTTCCCCTGGGCGAGCATCTACGTCTGGTAGCTCGGCAGGACGCGCCCAGCGGCCTCGGTGTGGGGATCGGCCCCGGTCGGCGCACGCTGGCCGGGGCCGCGGCGTCTCGGCTCCTCGCTCCGTTCGCCGCAGCGCGCCGTCCCCTCACGGCGCTCCACACCGGCGCACCAAAGAAAAACCCCCTGCCACTGGACGGGTGGCAGGGGGCACAGGGTGTGACCCGTACGGGAATTGAACCCATGTTTTCGGCGTGAGAGGCCGACGTCCTGACCGCTAGACTAACGGGCCACGTTCCTCGCTTCCTTTAGCCCCGATCGCTGTGGCAGGCAACGCCGGGAGCACATCTTCTGGGGAACTAGGATTCGAACCTAGATAGCCAGATCCAGAGTCTGGCGTCCTGCCGTTAGACGATTCCCCAATACCCTCACTTCCCCTTCAAGAGCACGAAGATTCGTACTTCGCCCTTCGCCTCGTAGACGTTCAGCCCTTCCCAGCTCCCCGCCTTCGCGTCCGGGTTGGCGATGTGAACCGCCTTCACGCCCGGCTGGTCGGCGATGGTCCGTCTTGTATACCTGGCCGGGTAGATCTGTCGATAGAACCGGAGCGTCTCTTCCCAGCTCTGCGGCAGCTTGTACCGGTTCTCCGCCACCCTCACTGCGCCGTCCGGGAGCACCGCCCCGGCCACGCGGACCTCCGCGAGGACGAGCATCGGCAGGGCAACCAGGACCCCGGCGAGAGCGGCCTTATATCGGGCAGATAAGGTCACGGTCAAGAACTCCGAAAGCACTCCCGTCTACCGGTCCGCGAGCATCTCGTCAACGGTCCGCGGGGCCGCGCACCCGCCGCGGCCTCACCGCCAGACGCCATGGAGGCGGCCCTTGTGACCGGGCTCGCGGAGCTTCAGGTCGCCGCGCTTCCACGCGGCGGCGGCGTGAGGACCGACCCAGAACCCCTTGGGCTCGCTCCGGCGCCAGCTCTTCCTGAAGAACTCCTGGATCTCCACGAAGAGCGCCTTGAGCGCGTAGGGCTTGCCCTTCCGGCTGCCGGGGTCGTCGTCCACGTCGAGCTCGGCCCAGAGGCGGCCCGCCACGAGCTCGCCGTCCTCGTTGCGGAGCGAGCGCTCGTAGTGGAACACGGGCGACGGCACCTCCTCGATCGCGAGCATCCCCTTGTCGGGCCCGCGCTTCACGGGGTGCACGATCACCGGCCCGTACCGCTCGAGCGCGAGGTAGTAGGCCGAGCCGTCGAGCTGGCCCGGTGTCTCGGGCCCGGCGACGAGCGGCACCCAGCCGGGCGGGACGAGCTCCGGGTAGATGGTCACCTCGCGGCGCGCGAGCAGCCGGAACAGCGCGACCTCGTCCTCGGGGAGCATGAAGTAGTGGACCGTGGCGCCCATGGACGGCGGAGGATACCTCAGACCCGCGCCACGAGCGCGTCGTAGCTCTGCGCGATGCGCGTGGCGAGGATGAGCAGCTCGCCGACCCCGTCCGCGTCCACCATCTCCCCGCGCCCGCCGTCGGCGTAGAGCACGTTCACCACCCGTCCGAGCGCGAGGATGGGCACGAGCAGCGCGTTGCGCGGCACCCCGCCCCCGAGCGCCTTGAGCAGGCGGACGTTGGCCTCGGTCCGCGGCAGCGGACCGAGGAAATGGGCGCGCGTCCGGACCACCGTGTCGAGGACCCCCGGCGCCCCGAGCCGCAACCGGATCGCCGGCGCGCCCGCCGCGAGCCCGCCCCCGAGCCCCACCCAGCCCTGCGCCACGCCGCGGTGGACCGTGAAGAGCACGGCTCGCCGCACGCGGGTCCGGGCGTAGCGGAGCACGACGCGGGCGATGGCGGTCCGCTCCGCCACGCCCGCGAGCGCGGCCAGCGCCTCGGCGAAGCCGAGGGGGGTGGCCTCGGGCGCGGGCCCGGGGGGCGGCGCCTCGACCGGCTCGAGCATGTCGGAGGTCAGCTCGATGATCGGCTCGGGGCCTGCGGGCGCGGCGCCGCGGTGGATCTGCCCGTACAGCGCGTCGAACCCGGCCTCGTCCATGAGGTCGCCGGCCGCCGCCGCGCCGGGCCGAGGCGCCTCCGCGCCGCCGCGGACCTGTGGCGCCGCCGCCTCCAGCTCGATGCCGCGCAGCGCGCGCACGATCCCGTACGTCGTGCGGAGGAGCGCCCAGATCCGCGCCTCCGCGGCGACCACCGCGGAGACGCGCCGCCCGGCCCCGAACGCGAGCTCGTCGAGCATGGCCAGGTTGCCCGGATCGCGGGCCAGGACGGTGAGGCTCCGGTCGCCGGCCTCGAGCGGGACCACCTCCCAGCGGTCGGCGAGCTCGCGCGAGACGAGCGGGATCGCCTCGGGCGCGGGCCGCACCGGCCCCGCGACGTGGCGACACCCATGGCGCCGGGCGAGCGCGCCCGCGAGCCGCTCCTCCGTCACCGCCTCGAGCTCGAGCAGGTTCGTCCCCACCCGGCCGCCGAAGATGACCTGGTTCTGGAGCGCCTCGCGCACCGCCTCCGCCGCGCAGGCGCCGTCTTCCACCAGGAGCTCGCCGATCCGCCGCGCCACCGGGATCATCTTATGCCGCGCGTCCCGCCCCGTGAACGAGCCCGCGACCGGGCGACGCGACGAGGATCGCTCACCCCCGCCCCGGCCGCGTCAGCCTCCCCGGGTCCAGCAGCCTCCGCGCCTCCGCCGGCGTCAGCTCCGGCCGCTCGGCCGCGACCTCGACGATGGAGCGGCCGGTGGCGAGCGCCTGCTTCACGACCTCCGCGGCGGCGGCGTAGCCGATCCGCGGCGCGAGGGCGGTCGCGAGGCTCACCGTGCGCTCGGCGTACGCGCGGCAGCGCGCCTCGTCCACCTCGAGTCCGCGCGCCAGGCGCGCGTCGAACGCCCGCACCGCGCGCGCGAGGATCTCCAGCGCGTGGCAGAGATCGAAGGCGACGAGGGGCATCATCACGTTGAGCTCGAGCTGCCCGCCGCTGGCGGCCCAGGCCACCGCGCCGTCGAGCGCCACCACCTGGTACGACACCATCGCGAGCATCTCGGCCATCGACGGGTTCACCTTGCCCGGCATGATCGACGACCCGGGCTGGACCGGGGGCAGCACGAGCTCCCCGAGGCCCGCGGTGGGGCCGCTCCCCAGCAGGCGGACGTCGCCGCCGATCCGGAGGAGCTCGAGCGCGGCGATCCGGAGCGCGCCGGCGAGGGCCACGAACGGCGCGCTCGACTGCATCGCGTAGAACGGGTTGGGCGCGGGCTGGAGCGGGGTGCCCGTCAGCGCCGCGAGCTCCTCGGCCATGAGGACCGGGTAGCGCGGGTGGGCGTTGAGCCCCGTGCCGACCGCCGTCCCGCCGATCCCGAGGAGCGAGAGCTCCGGGAGCGCGTCGCGCACGCGGCCCGCCGCGACGCCGAGCGCCGTGCTCCAGCCCGACACCTCCTGACCGAGCCGGATCGGCGTCGCGTCCATGAGGTGCGTCCGCCCTGCCTTCACGATCCGGTCCCACGCCCTCGCCTTGCCCGCGAACGTCGCCGCCAGGCCGGCGAGCGCCTGGATCACCTCCGGGGCGAGCTCCAGCGCCGCGAGGCGGATCGCGGTGGGCACGACGTCGTTCGTGGACTGCGCCATGTTGACGTCGTCGTTCGGGTGCACCCGGGCGGCGCCGTCCGGCTCGCCGAGGAGCTGGTTCGCGCGGCGCGCGAGGACCTCGTTCACGTTCATGTTGTGCGAGGTCCCGGCGCCGGCCTGGTAGACGTCCACCACGAACTGGTCGCCGTGCTGGCCCGCGAGCACCTCGCGCGCGGCCTTCTCGATCGCCCGCGCCTTCGCCCGCGGGAGCAGCCCCAGCGACGCGTTCACGCGCGCCGCGGCGAGCTTCACGCGCACGGTCGCCGCGAGGTACGCGGGGTGGGCGCGCAGGCCGGAGATGGGGAAGTTCTGGACCGCGCGCGCGGTCTGGGCGCCGTAGAGCGCCCGGGCCGGGACCTCGACCTCGCCCATCGTGTCGCGCTCGACGCGGGTGCGGGCTCGCTTGCGGCTCGGCATGCGACCTCCTGTGGACTGCGCGCGAGGTTCACTCCGGGCCCGTGCGCGCGCCCGGGGCTCGCCGCGGTGGCGCTCCGGGGCGGGCTCGTTCACGCGCCCGCCCCCGAACGGAGCCGGAGGGCCAACCGCCGGAACCCGAGCTCCGTCTTCGCATCCTCGATCTCGCTCGCGTCGCACGCGCGGATCGCGGCCTCGAGCGTCCGCCACTGGAGGTGCGACCCCTCCTCGAGCGGAGAGCCGTCGCCCTCGCGCGGGGCGTCGAAGAGGTCCGGCCCGGGCGCACGCACCACCTCCGCCTCGAGCACGTGGATCTTCTCGGACACGATCCCCGGCAGCGGGAAGAACGCGCCGCCGAGGCGGCGCACGGCGGCCGGGTCGATGACGAGCCCCGCCTCCTCGTGCGCCTCCTCCACCGCCCGCTGGCGCAGCGCGGCCTCGCCCAGCTCGCCCGGCTCGAGCACGCCCGCGACGATCTCCTCGACGAGCAGGTACTCCGGCTCGGGCAGCGCCGCCGTCCTCCCGCGGCGGAAGAACGCCGCCGGCCGGAGCTGGTGGCGCGTCAGCACCTCCACGCCTCGGGCCGAGCGCGCCCAGACGACGAGCGCCACCGCGTCGAGCGTGGGCCGATCGATGACGTCGATCCTGTACTCGGGCGAGGCGCTCCCGTCGGTCCGGCGGTTGCGCGCGCGCAGCCGCTTCAGCCGCAGGAACCCCTCGTCGAGCCGGGCGCGCGCGCTGTAGTCCTCGATGACCTCGATCTCCCGGACCTTCATGTCGGCCCCCTGGCGCTGGCCGCCGCGCCTCATGACTGCCGCGCGACCCACCCCCACGCGTGGCAGGTCATAGCACGCGGGTCGCGCCCTTTCAGCGCCCGCATCGTGGGTGTCGGCTTCTCCCCCTCTGGGCGCCGGGCTAAGCTCGGGCCGTGGGCGCGGACCGAGACGACGCGGTGACCCTGGAGCGGGACGCCCTGCTCCGGCTCGTCGGCGAGAGCGCGCGCGACGTGATCTTCCGGATCCGGGCCGGGTCGCCGCCGCGGTTCGAGTACGTGAGCCCGGCGGTGGCGGCGGTGACGGGCTACTCCGCCGAGGAGTTCTACGCCGATCCGGAGCTCGCCCTCCGGATCGTCCACCCCGACGATCGCCACCTCGCCGCCGACCCCGGCCTGGTCGAGTCGCGGCCCGAGGGCCAGGTGATCCGCTGGGTCCACAAGGACGGCCGGATCGTCCACGTCGAGTCCCGCGGGACCGTCCTCCGCGACGCGACCGGCGCGGTGGTCGCGTTCGAGGGCATCGTCCGCGACGTCACCGCGCGCGTCCGCGCCGAGGCGGCCTTGCGCGAGAGCGAGGCGCGGCTCCGGTCGGTGTTCGCGGCGATGGCCGAGGGCGTCGTCATCTTCGACACCGAGGGCCGGATCGTCGAGTGCAACGCGTCGGCGGAGCGGATCATGGGCCTGGTGCGCGAGCAGCTCATGGGGCGCACGAGCCGCGAGAACTGGCACGCGCTCCGCTCCGACGGGACGCCCTTCCCGCCCTCCGAGTATCCGGCCAACCGCACCCTCCGCAGCGGCCAGCCGGTCCGGAACGAGCTCCTCGGCCTGGTCCAGCGCGACGGGATGGTGCGCTGGCTCGCGATGTCGTCCGAGCCGCTCCGGCTCGGCGGCGCCGCGCGGCCGCACGGCGTCCTGACGTCGTTCGCCGACATGACGGCGGAGCGCCACGCGTGGGTGGAGGTCCGGCGGCGCGAGGCGCAGCTCCGCCTGGCGATGGAGTGCGCCGGCCACGCGTACTGGGAGCTGGACGTGCGCCGCGGCGAGCTCCGCCCCGAGGGCCGGGCCGGGATCGAGGGCGAGAGCGGGCGGAGCGCCGACGGCTGGATGTCGCTCGTGCACCCCGACGATCGGGAGCGGGCGCGGGCCGAGCTGGAGGCGCACGTCGAGGGGCGGACGGCCGTGTTCAGCTCGGAGTACCGGATGCCCGCGCCCGACGGCGGCTGGCGGTGGGCGCAGCTCAGCGGGCGGGCGACGGCGCGCGACGGGACCGGACGTGCGACCCACCTCGCGGGGACCATCACCGACGTCACCGAGGCGCGGCGCCTCCAGGAGCGGCTGCGGCACACGGACCGCCTGGCGGGGGTGGGGACGCTCGCCGCCGGCGTCGCCCACGAGGTGAACAACCCGCTCGCCTACGTCTGGGCGAACCTCGTGGCCGTGGACGAGGCGCTCGCCGCGCTGGAGCCCGGCGCGCCGGCGGAGCCCGCCCGCATCGACGACCTGCGCCGAGCCGTGCGCGACGCCATGGATGGAGCAGCGCGCGTGCGCGGGATCGTGCAGGGCCTCCGGCAGTTCGCCCAGCCCGCGCGGGGAGAGGAGCGCCGTCCCGTGGACGTGAAGGCCGAGCTCGAGGCGGCGATCGGGATCGCGCGGAACGAGATCGCGCACCGCGCCCAGCTCCGCGTGGACGTCGCCGACGGCCTGCCCCCGGTGCGCGCCGCGCCGCACGAGCTGGGCCAGGTCTTCGTGAACCTCCTCGTCAACGCGGCGCAGGCGATCCCCGAGGGGCGCGCGGCGGAGAACGAGATCCGCGTGTCCGCGCGGGCCGACGGCGACCGGGTCGTGGTGGAGGTGCACGACACGGGCGCGGGCATCCCGGCGGCCGACCTCCCGCGCGTCTTCGACCCGTTCTTCACGACCAAGCCGGTCGGCGCCGGCACGGGGCTCGGGCTCTCCGTGTGCCACGGCATCGTCTCCGCCATCGGCGGGACCATCGACGTGGAGAGCCCGCAGGGCGCGGGCACCACGCTCCGCGTCCGCCTCCCCATCCTCCGCGCCGACGCCGCGCGCGAGCGCCCCCGCCCGGCCCCCGCGCCCTCCCCACGCCGCGGCCGCGTGCTCGTCGTGGACGACGAGGTGCTCGTCGGCAAGAGCCTCGCCCGGCTCCTCACCGCGCACGAGGTGACGGTCCTCACCTCGCCCCGCGAGGTCCTCCAGCGCGCCGCCGCGGGGGAGCGCTGGGACGTCGTGCTCTGCGACCTCATGATGCCGGAGATGAGCGGGATGGAGCTCGAGGAGCGGCTCCGGGCCGAGGCGCCCGACCTCGTCTCGCGGATCGTCTACCTGACCGGCGGCGCCTTCACGGACCGTTCACGCGCGTTCCTCGAGGCGGGGCGCCCACACCTCGAGAAGCCCGTGGACCCGGCCGAGCTCCGCGCGCGCGTGGCGGAGCGCGTGGCGGCGGCGCGGACGGAGGGGTGACGGAGCGCCGACCAAAGAGAGGTCGGCGCGGGAGCGGGCGCGGACCCGGCTCGTTCACGGGTGGGGCTCGAGGCCCGGCGCGAGAGGTCTACAACAGCGTCAATCGGACGGCGCTTCCGGTCTCCGTCGGCACAGGTGAGGCGCGAATCGCCGCTCCCTCGATCGGCGATTTGCTCCCCGCATGGGCCATCGAGCACGGCAGGGCAGAGCGTCGGGTTGACGCTGTCGTACACCTCTCGCCCGGGACGTGCGACGAGTGGGGCGCGGGCGCGAGGGATTGCATCGCGTGGGCCACCCGTCTTCCGCATGCATTCCCGCGACTTGCGCTATGAGTGAAGCCCGTACGGATCCGACCCTCTCGTGAAGCGCGCTCACGGTGTGATGCGGCTTCACAGCTTCGTGTCGTGATCCTCGTTCCCGCCGGGATCTTCCCGACGCGGCTCGTCATCGTCGTCGAGCATCCGGTACTTCGGCCCTTCCGGGTCTTCGTACTGTCCACTGCGGACCGACCACAGGAACGACAGCCAGGCGGCGATGCCCAGCGACAGCGAGCAGACGATCAGGAACCCGAGGCTCACGAGCGCAACCTCATCGAGTTCCCCACCACGAAGAGCGAGCTCGCGGCCATCGCGGCGGCGGCGACGATGGGGTGGAGCCAGCCCGCCATGGCCAGCGGGATCGCCACGGCGTTGTAGAAGAAGGCCCAGAACACGTTCTGCCGGATGACCGCGGTCGCGCGACGCGCGCGGCGGACGAGCTCGGGGAGGAGCGCGAGGTCGTCGCGCACGAGCACGGCGTCGGCGCTCTCGAGGGTGACGTCCGGCCCGCGGCCGACCGCGACCCCCACGTCCGCGAGCGTGAGCGCCGGCGCGTCGTTGAGGCCGTCGCCGGCGAACAGGACGCGCCGCCCCCGCGCCTGGAGCCGCGCGAGCTCGTCTCGCTTGGCGATGGGCGAGGCCTCGGCGCCGTGCGGCAGGTCGAGCGCCGCGGCCACGGCGGCCGTGGTCCGCGCAGCGTCGCCCGAGAGGACCCGCGGCGCGAGCCCGAGCGCGCGG
>JAEYZK010000434.1 GCA_023428085.1 Pseudomonadota bacterium
TGCGCGTTTCATCACCACCGGTGCATTCACCCCGGGTACCTGCGCCTCCTCGGGAGGGCGCCGGACCGGCTGGAGTGGGTGCGGGGAGGGAAGGTCTGGACGGGGGTGCCGGAGGAGCGGTGATCGCCGGGCACGTGCGTGCGGGCGCCGGCATCCGCTCGCGGTGTCGCGCTTGCAAGGTTGCGCTCCCCCGCCTCCCGCACCCCGCTTGGGCGGGCCCGGGGATTGGCCTGCGCCGGGTGCTACAGTCCGTTCCACCGATGGATCAGCTCAGCGAGAGCCCGGCGACCGCGGTGCACCCGCTCCTCGGCGCCGCGTCCGAGGCCGAGGCGGACCGCTACTCCGGCACGTCGATCCGCGCGGGGAACGCGATCGTGTTCCTGCCCAGCGGCGCGGGCTCGTACGCGCAGCGCTGGGCGGCGCTCGAGGGCGCGGAGCGCAGCATCGACCTCGTCAGCTTCTCGATGATGCGGGACGGGACCACCCGCCGGCTCTGCGACCTCCTCCTCCGGAAGCTCCGCCAGGGCGTCCGCGTCCGGATCATCGTGGACGACGCGGTGGCCTGGTCGACGCTCGTCGGGCCGTGGCTGCGGGAGCTCCAGCGCGCCGGCGCCGGCGTCCTCCGGTACTCGCCGATCTTCCGGGACGCCCGCGTCGCGCCGGCGGACGGCGGCCTCCTCGCGACGCCGAAGCGCGTCGTCCTCGAGAAGGTGAAGCACCGGTTCCACGAGAAGTACACGGTGGTCGACGGCCGGCTCGCGATCCTCGGCGGCATCAACTGGGGGGACAAGTACGCCTACGGCGGGATCCGGCCGAAGGCGTGGCGCGACAGCGACGTCCTCCTCACCGGCCCCGTGGTGGCGGACGTCCGCCGCCAGTTCGAGTACGACTGGGCGCTCTACTCCGAGCTCGACGCCGCGTGGAGGCGCCGCGACCACCCCGACCTGGCGGCCGCGCGGGCGGGCGCCGCGGCCGCGGTGGACGCGATCGAGCGCGGCGCGGGGGACCGCGCCCTGCCGGCGCTGGCCCCGACCGGCCCGGAGCGGATCCGCTACGTGCCGCACAAGCCATACGACGAGGGCAAGCTGCGGATGACCGAGCAGGTGCTCCTGCTCGTGCGCCAGGCGCGCCGCTCGATCCACTGGGGCTGCCACGGCATCCGGCCGCCGCGCCTCCTCGCCGAGGCGCTCGCCGCGGCGGTGGCGCGCGGCGTGGAGGTGCGGCTCGTCACCAACTCGCGCCCCTCCTCGCGGACGCTCATGTTCTTCGGGCTGCTCGGCTGGATGTACTGGGAGAGCTCGAACCACTTCCCGTGGCTCCTCGAGCACGGGATCCGCGTGTTCGAGTGGCAGCGGCCCGGGGCGTTCCACAGCAAGAACCTGGTCATCGACGACGTGGTCGCCTCGGTCGGCTCGTACAACGTCGCGTCGGGCTCGTGCTTCCACCACACCGAGAGCAACGTCGTCGTCTCCGGCGGCGACTTCCCGGTGGCGGTGCGCAAGCAGTTCGAGGCCGACCTCGCCGACTGCGTCGAGCTCTCCCTCGAGACGGTGCGGAAGGTCCCGCCGGAGCACCAGCCGATGCGGCGGCTCCTCCACCCGCGCAACCTGCTCGTCCCGCGGGAGCTGCGGAGCGACGGCATCAACGCGGACCTGGACGCGGGGCGGTACAAGCGGCTCTGACCGGCGCGCGCGCGGTCGGCGTCAGGCGACGACGGCCCTCGGCGCCGGGGTCGGGCGGGTGTCCTCCGGGCGAAGCGCGGCGAGCCGCGCCTCGTCCACGGAGCGGCTCTTCCACACCAGCTCGAGCGGTGAGCGGACGAACGCGTCCGGCTCGATCACCGAGCGCTTGAAGAAGAGCAGCATGCGCCGGTTCACCGGGCCGACGTCGAGGAACGGCCCGAGCGCCTTCATCGCGAAGTACACCAGCTCCGAGCAGGAGAGCCGGTCCAGCCGCGCGAAGTCGAACTTGAAGTCGTAGCGCGTGCCGAGCCGGCCGAGCGCGGCCTCGCGGACGAGCGGGAGCGCCTCGGCGAACTCGACCGGCTCGCCGGCGCGGAGCCGGGCGAGGATCGCGCGCTCGCGGGGGTCGAGGCTCTCCTCGGCGACCACCGGCGCCCAGGCCGCGTTCCGGGCGGCGAGGCGCGCCGGCGGCCGCAGCACGGCCATGTAGTCGCAGCGGCAGAAGTTGATGACGTCCTCGGTGAGGACCCCCTCGGCGAGCGCGTGCACGACCATGGAGCGGCCGGGCTTCACCCGGTGCGCCTCGGGGAGGCCGTCGCGCGCGCCGGCCGCCGCGATGGTCGTGGCGTCCGCCTCGGTGACGTCCCCGACGTACAGCCCGCAGTGGCTGAAGTAGCCGGGGATGATCTTGCCGTCGAGGTAGTTGTCGTAGCCGCGCACGAGCACGTCGCCGGGGCGGAGCACGTCGAGCAGCTCGCGGATGTCCTCCCCGCGCACGCGGTAGCCCCGCGGGTTGTAGAGGAGGAAGAGCGGCCACGGGTACACGAGGATGTCCCCGAACACCGTCACGATCCGCTCGTAGAACGTCTTCCGCTCGCGCCGCGCCATGGTGCCTCCCCGGCCGCGTCACCCGCAGCCGCAGTCCTTCCCACCGGCCCCGCGGGACGGGACCTGTCCCGGAAGCTGTAGCACCCCGGCGTGGGCCGTGACGAGGCCGCTCGCGACCGTGACCTCCGGGAGCTGGTGGAGGCCCTTCCACTGGGTGAAGGTCGGCAGCTGGCGGACGCGCTTGCGGCAGGGGCCGGTGCGGCGGACGCAGCGGCTCGCCTGGGCGGAGCAGCCGTGCCGATCGACGGCGGTCACCTGCACGAACAGCTCGAGCTCGGCCGCGCTCGCCACCGTGAGGAGCAGGTTCGCCCCCTTCACCGTGTACCCCACCTCCACCCCGGAGACGGTGAGCGTGCCGCTCGTCCCGTCCTCGAGGCCCTGGCCCCCCACCGCCCACCGGAACTGCGCCTCGCCGGAGAGGCTCGCGGTGACGGCCTGGAGCCGCGCCTCCGCGCGGAGGCCGCCGGACACCGTGGACACCCAGCGGCCCGCGTAGGTGGGCGGGAGCGCGAAGACGCGCGTGCCCGCGGCGACCTCCTTCCCGGCCGCGGCGCCCGCGGC
>JAEYZK010000291.1 GCA_023428085.1 Pseudomonadota bacterium
CCGCGGTGGGGCGGACCGGCGGCACCGCCGCGCGGAGCCGGCCGGGGACGTCCGGCGAGGGCGGGCGATCGCCGGCGGCCCTGGGCGCGGCGGCCTGCCGGGCGCTCACCTCCTGCCACGCCAGGACGAGCTCCTTCACGTCCGCCAGCGGCAGCGCGCGGCAGACGTTCCCGTTCACCCCGTCCATGTCCCGCGCCATGCAGAGCGCGTTCAGGATCGCCTCCTCGGTCGCCTCGATCACGGCCTCGTAGAGCGGGTCGAGCCGCTGGTCGAGGAGGATCTTCATCCGGTAGACCATCTTGTTGGTCTCGCGGGGCACCTGGTTGGCGGTGGAGAACGCGAGGATGATCTCGCCCGAGCCGTGCCTCGCGGAGGAGCCCACCCGGCCGATCCCGAGCGCGGCCCGCTTCGCGACGCGGTTGAGCTGGTGCGTGGCGAGCGGCGCGTCGGTGGCGATGACCGCGATGATCGACCCGTAGTCCTCGTGCCGGCGCGGCAGCTTCTTCCGGTACCGCGCGTCGAGCACCTCGCCCACGGGGAGGCCGCCGACGCGGAGCTGGTGCATGACGCCGAAGTTGGACATCACCAGCACGCCGATGGTGTACCCGCCCATCGCCTCCGGCAGCTTGCGGCTCGACGTGCCGATCCCCGCCTTGAAGTCGCAGGTGATCATCCCCGTCCCGCCGCCCACGTTCCCTTCGGCCACCGGGCCGTCGCTCGCCGTCTGGAGCGCCTCCGCGACGTGCTCCGCGCGGACGTGCCGGCCGGCGATGTCGTTGAGCCACGAGTCGTCGCACTCGCCGACCAGCGGGATGATGACGTCGTGCTCGTCCCCGATGCCCGGGTACCGGTCGACCATCCACTTCACCGCGCCGTCGGAGACGGCCCCGACCGAGAGCGTGTTGGTGAGGAAGATCGGCGTCTCGACGAGCCCCCACTCGAGGAGCTGCGTCATGCCCGAGACCTCGCCGGCGCCGTTGAGGACGAACCCGCCGCCGACGACCCGCTCCTCGAAGATGTTGGTGGTGTTGGGGAGGATGGCGGTCACGCCCGTGCGGATCGGACCCTTGCCGGGCTTCAGGGCCCCCGAGCCCCGGACGATCGTGGAGTGACCCACCCGCACGCCCGCCACGTCGGTGATCGCGTTCCACCGCCCGGGCTTGAACCGTCCGAGGGAGATGCCGAGGTCGCGGGCGCGGCAGCGGGGCGGGGTGGTGTCCGGCATGCGATGAGGAGTAGCCCGGCGCGCGGCGCGACGCGAGAACTCGGCGGCGGAGCAAGCCTTGCGCACCTCGCCGCGCAGGACAGGCGAGCGCTACCTCTCCGCCTCGTCGCTCGGCGCCGGGCCGTTCCCGCCCTCGCCGCGCCCGGGGCCCGGCTCGCGTCCGGCGGCCGCCTGCGCCCGGCGGGCCCGCTCGCGCGCCCGCTCGCGCTCCTCGTAGCGGCGGATCGCGAACGAGAGGATCTCGCCGATGAGGCTCCGGTGGTCGATGCCGGCGGCCTGCGCGATGAGCACGAGATCGGACCAGCCGGGCGTGAGGCCGGGGAGCGGGTTGCACTCGATGAAGAAGAGGCGCCCCTCGGCGTCCATGCGGAAGTCGAGCCGGGCGACGTCGCGGCAGCCGAGGGCGAAGAACGTCTCGCGCGCGGCCTTCTCCAGCCGCTCGAGCTCGCGCTCCGCGAGGCGCGCCGGCACCTCGTAGCGGAGCCGCTTGCTCCACTCCTGCTTCATGTCGAACGAGTAGACCGGCGTCGGGTCGCTCGCGTCGAGGAAGACGATCTCCATCGGCGGCAAGACCCGCGGGCGCCGCTCGCCGAGGAGCCCGACCGTGAACTCGCGGCCGGCGACGTACTGCTCGACGAGCGCGGGCTGCCGGTACTTGGCGATGAGCTCCCGCGCCACCTCGCGCAGCTCGCCCTCGTCGCGCACGACCGACTTCGCGGTGACCCCCTTGGACGTGCCCTCCGCGACCGGCTTCACGATGAGCGGGAAGTCGAGCTCGCGCGGCAGCCGCTCGCGGCCGGTCTGGAGGACGGCGTAGTCCGGGGTGAGGATCCCGTGCGTCCGGACCATCCGCTTCGCGAGCGCCTTGTCGAGCGACACCGAGAGGGCGGCGGGATCCGAGCCGGTGTACGGGATCTCGAGCAGCTCGAGGAGCGCGGGGACGTGGGCCTCGCGGCTCCGGCCCCGGAAGCCCTCGGCGATGTTGAACACCACGTCCACCGGGGACGTGGCGAGGACGAGCGGGAGGTCCTGCGTCGCCTCGAGATCGACCACCTCGTGGCCGGCGCCGGCGATCGCCTCGCGGATGGCCTGCAGCGTCCCGGGCGAGTCGTACTCGGCCTCGTCGTCCTGCTCGCCCGACGGGTCCGGGGTGACGCGCCTCACGTTGAAGGTGAACCCCACGCGGAGCGACGCGGTCCGGCGGGGGCGCCCGCGCCGGCTCGCCCGGTCCACGATCCCGTGCCGCGCGACGGCGCTCTGGATCACCGCCGCGAGCACGCCGTCCTGGTGGAGCCCCTCGAGGGCGGCGGCGGCGTAGATCCCGGCGCCCGGCTCGAGCGAGGGGAGCGCGTTCACCTCGAGGAAGTGGATCGCGCCGTCGTCGCCGAGCCGGAGGTCGACGCGGCCGAGGTCGCGGATGCCGAGCTCCCGGTAGACGCGGCCGCACAGCTCCAGGATCCGCTCCGCCTGCGAGCGCTTCAGCCTCGCGGGGGCGCGGACCGACACGTGGCGGTCGAGCTTCGTCTTGAGCTCGTAGTCGTAGATCGGATACCTGCGCCCGGCGCTCGCGGCCTCGTCGATCACGTACTCCACCGCCTGGAGGACGCCGCCGCGCTCCGGGGCCGCCGCCTCGAGGAACGGCACGGTCACGTCGCGGCCGACCACGTACTCCTCGACGAGGAGGCCGGCGGGGTAGCGCGCGAGCGTCTCGCGCACGACCTCGTGGAGCCGGCCGGGATCCTCGACCACCGAGTCCTGGGTGATGCCCTTCGAGCTCCCCTCGAAGTTGGGCTTCACGATCACCGGGAACCGCAGGGCGTTGACCTGGAGGCGCGCCGCGTCGAGCACGTACTGCCAGCGCGGCGTCGGGATCCCGTGCTGGCCGAGGACGAGCTTGGTGAGCTGCTTGTCCAGGGTGAGGGCGAGCACGTACGCGTCCGACCCGGTGTAGGGCATCCCCAGCTCGTCGAAGAGGGCCGGGAAGAAGGCCTCGCGGAACCGGCCGCGCCGGCCCTCGGCGGTGTTGAACACGAGGTCCGGGCCGAACGCCTCGAGCCTGGCCACGGTGCGCGAGGCGGGGCCGGAGACCTCGATCCGCTCGACCCGGTGGCCGAGCCGCTCGATCGCGCCGGCGAGCGCGTCCACCGTCTCGCGCGTGTCGAACTCCGCCTCGTCCTCGGCGTCGGAGAGCCGGAGGTTGTGCGTGAGGGCGATGCGCATGGGGCTAGGCGCTCGCGGACGAGCCGGGCCGCACCGGGGCGGGCGTCGCGAGCGGGCTCGGCGCCTCGGTCCGGGCGAGCTCCTTCGCGTCCACCACCTGCGTGTCGGCGAACACGTCGCCGACGCGGATGCCGAGGCGGTCCGTCAGGATCATGTACGTCTCGAACGCGACGATCGGCACGCCGGCGACGAAGAGGACGAGCCAGAGCGGCGGGAACGTCGCGAACACGGCGACGAGGGCGAACGGCGCGTTGCGCAGGAGCGACTCGTGGACGCCGGCCGGGGCCCGCCGCGGCACCACCATCACCCGGACGCCGAAGAGCCGCTTCCCCGCGGACTGCCCGTGGAAGAGGCTGTCGGCCGCGAGCAGGTAGAGCGCGGCCGCGAGCGGCCCGACCGGCGGCGCGGAGAAGGCGAGGAGCAGCGCGAGGCCGAAGTCCACGAGCCGCGCCAGGGCGCGCAGCGTGAGATCGGCCTTGGGGTACGGGCTCCCCTCGGGCCGGGCGTCGCGGAGCAGCCCCCTCACGGCGCGCCCGCCCTCCCCTTCCCGGCCCTGGGCTTCCCCTGCACGAAGAAGAGGTACGCCAGCGCCGGCCGGTGCGAGCCCTCGCGCGCCACGAAGTGGAGCGACTCGAAGGCGAAGCCGGCCGCGGTCCACTCGTTGAGGGCGTCCTCGAGCGTCTCCTCCGAGACGGGCGAGACCTCGACCACCTTGTAGGTCGCGGGCGGGGCAGCCTCGGCGGCGCGCGGGCTCATCCGCGGTTCCCCGTGAGGAGCTGGGCGGCGTGCCGGGCGTAGTAGGTGAGGACGAGGTCCGCGCCGGCGCGGCGGCAGCAGGTGAGCGTCTCGAGCACGACCCGGTCCTCGTCGATCCAGCCGCGCTCCGCGGCGGCCTTGATCATCGCGTACTCGCCGGAGACATGGTACGCGGCCGTCGGCAGGAGGAACCGGTCGCGCACCAGGCGCACGACGTCGAGGTAGGGGACGGCCGGCTTCACCATGAGGAGGTCCGCGCCCTCGGCCACGTCGAGCTCCACCTCGCGGAGCGCCTCGCGCACGTTGGCCGGGTCCATCTGGTAGGCCTTGCGGTCCTTCGGGATCCCGGGGCCCTCGCGCGGCGCGCTCTCCGCCGCGTCGCGGAACGGGCCGTAGAAGGCGCCGGCGAACTTGGCGGCGTACGAGAGGATCGGCAGGTCGGCGAACCCCGCGCCGTCGAGGGCGGCGCGGATCGCGCCGATGCGGCCGTCCATCATGTCCGAGGGCGCGACGAGGTCGGCCCCGGCCTTCGCGTGCGCGACCGCCTCGCGGGCGAGGAGCGGCAGGGTGAGGTCGTTGTCCACCGTGAGCCCCTGCCCCGGGCCGCCGGCCGCCGGCGGGCGGAGCACGCCGCAGTGGCCGTGGTCGGTGTACTCGCAGAGGCAGACGTCCGTCATCACCACGAGCCCGGGCACCTGCGCCTTGAGCGCCCGCACCGCGCGCGGCACGATCCCGTCCTCGGCCCACGCGCCCGAGCCCTCCGCGTCCTTCCGCTCCGGGATCCCGAAGAGGATGACCGACCGTACGCCCGCCGCCCAGCCCGCCTGCGCCTCGGCCACGAGCTCGTCCACGGAGAGCTGGAACACGCCCGGCATGCTCGGCACCGCGTTGCGCACGCGCTGGCCGGGCACGACGAAGAGCGGCCAGATGAGGTCGTCGGGGGCGAGGGTCGTCTCCCGCACCAGGGCGCGGAGCGCCTCGGTCCGCCGCAACCGCCGAGGCCGCTCCTGGGGGAAGGGCATGCGCTGTTTCTAGCGCAGTCCTGCCCCCCGCGAAAGGCCGGCTCAGTGGTCGGCGATCAGTTGTCAGTGGTCAGCTTGTCAGTGGCCCGCACCCGGCCAAGCCAGCTGACCCCGACAACCGACCCCGACAACTGACAACTGACAACTGACAACTGA
>JAEYZK010000295.1 GCA_023428085.1 Pseudomonadota bacterium
ACAACGATCGCATCGGCTCGGTCATCATCCTCGAAAACGACGGCGCCCAAAAGTTCACCCCGCACTACATCCTGGAAAACACCGCGCGCGTCACCGACCAGCGGCGCGCCCGCGCAGCCCGGCGCCGCCCCGGCGCCTCCCGGCGCTGCCGGGGCCGCTGTTCCTCGAGCAGGTATCCGCGCTCCCGGAGCATCGCCGCCATCCCCACCTGCGTCCCCCATCCTCCGCCATTGTTCAGCATGTTGCCTCCTCTCGCGGGGCAGTCGAACGGAGCGCGCCGGGATCGACGCGCGTCCCCGCCGGGACGGTGCGGCGGCCATGAAGCGCGCGGCCGGCGCGCTTATCCCTCCGTGACCGAGCTGGGGCCCTCTCGGGGCGTCGCCCCGCCCTCTGTCGAATCCGGCGCAGGCCGTTCGACCACCGGGCATGGACGGCCACGACGGCCGCAACGGAGGTGCACCGTGCGCTACGCCTGCCTCGTCTGCTTCGAAGGCTCGATCTTCGACACCCTCACGCCCGCGCAGAAGGACGCGCTCGACCGCGACTCGCTCGACTACGACAAGGAGCTCGCGCGCCGCGGGCACCTCGTCCTCGCCGACGCGCTGCAGAGCCCGGAGGCCGCGATCACCGTGCGCGTGCGGGACGGGAAGCTCGCCACCACCGACGGCCCCTTCGCGGAGACCAAGGAGCAGGTGGGCGGCGTCGTGATCATCGAGGCGCGCGATCTCAACGAGGCGGTCCAGATCGCAGCGGGCATCCCGCTCGCGCGGCTCGGGTCCATCGAGGTACGGCCGATCCTCGAGATCGCATACCCGGAGGAGAAGAGCGCTCCGGCGCCGGCCGGGAGCCCGGCGTGAGGTTCCTCTGCATGGTCCGGTGGGAGGACGGCGGCCCGGCGCCGAGCGCCGACGAGGAGGACGCGCTCATCCGCGAGCACCTCGCGTACGACGCCGGGCTGCGCGCGTCCGGCCACCTCGTCGAGTCGGGCGCGCTGGAGCTCGAGCACACGGCCACGCTCGTCCGCGTGCGGAGCGGGAAGCTCTCGGCCACGGACGGTCCGTTCGCGGAGACCAAGGAACACCTCGGCGGCTTCCTCCTCGTCGAGGCGGGGAGCCGCGAGGAGGCCATCCGGATCGCCGCCGGGATCCCCTCCGCCCGGAACGGGTGGATCGAGGTCCGGCCGCTCCGCGATCTCCACGCCGAGCTCGAGCCCGCGAAGACGCAGCCCACCACCCACGCACCGCTGGAGCGATGATGGAACCGACGGCCGGAAGCGATCCTGGCATCCAGGTGGAGCCCCCGCGGTTCGTGGAGGGCCGGCCCATGCGCCTCGCCGGCCTCGCCGGGCGCTACACGCCCGAGACGATGCGCGAGATCCCGGCGCTCTGGGGGCGGTTCGTGGCGCTGCTCGACGCGAGTGCGTTGCCGGCGCAGGTGGGCCGCGTCACGTACGGCGTCGGGCTTCACTGCTTCGACGGATCGCCGACGTACGAGTACCGGTGCGCCGTCGAGGTGGCGGGGTACGACGGCCTGCCGCCCGAGCTGCGCCCCCTCGACCTGCCGCCGCTGCGCTGGGCGGTGTTCCCGCACCGGGAGCACGTCTCGCGCCTCGGGGACATGATCAACGCGATCTGGTCCCGGTGGTTCCCGGCCGCGGGCCTCGCCGCCGATCACCGCCCCGGCCTCCCGGACTTCCTCGAGCGCTACGGGGAGGAGTTCGATCCCGCGTCCGGGCACGGCGGGATGGAGATCTGGTTCCCCGTCCGGCCGTGACCCTCCCCGTGAACGAGCCCGAGCCCGGGCGCAAGCCGGCGGAGCGCTCCGGCACGCACTCCGCGAGCCCCGAGCCCGTCGAAGGGCGAGCGCACATCGACCTCGCTGCCCTCTGGCGCGCCGAGTCGCGCCGCGTGCTCGCGACGTTGATCCGCCTCCTCGGCGACTTCGATCGCGCAGAGGAGGGGCTGCACGAGGCGTTCGCCGCCGCGGCGGAGCGGTGGCCGCGGGAGGGCGTGCCCGCGAACCCCCGCGCCTGGCTCGTGTCTGCAGGGCGGTTCAAGGCGATCGACGCGCTCCGCCGGCGCGCCCGGCACGACGCCGCCGTGGCGGAGCTCGCGCGGCGGCTGGAGGAGGAGCCCGTGGACGACGAGGCCGGAGCGCTCGGGGACGACCGGCTGCGGCTCGTGTTCACCTGCTGTCATCCCGCGATCCCGCCCGACGCGCAGGTCGCCCTGACGCTCCGCGAGGTGTGCGGGCTCGCGACCGAGGAGATCGCCGCCGCGTTCCTCGTGCGGCCGCCGACCGTCGCGCAGCGGATCGTGCGGGCCAAGGCGCGCATCCGCGACGACCGCATCCCGTACCAGGTGCCCGCGGCCGAGGAGCTGCCGGAGCGCCTCGAGAGCGTGCTGCGGGTCGTCTACCTCGTGTTCAACGAGGGCTACTCGGCGTCGTCCGGCGCCGCCGTCGTCCGGCCCGATCTCTCGGGCGAGGCCATCCGCCTCGGGCGTCTCCTGCTCCAGCTCCTCCCCGACCCCGAGGTGACCGGGCTCCTCGCCCTCATGCTCCTCCACGAGGGCCGCCGGGCGGCGCGCACATCGGCCGACGGGGAGCTCGTGCTGCTCGCCGATCAGGACCGCGCGCGGTGGGACCCGGCCGTGCTCGCCGAGGGGAGGGCGCTCGCCGCGCGCGCCATGGCCGGGCCGGTGATCGGCCACTACGCGCTCCAGGCGGCCATCGCCGCGGAGCACGCACGGGCCGCGCGGGCCGAGGACACCGACTGGCGCCGGATCGTCGAGCTGTACGACCTCCTCCTCCGGGCCGACGGCTCGCCCGTCGTGGCGCTCAACCGCGCCGTCGCCGTGGCGATGCGCGACGGCGCCGCGGCCGGCCTCGCCCTCATCGACGCGCTCGCCGCGGGCGGCGCGCTCGCCGACTTCCACCTGCTGCACGCTGCCCGCGCGGATCTGCTCCGCCGCCTCGGGCGGACCGGCGAGGCGCGCGAGGCCTACGCGCGCGCGCTCGACCTCGCGCGGCAGGAGCCGGAGCGGCGGTTCCTGGCGCGGCGGATCGCGGAGGTGGAGGGCTGCTGAAGCGTCCGCTCGCCCCGAGCCTGTCGGCGGGGCGAGCGGAGGCGGACCTTCTCTCGCGCTACCCCCGCTTCCGCCAGTCGTACTCCATCTGCCGCGCCGTGCGCTCCGCGAGGTCCTCCCCCGCGAGCCGCGCGACGATCCGCAGGCTCATGTCGAGGCCGGCGCTGATCCCCGCCGACGTCATGATCCGCTCGTGCTCGATCCAGCGCGCGCCCTCGCGGACCCGGAGCGCAGGGAACGCGCGGCGGAGGTCCGCGGCGTCCTCCCAGTGCGTCGTGACCTCGAGGCCGTCGAGCAGCCCGGCGCGCGCGAGCAGGAACGCGCCCGTGCAGACCGAGGCCACGAGCCGCGCCGACGCGGCCTGGCGCCGGAGCCACTCCGCGAGCTCGGTCCGGTCGAGCTCGGGCTCGTGCACGCCGCCGGGGACGAGGACGATGTCGAGCGGCGGGTGCGAGGCGAGCGTCGCGTCCGGCAGCACCGTGAACCCGCCGCGCGCCTTCACCGGCCCGCCCTGCGCGGCGACGAGGGACACCGCGAACGGCGCGGGTGCGTCCGGGCGCCCGCGTCGCGCCACGCGGCTCGCGGTCGAGAAGACCTCGAACGGTCCGGCGAAGTCGAGGACCTCGACGTCGGGGTAGACGTAGATGCCGATGGAGGTCATCCGGGGAGTGTAGCGGGCCGCCCGCGTCCGGCCGCGCGCCTCAGGGGTATGGCCGCGTCAACGCTCGCCCTGCGACAAGCTCAGGGCGAGCGGGCACGAAACCAGAGGACGGATTCCGCGTGCCCGCTCGTGCTGAGCCTGTCGAAGCACGAGCGGTGAGGGTCATGGACCCAGAGCAGCTCGAGCATCGCGTTCGCGAAGAAGAAGCGCCGGTTGGCGGTCCCCTGGCCGTGGTGGACGTTGGACGTGCCTTCGACGAGCCCGAGGGCACGGAGTCGCTCGGCCTCGGGCGCGTCCCGCGCCGTGCACACGAACACGTGGTCGAGCTCCATCTCCCGTCTCCCTGTCTCCCTAGGCGTCGAGATCCACCCGCACGAGCGCGTCCAGCTCCGCCCAGGCGTCGGGCAGGCTGCCCCGGAGCCGCGCCTCGAGCCGCGCGGTCCGCGCCGCCTCGTAGCGGAGCCCGCCCGCGAGGAACCCGGCGCGCGCCTGGGCGAGCGGGACGAGGGCGTCCTCCGGCGTCCCGCGCGCGGCCAGCACGCGTGCCCGGGTGTGCCGGGCGATCGCGAGGAGCCCGCGGCCGCCGC
>JAEYZK010000107.1 GCA_023428085.1 Pseudomonadota bacterium
GCGCGCGCGCCGCGCGAGCGCCTCGGCGAGGCCCGCGACCGCGGCCGCCCAGCCGAGCGCCTCGGTCCGGCCGAGGAGCACGCGGGCGTCGAGCGGCACGCGCTCGTCGTAGAGGGGACCGGGGAAGTACCCCCAGAGCGGATCGAGGAGGTACGCCTCCGGGCCGCGCCACGCGGCGAGGAGCCTGGCGCCGAGGAGGAGGAGCGCCGCGGCCGCGTAGAGGCCCACCGCCCGGGCGCTGCGGCCGCGGGCGGCGAACCCGGCGGCGACGGCCAGCGCCGCCGCGAGGCACGCCGAGGGGAGGGCGAGGACGGGGAAGAACCCCGCGGCGAGGAGCGCGCGGCACGGGCCGAACGCAGCGCGGAGCGCGGCGCCCGCGAACAGCGCCGCGAGCAGCGCGGCCGAGCCCAGGGAGGCGGCCGACCAGGCCGCGAGGGGGGAGGGATCCGGCCGCGCGCGCTCGCGCCGGACGGCGGCCAGGCCGAGCCAGGGCCCGAGCACGACCACCGCGGCGAGCGCGCCGAGCTGCCCCAGCTCGTACCCCGCGACCTCCAGGAGCGGCAGGCCGGCGGCCGCGGCCCCCAGCCCCAGGGACACGGCGGCGCCCACCCGGACGGAGCGTGCGGAGGCGAGCGGGGGCAGGGTGCGAAGCATACCGGCACCTGTGGGATAGGGAGCGCGACCGCGCGCTCGATCGCGACCGCGCCTCGGGATACCATGGCCGCCGATGCCCGAGAACCGCGAGCATGGGCGCGCGCCCATCGAGCTCAAGGTCGACTACAAGAAGCTCAACAGCTTCTTCGCCGACTACACGAAGAACATCTCCAAGGGCGGGACGTTCATCAAGACGAAGAAGACGCTGCCGATCGGTACGCGCTTCCTCTTCCGGCTCACCGTCCCGGGCCGGGAGAAGCCGTTCGAGCTCAACGGCGAGGTGGTCCACGCCGCCGCGGGCGACGAGGCCGGCATGGGGATCCGGTTCGTCTGGATCGAGGAGGCCCGACGCACCGAGTTCGAGTCGGTCGTCGAGGGGCTCATGCAGGAGAGCCTCGGGCCGCTGGTCGCGCAGAAGCTGCTGAGGAAAGCCTGACGACTCGGAGCCAGCAGCAGGGTGGGGGCCCCGCGTGAAGCGCGGGGGAGGGGCAGCGCCCCTCCACGCGGGGCCGCCGCGCGCAGCCGCGAAGCGGCGAGCACGGCACAGGGCCCCGCGCAGCAGGGGTGGGGCCCCGACGGCTGTGCCGGCGGGGCGGGGGCGCAGCCCCCGTGAGATCAGCTTCGGTCGTCGAGGGGCTCATGCAGGAGAGCCTCGGCCCGCTGGTCGCGCAGAAGCTGCTGCGGAAGAGCTGACTCACCCGTGAACGAGCCCGAGCCCGAGCCCGGACGGCGGTCGCGGCGCCCGCTCGCCGCGCCCTAGAACAATACTTCCTCGAACGTCACCTTCGCCCCCGGCTTCACGCCGTGGGCGCGCGACCAGCCGCGGTTCACCTCGAGCACGTACCGCGAGCTCACGCCGCCGTCGTCCGCCTCGCGGCCGAGGGGCGCGCGCTCGACGATCGCGCGGACCACGCCGTCGTCGCCGATGAAGAGGAGGTCGAGCGCCAGGAACGTGTTCTCCATCCAGAACGAGTGCCGCTCCTCGCTGGGGAAGACGAAGAGCATGCCGGCGTCGGGCGCGAGCGCGTGCCGGTGCATGAGGCCGCGGCGCTGCTCCTCGGGGGTCCGCGCCACCTCCACCCGGACCGCAGCCGGCCCGGAGGCACCCTGCACGATCACGCGCGGCTGCCGCGGGCGCGAGGTGCGCTCGGAGTCTCGTCCGGAGGAGCAGGCGGCGGCGATCGCGGCGACGGTCACGGCCGTGACCATCGCCCGCGTCATGTGCTCGGGACGACGCAGAAGCTCACGCCGTCGATCTGGCCCAGGTAGCGCCGCAGGAGGTTGGGGTCCCGCTGCTCCAGCAGCGCCCGGAAGGCGGGGTCGAGGAGGATCTGCTCGCACTTCAGGCCCGTCTCGCCCGAGTAGCAGTCTCGATCGGAGACGCACGGTTTGGAGCAGTACCCGCACTTGCCCTCGGGGCAGCTTGCGTACTTGCTCCCGGTCTCCGCGTGCGAGACGAGGCAGATGAGGTCGTCGCAAGCGGTGTTGCCCGCCTCGAAGTAGTGGCTCCCGCTCTCCACCGAGGAGGGCGTGGGCGGCGGGGGGATGTTCTCCGCGTTCCACGCCAGCTCGCAACGTGCCCCCACGTCCGGCTTGTCGCAACCGGGGAGGGCGGACAGCGTGAGCAGCGCCAGGGCCATCAAGGATGCGTGAGCGCGCATGGGCTTGCGAGAATCGTTAGCACGCGAGGTGCCGTCCGACAAGGAACGCCCTGGGTGAACGCCTCAGGCGGACACACCGCCCTACAGCCGCTCCGCGCCAGGCGATTCTCGCGGAGCGTGTCATTGCCCCTCCCGTCACCTTTGGCTACGATGCCCCAAAGACATGGGACGCACCGGATGAGAACGACGCTCATTCTAGCGATGTGCATCGCCGTGGCGCCCCTCGCCGGGGTCGCCGAGGAAATGCCGGGGATCGATCTCTCGGGCCCCGGGAAGGAGGCGCCGCCCGCGCCGCCCCCGGCCGAGCCGCCGAAATCCGGCGACGGCGAGCTGCCGCCGATCGATCTCTCGAAGCCCCAGCAGCCCTCGGCGGAGGCGCCCGAGGCGAAGCCGCAGCCGGTGCTGCCCTTCTCCGAGAAGGACGTCGCGCTCGGCGACAAGGTGAAGGCGGTCCAGCGCAAGGGGTTCATCAAGCGCGGCCGCTTCGAGCTCGCGCCGCAGCTTTCGCTCTCGGTGAACGACCCGTATTACCAGAAGTTCGGGGGCGGGCTCCGGGTCGCGTACAGCCTCCACGACAACTTCGCCCTGGCGGTCCGCGGCACCTACTTCACCCCGCTGCGCCGGAACGCGGTGCGCGAGGGGAAGATCGCCTTCAACAGCCAGCTCCTCAGCTCGCAGCTGTACGGGCTCGCGATGCTGGACGGCGTCTGGTCGCCGGTCTACGGCAAGGCGTCGTTCCTCAACAAGAACATCATCCACTTCGACATCTACCTGTCCGCGGGGTTCGGCGCGGCCTGGAGCGCGACGAGCCTCGCGCCGCGGAGCGAGGGGCCGCACTTCGCGACCGATCTCGGCGGGGGCGTCCGCTTCTACCCGACGGAGTGGATGGCGTTCGAGCTGGGCCTCAACGCGACGCTCTACCCCGACCAGCCGGTCGAGTCCGTCCCCGGGACCATCCAGAAGGTGTTCGTGGCCAACGTCGGGTTCTCGTTCTTCCTCCCGACCACCTTCGACTACGAGCACCCATGAGCCTCCCCGCCCCGAGTCATCTCGACGTGCGAATGGACCCAGCGCGGCGTGGGGGGAGCTCCACGCCCCGTCTCGCCGCTGCGCTGGGGCTGCTGCTCGTCCTCGCGAGCCTCACCGCTCCGTCGGCCCCCCGCGCCCAGAGCAAGTCCGACGCCTTCGCCGGCAAGATTCCGCCGGTCTCGGCCGCCCTGTACCGGAAGGCCGGGCGCTACGAGCTCACGGCGACCGGCCTCGCCTCGGTGAACGACGCGTTCTACTCGAAGTACTTCGGGGGCCTGAGGCTCGGGTACCACTTCACCGAGTCGCTCTCCGCGAGCGCGTTCGGGGCCACGGGGCTCAACACCAAGGCGGGCTCGGCCCAGGTCTGCCCCTCGGGCGAGGGGTGCCGCCCCGCCGATCGCGTCGAGATGTGGCAGGTGCCCGGCAACATCAAGTACATGGCCGGCCTCGAGGGTGCCTGGACCCCGGTCTACGGGAAGCTCAACCTCTTCTCGGAGCAGGTGGCCCACTTCGATCTCGGCGTCCTCCTCGGCGTGGACTGGGTCTCCTACCAGCGGGTCCTCTCGAGCGACGACGCGGAGGAGTACGCGGACGACGGCCGCCGCCCGGGCACCCAGTCGACGATCGGGATCCACGCCGGGCTGGGCGCGCGGATCTTCTTCGCCGAGTACATCGCCCTCCGCCTCGAGTTCCGGGACCACGTCTACCCGGTGAAGATCCCGAACGTGCGCGAGGGGAGCTCACGCAGCGAGCTGCAGCACCAGCTCTTCACCGAGCTCGGCGTCTCGGTCTTCTTCCCGTTCCACAACCGCCCGGTGCAGTGAAATGGCCACCGCGAACCCGACGTGCCCGCGAACGATCCTCGCCGCCCTGCGGGCAGCGGCGGTGCTGGCCGCCGTGGCGGGCCTGACGCTCGCGCCCGCGGCGCGCGCCCAGCTCGGCATCGATCTCACGCCCCCGAAGCCGGCGGCCAAGCCGAAGAAGGAGCCCGCGAAGCGGAAGCCCGCTCCCGCCCGGCCGCTGCCGCGCAAGAGCACGCCGCCCCCGGCGCCGGCGCCCGCGGCCCCGGACGAGCTGCCCGCGCTCGACGTCCAGAAGCCCGCGCCGCCGCCGACCGCGCAGAAGCCGGCGACGCAGAAGCCGTCGGCGCAGAAGCCGGCGGCGCCGGCGAAGCCCCTCGGGCTCGAGCTGGGCAAGGTCGCGACCGGGCTCGCGAAGGAGAAGCTCGACGCGGCCAAGAAGCTGCTCGACGCCGGCGAGGCGCAGCGCGCCGCGCTGGCGCTCGACGAGATCCTGAGCGAGCCGAAGCTCGCCGCCGCCCACGACGAGGCGCGGTACCAGCTCGGCAAGGCGCTCTTCAAGCTCGGCCTCCCCCACGCCGCCCTCGCGACGTTCGACGAGGTGCTCGATCGCGGCCCGCAGGGCACGCGGTTCTACGGCTCGGCGCTCGAGTGGCTCTTCTCGGTCGGGAGCCGGCTCAAGAACGAGCAGCCGCTGCTCTCCCGCGTCGCGCGCCACGCGCGCGAGGCGTTCCCGCCGGGCCACGAGGACCGGTTCCACTTCCTGCTCGCCAAGTACGAGTTCGAGCGCGGGCGGGCGCTCTTCGACGCGGGCCGCGCGCGCGAGGCGAGCGCCGCCTGGGCCGACGCGGCCCGGATGGCGTCGCTCGTCCGCGAGCAGGCCGGCGCCGGGGACGCCAAGGCCGGCGACGCGCCCGAGGTGCAGGAGGGCGACCTCTTCGCGCGGGCGCGGTTCGTGGACGGGCTCGTGCGGTACGCGCAGGGCGACGACGCCGGCGCGAGCGAGGCCTTCAAGGACGTGGTGCGGCTCACGAACCCCAAGCGCGCCCGCCGCGCCGATCCGACGGTGCGCGAGCTCGCGTTCCTGCAGCTCGCCCGCATCCACTACCAGAACCGGCAGAACCGCTACGCGATCTTCTACTACGACAAGATGCCGTGGGGCGGGCAGAACTGGCTGCAGGGGCTCTGGGAGGAGTCGTACGCGTACTACCGGATCGGCGACTACGAGAAGACGCTCGGCAACCTCCTCACCCTCCAGTCGCCGTACTTCCAGGACGAGTACTTCCCGGAGTCCTACGTCCTCAAGGCGACCGTCTACTACGAGAACTGCCGCTACCCCGAGGCGCGGCTCGTGCTGGAGACCCTGACCGGCATCTACGAGCCCGTGTTCGACGAGCTGAACCGGATCACCACCACCAAGCAGACGAGCACCGCCTACTACGACGTGGTGGGCCTCTCCACCCCGGCCTCGTCGGCGGTGGGGCGAAAGATCCGCAAGCTCGCCTTCACCGACGAGAACGTCCGGCGCCTCGTCGAGTCCGTCCAGGAGATCGAGCAGGAGCTCGACGTCGGCCTCGGCGATCGCGGCCGGGGGCTGCGGAACACGCTCCTCGGGCGGCGGCTCCAGACGCAGCTCACCTCCGTGAAGGCTGCGCTGGTCGAGGAGGCGGGGGCGCGGACCAAGGCGACGCTCGAGTACGAGCGCGACGCCCTCCGCACGCTGCTCGCCCAGGCGCTCCGGATCCAGATCGAGGTCTCGCGCAAGGAGCGCGAGGCGCTCGAGGGCTCGCTCGCGGCGGGGTTCCAGGTGGACGTCGTCCGCGACCTCAAGTTCTCGTACGCGGTCTCGGACGAGCACCTCTACTGGCCGTACGAGGGCGAGTTCTGGCGCGACGAGCTCGGCACCTTCTCGTACACGCTCACCAGGGGCTGCAAGGATCGGCTGTCGCGCGCGCGCGGCGAGGCGGAGACGGTCAAGGCCGAGCCCGCGGCGGGCCCGTGAGGAGAACCACAGTGGTGGGCACCGTGACACACGGCCGGTCCGAGGGCTTCGTGCGGGCGCTGCTCGCCGCCCTCGTCCTGGGGGGCGGCGGGATCGTCCCCGCTTCGGGGAGCGCGGCCGAGCCGCCGCGCAAGGCGCCGGCGGCCGCGGCCAAGGAGGCCGATCTCGGCGCGAAGAAGTCGGCCGCGCCGGACGCCTCGCTCGGCGGGAGCCTCGCGGCCAAGAAGCAGGCCGCGGGCGCGGCCGGTCCGACGCTCGACTTCGACACCTTCCGGCGCGGCGTCGAGGTGAACATCTCGGGCAAGCGCCGCGAGGAGATCGCCGGCCTCCAGAAGCTCATCCGGCTCGGCGGCGGCAGCGACGAGGACACGCCGCAGTGGTACTTCCGCCTGGCGGAGCTCTTCTGGGAGGAGTCGCAGTACTACTTCTTCGAGGCCAACCGCCGCGACGACCGGCTCATCGAGCTCGGCACGCGCGGCGACCCGGCGGAGATCGACAAGCTCACGGCGGAGAAGCGCTCCCTCGACGCCGAGCAGAAGAAGCTCCAGCAGCAGGCGGTGGCGCTCTACAAGGAGATCATCCGGCGGTACCCGAGCTACCCGCGCCTCGACGAGGTCCTCTACTTCCTCGCCCAGAACCTCCAGCGGCGCGACCGGATGGATCCGGACGCCCTCAAGGCGTACCGGGCCCTCATCCAGCGGTTCCCGAAGTCCCGGTTCGTCCCCGACAGCTGGATGGCCTTCGGCGAGTTCTACTTCGAGAAGGCGAACAAGAGCGACCGCCCGCAGAACCTGGCGAAGGCGCTCGAGGCGTACAAGCGGGCCGCGGAGTACCAGGAGAGCTCGGTCTACGGCTACGCCCTCTACAAGCAGGGCTGGGTCCACTACAACCTCGGCAACTGGAACGAGGCGCTCGAGCTCTTCCGCTCGGTGATCTTCTTCGGCGAGATGCCCACCACCACGGTGGCCCAGGACCGGAAGCTCGCCCTGGTGAAGGAGGCCCGGAAGGACTTCGTCCGCACGTACGGCCACGTCGGCTCGGCCGAGCGGGCCTACGACGAGTTCCGCAGGGTCGGCGGCGAGGTCGGCTGGTGGGACATGCTCCGGACGCTCGCCAACATCTACTTCGACGACGGCAAGGATCGCGACGCCGTCCTCGTGTACGCGCGGCTCATCCGCGAGCGCCCCGTCTCGGTGGACGCGCCGTTCTTCCAGTCCCGCATCGTCACCTGCGCCGCGCGCATGGGGCGCAAGGACGCGGCGGTGGCCCAGGCCCACGTCTTCGTGAAGATGCTGCAGCAGCTCGAGGCGTCGCCCGAGGGCAAGGACCCGAAGAACGCCAAGGCCCTCGCCGACGCCCGCACCGACGCGGAGCGCACCCTGCGCATCCTCGCGGTCCAGTATCACAACGAGTGGAAGAAGACGCGGGACGAGCCGGTCGCCGGCTACGCCGCCGAGATCTACCGCGACTACCTCGAGGTGTTCCCGAACGAGGCGCCCGCGTACGAGCTGCGCTTCTTCCACGCGGAGCTCCTCTACGCGCTCGCCAAGTTCCCCGAGGCGGGCGCGGAGTACGACCGGGTCACGCAGGCCGACCTCCAGGCCGTCGCGAGGGGCGCGAAGCCGGGGCGCTTCTTCCAGGACGCGCTCGAGAACACGGTCTTCGCCTACGACGCCGTCGTGAAGCGGCTCGACGAGTCGGGCCAGAAGGTCGTGCCCGGCGACGCCAAGAAGCGGATCCCGTTCGCCCCCGCGCGGCAGAAGCTCGTCGAGGCCTGCGAGCGGTACCTCAAGCACCAGCCCAAGGGCGACAAGTGGGTGGAGATCGCCTACAAGGCCGCGCGCCTCCACTACCAGCACAACGCCTTCGGCGAGGCGAGCGACCTCTTCACCCGGATCGCGCTCGATCACCCCGCCCACGAGCTGGCCGAGTACTCGGCCAACCTCGTCCTCGACGCCTACAACCTGCTCGGCGACTGGCGGAACGTGAACGGCTGGGCGAAGCGGTTCTACGCGAACCGGGCCCTCGTGGACGCGCACCCGCGGCTCAAGGAGGACCTCACCCGGATCATCGAGGGGAGCGCGTTCAAGGTCATCCAGGAGCGCGAGCAGGCGAAGGACTGGGACGGGGCGACGGACGAGTACCTCGCGTTCGCGCGCGACTGGCCGCAGTCGCAGTTCGCCGCCACCGCCCTCTACAACGCCGCGGTGAACCAGGTCCGCGCCGGCCGGCTCGACCGCGCGATGGACATCCGCGACCAGTTCCTGAAGCGCTACCCCGACGACCAGCGCGCCGCCGAGGTCCTCTTCGACAACGCCGAGGCGTTCGAGGCGCTCGGCGACTTCGGGGAGGCGGCGGCGCGGTACGAGCGCTACTTCGCCGGCTGGCGGGACGCCGCCCGTCCGGGCGCGCGCGCGCCCGCCCGCCCGGCCCGCGGCGCGAAGGGGAAGGCGGCGGCCGCGCGCGTCCAGGCGAGGCCCGCCGACGGCCCGCGCCCGAAGTACGAGGAGAAGAAGGCCACCGACGCGATCATCAACGCCGCCGTCTTCCGCGCCGGGCTCCGCGACTGGGCCCGCGCCGAGGCGGACAGCCAGGCCTACCTCGACACGTGGCCCAACGGCCCGGACGCCGCCCGCATCTTCCTCTCGCTCGCGGACCTCTACGCGCGCAAGGGCCAGACGCAGAAGGAGCTCACGCAGCTCGAGGAGTACCAGCGGAAGTACGCCAAGGACCCCGACGAGTGGCTCGCCATCCAGGAGCGCATGGCCAAGCTCTACGCCAAGGCCGGGAACGGGGCCCTGGCCCGGCGGCTGTACGAGCAGGGGCTCGCCTACGCCCGCGCCCGCGCCTCCAAGGTGAACGACCGCGGCCTGTCGCTCGTCGCGCAGGCCGAGCTCATGGCGCTGGAGCCGGACTTCGCGAAGTACCAGCGGATCACGCTCAACGTCGCCCCGAAGTACCTGAAGGGCCAGCTCCAGGTGAAGGCGAAGAAGCTCGCCGAGCTCGAGGCCGAGTACGGGAAGATCGTGAAGCGCAAGCAAGCCGAGCCTGCCATCTGCGCGCTCCACCGGATCGGCGTGGGTTACACGCACTTCGCGCGGGCGTTCCTCGACAACCCCATCCCGAAGGACGTGCGCGCGCTCGGGAAGGAAGGCGTCGAGGAGTACAAGGCCCAGCTCTCCCAGCTCGTCGAGCAGTTCGGCTGGGAGACGAAGGCGGCCGAGGCCTACCAGCTCGCGGTGGACGCGTCGCGCGACTACGGCGTGTCGAACGCCTGCTCGCGCGAGGCCGCGGACGCCCTCAAGCGGGCGCGGCCCGGCGCGGCCCACCCCTCGGTCGAGATCGCGGCGCCCATCGCCGCGATCCCGCCGCCGGAGACGCCCGCCGGCTACGGGCTCCTCGGCGACATCCAGCC
>JAEYZK010000311.1 GCA_023428085.1 Pseudomonadota bacterium
GCCGCCGCGCGCGCGCTGGCGCTGCAGCCCGGCGACCCCGCCTCGCGCGTGCTCCTCGCCCGCGCGCGCATCGGCCGGGGCAGGTACGCGGAGGCGCTCGCCGCCACCGGCACCGCCGACGGCAAGGCGATCTGGATCCAGCGGGGGATCGCGCGGTACCGGCTCGGACAGTACGCCGAGGCCCAGCGCGCGCTCGCGCGCACGGCGCCGTCCGGCCACATGCCACCGGAGGCCGCGGTCTGGTACGCGCTCACGCGCATGAAGCTCGGCCGCGCCGAGGAGGCGCTCGGCATCCTCGAGAACCTCGCCGGCGCCCGCAACCCGCCGCCGCTCACCTGGGTCGCCCTCGGCGAGGTGCTCGCCCGGCTCGGCCGCGCCGAGGAGGCCGAGCGCGCCTGGCGCACGGCGACCGAGCGTGAGCCGTCCGCGCCCGAGGGCCACGCCGCGCTCGGGATGGCGCTCAGCGCCCGCGGCGCGCACGAGCAGGCGGTGCTGGAGCTCCAGAAGGCGCTCGCGGCCGATCCCTCCGATCTGCGGGTCCGCTACGCGCTCGGGGCGGCGCGGCTCGCCACCGGCCACCCGGCGCTCGCCCGCGCGGAGCTCGACGCCGTGCTGCTCGCGCGCCCCGCCGACCTCGACGCGCTGTGCCTCCTCTCCGCCGCCTGGCTCGCGGAGGGCCAGCCCCGGGAGGCGCGCCGGGCCGCAGACCGGGGCCTGGCCCGCGCCCCGAACAAGCCGGCGCTGCTCCTCGCCGCCGGGCGCGCGGCGCTCGCCCAGGGCGACCGCGCCGCGGCGAAGGCGCTCGCGGAGCGCGCCGTGAAGGCCGCCGGCCGCGGACCCGACGCCGCAGAGGCGCGCGACTTCCGCGCGTCGCTCAAGAGGTAGGCACGCCGCGCAGGTCATGGCCGGGGCGGGTCCGGCGTCCACTCGCTTGTTGGGGTGGACCACCGGTGGGAGCGCGGCGCGCGCGCGCCCGGCTGCATACGCATGCGGGTGGAGGTCGCTTCGATGAAGCTCCCCGCCCTGGCCGTCGCCGCCGTCGCGCTGCTCCCGTCGATCCCCCAGGCGGCACCGCCGGCCCCGCGCGCCGGGCGGGCGCCGGGGCGGAGCGCGGTCCGCCCCGCGCCGGAGCGCGCCCCGCTCCAGCTCCAGGTCGCGCGCGCCGTCTTCCCGCGCGAGCGGTGGGAGACTCTCCTGCGCGCCGCGTCGGCCGAGGTGACCGAGCGGCTCGCGGTGAGCGCGCAGGGGCAGTACGAGCTCGCCCCCGAGTTCGCCGATCGCCTCCGCGAGGAGTACGAGAAGCTCGCGCCGTACGACGAGCTCGTCGGCGACCAGGCGCGCATCCTCGGCCGCGAGTACACGCCCGCGGAGCTGAGGCAGCTCCTGCGCTTCTACCGCAGCCCGCTCGGCCGGCGGTCCGTCGTGCTCGTCCAGGATCTCACGCACGTCTCGCACCTCCAGCTCCAGACCAAGGTGCGGGAGGGGATGGAGGCCGCGCTCAACCGCCTCGTCCCGCTCGTCCGGCCCGCGGAGCGCATCGCCGAGGACGGCGCCGGGAGCGCGGCGCACGACGGCGACGCGCAGGTGCCGGACCCCTCGGCGGCGGAGGCCGAGGCGACGGTGCTCTGACACGGATCGGAGCCGCGGACCGCGGTCCCGCGCTCACCGCTCCGCGGCCGCGTCCAGGTAGCTCCGCCAGCCGCCCGCCCCCGTGATGTCCTCGGCCCCGGCGATCCCGTGCGGCTCGCAGAGGAACCCGGAGACGGCGCTCCCGTCCTCGAGCACCACCTTCCCGATCCCGAGCGGAGACGGGATGGCCGCCACGAACCCGCCGAGCGCCGCGGCGGGCACGGCCCAGACCTCGACCTCGATCGCCGCGCCGCCCTCGGCGACGCGCAGGAGCCCCGGCCTCCGCGGAGGACCGCCGGGGAGCGAGAAGAGCCGGTAGCAGGGCGCGGTCCGGGTCCGGGCGAGGAGGCGCGCGCCGAGCCGGGCCAGCTGCGGGTGAAGGGGGAGCCCCTCCATGTGCGCCCCGCACACCGCGAGCGGGATCACGTCGGGTGGCGCGGCCGCGAGCTCCGGCGCGGGCGGTCCGGGGTCCTGGGGGAACGCGGGCGCGCCGCCCGCCCCGTGGAGCGCGCCGGCGAGCGCGAGGAGCGCGCGATCCGTGCCCGCGGGCGCGACGAGGCTCACGCCCCACGGGAGGCCGTCGCGCCGGAAGCCCGCCGGGACGGCCACGGCCGCGAGGTCGAGCAGGTTCACGAAGTTGGTGTAGCGGCCGAGCCGCGCGTTGAGCGCGAGGGGATCGGCCTCCACCTCCGCGATCCGGTAGATCGTCGGGGCCGTCGGCGTCAGGAGCGCGTCGGCGCGATCCCACGCCGCCCCGGTGGCGCGGCGCAGCTCGAGGAGCCGGTGCTGCGCCCGGAACGCCTCGACCGCGGTCGCGCCCCGGCCGCCCTCGAGGATCTGCCGGGTGACCGGGTGCACGGCGTCGGGCGCGCGCGCGAGGAAGTCGCCGACGGCCGCGAGCCGCTCCGCCACCCACGGACCCTCGTACAGCAGCCGGGCCGCCGCGAGGAAGGGCGCCAGGTCCACCTCGACCACCGCGGCGCCGAGCCCCTCCAGCCGGGCGGCGGCGGCGGCGAAGAGCCGGCGGGCGTCGTCGTCCCCGAAGAGCTCGAGCTGGTCCTCCTGCGGCACGCCCACGCGCAGCCCGCCGCCGGGCGGCGGGAGCGGTCGGTCGAGGACGCGGCGGGAGTACGGGTCGGCGGGATCGAACGCCTCCGCGACCGCCAGCACCCGCGCCGCCTCGCCCGCGGTCCGCGCGAAGATCGAGACGCAGTCGAGGGAGCGGCAGGCGGGGACCACGCCGCTCGTGCTCAGCCGCCCGCAGGTCGGCTTCAGCCCGACGAGATCGTTGAACGCCGCCGGGACCCGGCCGGAGCCCGCGGTGTCGGTCCCCAGGGAGAACGAGACGAGGCCCGTCGCCACGGCCACCGCCGAGCCGCTGCTCGAGCCGCCCGAGATGAACTCCGGGTGGAAGGCGTTCCTGCAGGCGCCATACGGGGACCGCGTGCCGACGAGCCCGGTGGCGAACTGGTCGAGGTTCGTCTTCCCGACCGGGAGGGCGCCGGCCGCGACGAGCCGCGCGACCACGGCGGCCGAGCGCGACGGGGTGTAGGCGAAGCCAGGACAGCCGGCCGTGGTGGGCACGCCCGCGAGGTCGATGTTGTCCTTCACCGCGAACGGGACGCCGTACAGCGGGAGCCCCGCGGGCCCGCGCGCCGCGAGCGCCCGGGCCTGCGCGAGGAGCGTCTCCCGCGGGACCCGCGAGATCCACACGTGCCGCTCCGGCGCGCGGTCCGCCCGCGCCAGCACCTCCTCCATCACCTCGACGGGCCCGCGCCGCCCGGCGGCGTACCCCGCGCGCAGATCCTCGATCGCGAGGCTCTCGACGCCGCTCACGCGGCGCTCCCGGGCAACGCCTCCGGCTCCGCCGCCGCGGGCCGGATGGCGAGCAGCGCGTCGCCGGCGTTGACCGCCTTCCCCGGCGCCGCGTGCACCACGACCACCTCGCCGTCCTCGTCGGCCGCGATCGGGACCTCCATCTTCATGGCCTCGACCACGGCCAGCGGATCCCCCGCCCGCACCCGCTGCCCGGGCCGGACGTGCACCTGCCAGACGCTGCCGGTCACGGGCGTGCAGGCGCCGACGCAGCCGGGCGGGACGGCCGCGGCGGGCTCGGACGCGGCGTCGCGCGCCGCGGCGACCTCGAACCGGTCCTGCCCGGTCGCGACCCAGCGCTCGCGCTCCGCCTCGAACGCAGCCTGCTGGCGGGCCTTGAACGCGGCGATCGAGGCGCGGTCGTCGGCGAGGAAGCGGCGGTAGTCGCGCAGCCGCAGGGTCGTCTCCTCGATTTGGAGCCGGAACCGCCCCTGCACGAAGGCGTCCCGCAGCCCGAGCAGCTCCTCGGCCGAGACCGGGTAGAACCGGAGCTGGTCGAAGAAGCGCAGCAGCCACCGTCGCCCCTCCGTGAAGTCGGCCGTCTGGCGGTGGCGGTTCCACATCTGGATCGTCCGCCCCACGAACTGGTACCCGCCGGGCCCCTCCATCCCGTAGACGCAGAGGTAGGCCCCGCCGATCCCCACGGCGTTCTCCGGCGTCCAGGTGCGGGCCGGGTTGTACTTGGTGGTCACCAGGCGGTGGCGCGGGTCGAGCGGCGTGGCCACCGGCGCCCCCAGGTACACGTCCCCGAGCCCGAGGACGAGGTAGCTGGCGGAGAAGACGATCCGCTGCACCTCCTCCACGCTCGCGAGCCCGTTGATGCGTCGGATGAACTCGATGTTGCTCGGCGCCCACGGCGCCCCGGGGCGCACCGACTGCGTGTACTTCTCGATCGCGAGCCGCGTCGCCGGATCGTCCCAGGAGAGCGGCAGGTGCACGATGCGGCTCGGGACCTCGAGGTCGTCGTTCGCGGCGAGGCGCTCCTCCCCGCGCGCGAGGGCCTCGACGAGCGCGGCCTCGGAGGTCACCCGGCTGTCGAAGTGGACCTGGAGCGAGCGGATGCCCGGCGTCAGCTCGAGCACGCCCGGGAGCTTCGCCTCCCGCAGCCACTCCACGAGCGCGTGCACGCGGAACCGGAGCTCGAGATCGAGCACCGGCGGGCCGTACTCGACGAGGAGATCGCGGTCGCCGGAGCGCCGGTAGCACACGGCGGGGCGGTCCCCGCGCGCCTCGATGCGGCCGAGGATCGGGCTCACGTCCACCCCCGGGACGCGCGGCCTCGACGCGACCGGCGCCGGCGCCGCCAGCGCGGCCACGGCGGCGTCCTGCGCCCGCTCCCGGGCGACGGCGTCGCTCGCCCCGACGCACCGGAACCGGACCCGGTCCCCGGGCGCGAGCTGGCCCACCTTCCAGAGGTCGGCGCGGATCACCGTGGCCGGGCAGACGAACCCGCCCAGGCTCGGGCCGTCGGGGCCGAGGATGACGG
>JAEYZK010000172.1 GCA_023428085.1 Pseudomonadota bacterium
TTTGACTCAACTCAAGGCGGATGGGCGCAGCAACTGCGGGTGTGCCGCGGGTTCCGTGTGCTCCCACGCGCGCGACAATCGGCAGCGAGAATCGACCGAGCGAGGGGAGTAGTGTGCGCGCGGGCAAGGTCGGAGAAGCCCGCGGAATTGCAGCACATGATGCCCTTGGTCGATTCACGGACGGACGGCGGAGTGCCGTTTGTTCGAATGGCGTGCGCGAGCCGGTCCGCTCGCGCCCCCGCCGCCCAGCGTTGTCGCCGAACCCGTCATTTCCAGGAGCCCTCATGTTTCGAAATTGGTTCAACCGGCTCATGAAGTCCCAGCGCCGGCGGACGTTGTACCTCACTGCAATGGCGATCGCGTTCGGCAGCGCGTACGCGTTCGCCTCGTCGGAGGGCGGCACCGGCTCGTCCTTCGAGTTCTTCTCGCCGCTCACCTCGCCCGAGTTCGACACCTTCGAGCGGGTCTGCATCTTCGTGGTCCTCGGCATCGCGGTCGCGGGTCTCGCGTACGCGCTCCTCCTCGTGAAGCAGGTCCGGAGCGCGGATCAGGGCACGCCCAAGATGCAGGCGATCGCGGACGCGGTCCGCGAGGGCGCGAACGCGTACCTCGCCGCCCAGTTCAAGCGGATCCTGCCCCTCATCGTCATCATCACGCTGTTCCTGTACTTCACGTACACCGGCCACGAGTCGGCCTTCGGCGTGGGCCGCGCGGGCGCCTTCCTCATGGGCTCGCTGTTCAGCTGGGCCGTCGGCTTCGTCGGCATGCGGCTCGCCACCTCCGGCAACCTGCGCGTCGCCGCCGCCGCCAAGAAGAGCTACGGCGAGGCGATGCAGCTCGGGTACCGGACCGGCACCATCACCGGCATGCTCACGGACGGCCTCGGCCTCCTGGGCGGCACCCTCATCTTCCTCATGTACGGCGCCCACGCCTACGAGGCCCTGCTCGGCTTCGGCTTCGGCGGCACGCTCCTCGCGCTCTTCATGCGCGTCGGCGGCGGCATCTACACGAAGGCGGCGGACGTCGGCGCCGACCTCGTCGGCAAGATCGAGAAGGACATCCCCGAGGACGACCCGCGCAACGCCGCGACGATCGCGGACAACGTGGGCGACAACGTCGGCGACTGCGCCGGCATGGCCGCGGACATCTTCGAGTCCTACGAGGTGACCATCGTCGCCGCGATGATCCTCGGCATGGCCTCCTTCGGCCACAAGGGCGTCATCTTCCCGCTCCTCGTCCGCGGCATCGGCGTGCTGGGCTCGATCATCTCCACCTACACGGTGAAGGCGGGCCCGAACGACACGAGCGACACGGCCCTCAAGAGCGTGCACCGCGGCTTCTGGATCGGCTCGCTCATCAGCGTGGTGGGCTTCCTGGTGCTCGGGTACTTCTACCTGAACTTCAGCGCCGACTACATGAAGCAGAACCAGTCCGCGCTCGCGGGCTTCCCGGGCGGCGACCCCACCGCGCTCCCGGTCTGGGCCAACTTCGGCGTCGCCGGCCTCGACATGCGGCCGGCCCTCACCTGCCTCATCGGCGTGGTCCTCGCGATCGTCCTGAACAAGGTCACGAGCTACTACACGCACACGACCCACGCGCCGGTGAAGAGCCTCGCCAAGTCCTGCACCACCGGCCACGCCACCAACATCATCCAGGGCTTCGCCGTCGGCTACGAGTCCACGGTCGCGAACATCGTCGTCATCGCCGTGGCGATCTTCCTGTCCGTCCTCGTCTACGCCGGCACGCCTCCGATGTTCGTCGCCTACGGCGTCGCCATGGCCGGCATCGGCATGCTCACCCTCACCGGCAACACGATCTCCATGGACGTGTTCGGCCCCGTGGCGGACAACGCCAACGGCATCGGCGAGATGGGCTACGACAAGGACGAGATGGAGAAGGCGCAGCCCGGCTCGTACAAGCGCGCCCGCCAGATCCTCGCGGACCTCGACGCGGTCGGCAACACGACCAAGGCCGAGACCAAGGGCATCGCCATCGGCTCCGCCGTCATCGCCGCCGTCTCCCTGTTCTCGTCGTTCATCGCGGTCATCGCGGTGGGCAGCGAGGACAAGATGAGCCAGATGACCACGGAGATGTACGAGAAGGTCGCCGGGCTCCTGACGGTCTCGGACCCGAAGGTCTTCATCGGCTTCCTCCTCGGCGGCGCGGTGCCGTTCCTGTTCAGCTCCTCCCTCATCCGCGCCGTCGGCCGCGCGGCCTTCAACATCGTCAACGAGTGCCGCGCCCAGTTCCGCGATCCGGAGATCTGGAAGGGCACGAAGAAGCCGGACTACGGCCGCGTCGTGAACCTCTGCACGGTCGCCGCGCAGCAGGAGCTCATCGGCCCCGGCCTCCTCGCCATCGCCGCGCCGCTCATCGTCGGCCTGCTCATGGGCCCGTACGCGCTCGGCGGCTTCCTCGCCGGCATGATCCTCGTCGGCCAGCTCCTCGCGGTCTTCATGGCCAACGCGGGCGGCGCCTGGGACAACGCGAAGAAGATGATCGAGGACGGCCACTACGGCGGGAAGGGCTCCGACGCCCACAAGGCCGCCGTGACCGGTGACACCGTGGGCGACCCGCTCAAGGACACCGCCGGCCCGGCCATCAACCCGCTCATCAAGGTGATGAACATGGTGAGCCTCCTCACCCTGGGCATCGTCCTCAAGTACTCCCTCAGCGTCGAGGGCGCGACCTGGTGGGTCGGCATCGCCGGCGCGGTCGTCTGCGCGATCGCCATCGGCTACGGCGTGTACATGTCCAAGAAGGAAGTGGACATGGGCATCGAGCCCGCCGCCGCCGAGTCGAAGGAGAAGGCGGCGTAGACAGGGCTCGCCCTTCGACTCCGGGCCGCCTTCGGCGGCCCTACGCTCAGGGCGAACGGAAGATCGACGGCGGAGGCCTCCGGGCCTCCGCCGTTTTCCTTTGTCCTACACCCCCTGTACGGCCAGGCGCGACACCTCCTCACATCCCGTCCTGGCGCCTTGCCGGCGGACCCTTGGTGTCCCGAGCTTGCGTGATACGCTTTTCCCACCCGCCCACCCCCCGCGCGCGCACCCGATGGCGTCCATCATCGAAAAGTACGAGCAGATCTTCGCGGCCGATCCCCGCTCGCGGATCTTCGTCGAGCTCGCGCGGGCGCTCCTCGAGCGGGGCGACACGGCCCGGGCGATCGAGGTCTGCCAGACGGGGCTCGAGCACCACCCGTCGTCGATCCTCGGTCGGGTGATCTGGGGCCGGGCGCTCCTCGATCAGGGAGACCGCAAGGGGGCGCAGGATCAGTTCCAGCGCGCCGTCGCCCTCGACCCCTCGAGCCCCTACGCCTTCAACCTCGTCGGCGAGGCGCTGTTCACGAAGGGGCTCTACCGGGCCGCCGTCCCGGTCCTCACCCGCGCGCTCGCGCTGCAGCCCGCGGATGACCGGCTGCGGAGCTGGCTCGAGCAGGCGAAGCAGAAGGCCCAGGCGAGCGGCGCGACCCCGGCGAACGGCGCGGGGACGCCGGTGCCCTCCCACGTCAACGGCGCGGCGACGCCCGTGCCCTCCCCCGCGGTGGCCGCCGCGGCGGGCCAGGCGAGGACCCCCCTCCTCGGGAAGGGGCCCGCGCC
>JAEYZK010000430.1 GCA_023428085.1 Pseudomonadota bacterium
GCCGCGGCCACGGCCGCGGCGCCGAGGGTGAAGAGGCCGAGCGCCGCCGCGACGACGAGCTCCCGGGGGCCGCCGCCCTCGTGGAACGCGCGGCCGAGCCCCTCCGGGCGCGCGTACGGGAGCAGGACGACGAGCGGCACCGCCGCGGTGCGGGCCAGCACCGGGGCGCACAGGAGCGCCCACCCCGCCCCGCCGCGGCCGAGGAGGTCCGCGACCGCCGCCACCTTCACGAGGAGCACGAGGGCGAGCGCCGCCGCGCCGAAGGCGCCGATGCGGCTGTCCCGCATGATCGCGAGCGTCCGGGCGCGATCGCCGTGGCCTCCGCCGAGCCCGTCCGCGACGTCCGCCAGGCCGTCGAGGTGCAGCGCGCCCGTGAGCCCGGCGAGCAATGCCACGAGGAGCGCCGCCAGCACCCCCGGCGCGAGGCGCGGCGCGAGGAGCCAGCCCGCGCCCGCGACCAGTCCGCCCAGCACCGCGCCGGCCGCGGGGAAGTACGCCAGCGCGCGTCCGAGCTCGCGCGGCTCGAGCGCCGGCCCGGGCACGGGGAGCCGGGTGAGGAACCGGAGCGCGGCCACGAGGTGGCGCAGGGGCGCGGGCACGGCTCAGCTCGACCTCTCGGCGACGCCCGCGTCGGCGAAGGTGGCCATCTCCCGGAGGATCCGGAGCGCGGCGTCCACGAGCGGCATCGCGAGCGCCGCGCCGGTGCCCTCGCCGAGGCGCAGCTCGAGGTCGAGCAGCGGGCGTTGCCCGAGCGCCTCGGCCACGAGGCGGTGCCCGGGCTCGACCGAGCAGTGCGAGAGGATCAGGTAGCCGGCGGCGGCCGGCGCGATCCGCACGGCCGCGAGCGCGGCGGCGCTGGAGATGAACCCGTCCACGAGGAGCGGGATCCGCAGCGCGGCGGCGCCGAGGGCGAGGCCGGCCATGCCCGCGAGCTCGAACCCGCCCACGCGCGCGAGCGCCTCCACGGGATCGAGGCCGGGCGCGGCGTGGAGCGCGACGGCCCGGCGGACCGCCTCGCGCTTGCGGGCGAGCCCCGCCTCGTCGACGCCGGTCCCTCGCCCGACGAGCGCTTCGGCGGGCGCCCCGAGCAGGCACGCGGCGAGGGCGGCGGCGGAGGTGGTGTTGCCGATCCCCATCTCGCCGGCGCCGAGGAGCGTCACGCCGCGCCGGCCGAGGTCCCGCGCGATCCCGATCCCCGCCTCGAGCGCGGCGACGGCCTGGGCGCGGCTCATCGCCGGCCCGCCCGTGAAGCTGGACGTGCCGGGGCCGATCCGGCGCGCGATCACCCCCGGCAGCGCCACGGGCGCGCGGACCCCCATGTCCACGACGACGACCTCGGCGGCCGCGGCGCGCGCGAGCACGTTGATCGCCGCGCCGCCCCGGGCGAAGTTCGCGACCATCTGCGCGGTCACCTCCGGCGGGAACGCGCTGACGCCCTCGGCCGCGACGCCGTGGTCGGCGGCCATCACCACCACCGCCTTGACGGGCGGCGCGGGCACGACCTCGCCGCGCGCGGCGGCGACGCGGACGGCGAGCTCCTCGAGCCGTCCGAGGCTGCCCTGCGGCTTGGTCTTCTGGTCGAGCAGCGCCTGCGTGCGCCGGCCGATCTCGGCGTCGGCGGGGCGGAGGGTGTCGCGGATCTCGTCGAGTACGCTCATGGGGCCTCCCACGGGAGATGCGCCTCGACCGGGCCCGGGCGGAGGCGGAGCAGGGTTCCGAGCACGGCGAGGTGAACCTCGTCGGCGACGCGCGCGAGCGCCTGGTGCGTCCGGCCCGCCAGATCGCGGAAGGTCCGCCCGAGCGCCGTCTCGGGGTGGACCCCCATGCCGACCTCGTTCGTCACCACGATCACGTGGCAGGGCGCGGCGCGCAGCGCGCCGGCGAGGCCGGCCGCGCGCGCCTCGATCTCCGCCGGCGCGACGCCGTCCAGGAGCAGGTTCGCGAGCCAGAGGGTGATGCAGTCGATCACCGCCACGTCGAACCCCGCGAGCCGCGCGATCGCCCCGGGGAGGTCCAGCGGCTCCTCGAGCGTCGTGAAGTCGCCGGCGCGCTCCTCCTGGTGGCGCCGGATGCGCTCGCGCAGCTCGTCGTCGTACGCGCGCGCGGTGGCGAGGAACGCCCGCCGCGCCCCGAGCGCGCGCGCCCGCTCGACCGCGTACGCGCTCTTGCCCGAGCGCACGCCGCCGCCCACGAGGATGATCCTGCGTCCGGTCATTCCGCTCCGCTCCCCCGCGCCGCGCGGCGCAGCTCGGCCAGGACCTCGAGCGAGTCGTCGAGATCCCCGGCCCGGAACACCTCGAGCGTGATCGCGCCCTCCCAGCCCGCGGCGTCGAGCCGCCGGAGGAGGCGGAGCGCCTCCGCGCGAGGGTAGTGGCGCAGCGAGCGGTGGTCGCGGCCGCCCGGCTCGGTGCCGTGCCACTGGATGACGCGCGTCCGCGCGAGGTGGCGCTCGAGGAGGGCGTCGAAGGCGACGCCGTCGCGCGCGAGGTGCCCGACGTCGAGCGCCACGGAGAGGCCGAGCTCCTCCACGAGCGGCGCCACGTGCCCGAACTCCGCGTCCAGCGTCTCGACCGCGAGGAGCGCAGGCGGGACGCCGCGGTCGAGGAGCGCGCGCAGCGACGCCTCGGCCCGCTCGCGCCAGGTTCCCCGCGAGGCCGTGTCCGGAGCCGCGGCCCCCGGCGCCTCCTCCACGTGCAGGATCACCGCGTGCGGCGCCAGCGGCGCGGTCAGCTCGATCGTCCGGAGGACGGCCTCGACGCTCGCCGCGCGCCGCGCCTCGTCCGCGCTCGCGAGCGCCAGGTCGAGGGGCGCGTGCACCGAGAAGGTGAGCGAATGCGCACGCCCCACCGCGGCGATCTCCGCGATCTCCTGCGCCGACGGGCCGGCGGGACCGGGGCGCTCGAACACGAGGAGCTCCACGTCCTCGACGCGCCCCGCGAGCCGCCGGACGTTCTCGGCCCAGCCCGCGGGGTGCACGAACGAGGTCGTCCCGATGCGGAGGCGAGCGCGCGGCACGGCGCGCATCCCAACCACACGTGACGGGTCGCGCGCAAGCGGCACGCTTGACGCCGGTGTCGCGAACGCGTATCTCGCAGACCGCATCACCCGCTCGGAGGAACAGGGAAGCCGGTCCAAGTCCGGCGCGGTCCCGCCACTGTAGCCGGGGAGAAGCCGTGCAGCGGTCGCCACTCTCGCTCTGCGAGGGGAAGGCGGCACGGCCGGAGGGTGAACGCCCTCCACCCGGGAGCCAGGAGACCTCCCTTCGAGCGCAGGGATCGCGACGGTTCGCGATCCACGGTTCGCGCGTCCGAAGGAGACGCGACGACACATGGCTCGCCGTCCGAGAACCGCTCTCCTGCTGGCGCTGGTCGCGTGTGCGGCCGCGACGCCCGTGCGCGCCGAGGAGCCGCCCGAGGCCCCGCCGGTCCAGCTCCCCTCACCCGAGCCCGACCCCGAGCCCCAGCCCCAGCCCGACACCGTTCCTCCCGACGAGGTCGTGGTGAAGGTCCGCCCCCTGGCCGAGTCTGCGCGCGCGCCTGGCGCCGCGGTCACCACCGTGGACGCCGCGCAGTTCGCCGGCGAGGCGAAGCGCACGGCCACGCTGCTCGCGACCTCGCCGGGCGTCGCCGTCTCCGAGCACGGGGGGCCGGGCCAGCTCGCGCTCGTCTCCATCCGCGGCTCGAGCGCCGACCAGGTGAAGGTGCTCGTGGACGGGCTCCAGCTCAACGGCGCCGCGGGCGGCGGCGTGGACCTCTCGACCATCCCCGCGCCGTGGATCGCGCGGATCGAGGTCGTCCGCGGCACCGAGGGGGTTCACCACGGGTCCGGGGCGCTCGGCGGCGTGGTCAACGTCGTCACGCTGCCGGTGCGGCCGGGCACCTGGGGCGCGCGCGCGACCGCCGGCTCCTTCGGCACGTGGGAGGGCGACGCCCACGCCGCGGCCGGCGGCGAGGGCTGGGGCCTCCTCGGACACGTCACCGGCTCGACCACCGACGGCGACTTCCCGTTCGAGAACACGTTCAGCGACGACCGGCCCGAGACGCGCCGCCACGCGGGCGCGGCGCAGGGCGGCGCCCTCGCGAAGGGCTACTGGGCCTCCGGAGAGGCGCGCCTCGACGCCGCGCTCCAGCTCGCGGCTGGACGGCGCGAGCTGCCGGGGAACCTCCAGACCGGCACCACCTGGAACGACTGGCAGGAGGAGGCGCGCGGCCTCCTCGCGGCGAAGTACCGGCGGCGGCTCGGCGAGCGGTTGACCCTCACGGCGGGTCCATGGTTCCGCGCGGAGCGGCTCGTCGTCCGCCTCGCGTCCGTCGAGGGTGGCGACCCGGCGGACCAGCGAGGCCTCGCGGGCGGCGCGTCGCTCGGGCTCTCCTGGGCGGGGGACGGCTGGACGGTGGCCGCGGCGGGCGAGGCCGGCGCCGAAGGGCTCACCGCGAGCGGGATCGGGGACCGCACGCGGGCGACGCTCGCGGCGACGCTCGCCGGCGAGGTCTCGCTCCTCGGCGGCCGCGCGCGCCTCGGGCCCGGCGTCCGGTTCGAGCGGACGGGCGCGTTCGACGGCGTCTCGGCCAAGATCGGCCTCTCCTCGCTCGTCGCCGGCCCGCTCTCCGTCCGCGCGAGCGTCGGCCGGACGTACCGGATCCCCAGCTTCGCGGAGCTGCACCTGCAGCAGGGCGCGATCGCGCCCAACCCGGACCTCCGCCCCGAGACGGGGCTCGGGGGCGACGCGGGCGTCGTGGTCGAGGGCCGCCTCGGGGCCTTCACCGCCGGAGGGTTCGCGGTCCTGTACGACGACCTCGTCGTCTACGACCTGGCGTCGTTCCGGCTCTTCACCCCGCAGAACCTCGCCCGATCGGCCGCGCGCGGCCTGGAGCTCGAGGGCGCGAGCAAGCCGCTGCGCGGGTTCGGCGACCTCTCCGCGGCGGTCTCGTACACCTGGCTCGTCACCGAGAACCTGCGCGGCGGCCCCAACGCGGTGGGCAACCTGCTCCCCCACAAGCCCGAGCACCGCCTCCTGGCGCGCGTGACCGGCCGCGCCGGCCCCGTCCGCCTGCACGCCGATGGGCAGTGGGTCTCGCGCCGCTGGCTCGACCTCGCGAACGAACGGCCGATCCCCGGGTCCTTCACGCTCGACGCGGGCGGCTCGGTCCGCCTCTTCCGCGCCCCCGACGTCCACCTGAGCCTCGAGGTCCGGAACGCCTTCGACGACCGGACCCGCCAGGACGGCTTCATGAACCCGCTCCCCGGACGCGCGGTCTTCTTCACCGTACGTGCCGGGGCCTCCGAAGGGAGCTCCACCCCATGATGTCCCTGCTGCGCCGGTCCGCGTTCTTCACGGTGTCCCTCCTCGCCCTGGCTGCGCTGCCGGGCTGCCGCCAGACGCTGGAGTGCCCCGACGATCGCGTCGCGTGCGACGGCCGGTGCGTGGCGCTCGAGCTGGATCGGGCGCACTGCGGCTCCTGCGGGCGCGCCTGCGGGGCGGGCGAGGCCTGCGCGCTCGGCGAGTGCCGCAGCGCAGAGGTGAACCACTGCGGCGCGGAGAACCGAGCGTGCGGGCTCGGGGAGCGGTGCGAGGATGGGCGCTGCATCGCCGCCCTCTACGCCGCCTGCTTCAACAGCGACGAGGTGCAGCCGGCCAGCCCCATCCTCGCGCCCGCGGGGGCTCCGATCGAGGTGGCGCCCGGGCCTGTCGCGCTCGCGGAGCTCGACGGCGAGCTCTACGTGGCGAGCGCGCGGCCCCTGCAGGCCGAGAAGGTCTCCCGCATCGCGCGCGACCCGCCGCAGGTCCGCGCGGTGCCTCTGCCGTGGGGGAGCAACGCCACGCCCGACATCCAGTTCATGGCCGCGCACGACGGCTACCTGTATGTCTCGCACGCCTCGGTCGGCAAACTCCTCGTCCTGACCCCCGCGGGCGACGTCGTCGAGGAGCACGACTTCGTCGCCGCCGGCGCGCCCAACCCCAACCCCCTCGGCCTGGCCTTCGCGGGCGATCGCGCCTACGTCGCGCTCAACGCGCGAAACGAGGTGGCGGTCCTCGACGTCTCGTCGGTGGGGAGCTGCGAGACCCCGCCGTGCATCGAGGAGATCGCGCGCGTGGACGTGCAACCGCTCGCCTCCCCGGGGGCAGACGCCCTCCCGGCGCGGATCGCCATCGCGGGTGAACGAGCGTTCGTGACGCTGTGGAATTACCAGAACTGGAGCCCACCGGCGGGCAGCACCGGCCGGCTCGCGGTCATCGATCTCGGCACCAACACGCTCGACACGTCCGCGGACCCGGACGGCCTCGTCGACCTCGGGGCGGGGTGCCTCGATCCTGCCGACGTGGCGGTCGACGGCGCGACGCTCTGGGTGACCTGCGGCGCGTTCGACGCCTCCAACTACCCCGTGATGCGGGTGTTCGCGCAGGGGATCGTGCCGATCGACCTCTCGCAGTCCCCGCCGACGGCCGGAGAGATCCTCCCCGCGCCCGCGGACGCCGCCCCCGGCAAGCTCGCCTTCTGCGCCGGAGGAGCGTACGTCGGCGACCGGAACTCCGGCCGCGTCTTCCGCCTGGATCCCGAGGCGGGCGCGATCGACGGCGCCGAGCTCTGCCCGCGCTCGAACGGCTTCGCGTACATTGCCGACCTCGCATGCGGCTACTGAGCCACGCTGTCCCTCTGGCGCTCCTGCTCGCGGCCGCTCCGGCCGCCGCGGCGGACCGACCCTCGCCCGAGGGCGGTCCGGGCGCGGCGGCAAGCCGGGCGCGATGGATGGGCCCACCACCGCCGGCCAACCCGCGCCGGGTCGTCTCGCTCGCCCCGAGCCTGACCGACATCGTCCTCGCGCTCGGCAAGACCGATCGCCTGGTGGGCGTGACCCGGTTCGATGACGCACCCGAGGTGAAGGGCCTCCCGCGCGTCGGCGGGTTCCTCGACCCCAGCGCCGAGGCCGTGCTGGCGCTCCGGCCTGACCTCGTCCTCTGGTTCACGGACGCGGGCGCCATGCCCGCGGTCGCGCGGCTCGCGGAGCTCGGGATCCCCGTGCTGGCGCTGCCCATCACCAGCGTCGCCGACGTCCTCGCCGCGTGCCGCGACGTCGGCGCCGCGCTGGGAGATCGTCCGGAGGGCGCGCGGCTCGCGGCGCGGCTCGAGGCCACGATCGCCCGGTACCGCGCGCGCTCCGCCGGGCTCCCGCCGCGGCGGGTCCTCTTCATCGTGGGCCGGGAGCCGCTCGTGGTGGCGGGGCCCGGGAGCTACCCGGACGAGCTGCTCCGCGTCCTGGGTGCGCGCAACGTCGTCGAGGGCACGGTGGCGTGGCCGGTGTTCCCCGTCGAGCGGGCCGCCGCGCTGGATCCGGACGTGATCATCGACGCGGCCGTGCGCGAGCACGGCAAGGGCGGTGACCGCGCGCTCTCCGCGATCCCCGCGGCGCGGCGCGGCGCGGTGCGGCGCCTGGCGAGCGACGCCGCGCTCCGCCCCGGGCCGCGCCTGGAGCGTGCGCTCGCCCTGCTCTTCGAGGCGATCCACCCGGAGGCGGCCGCGCCATGAGCGACCTGCGCCGCCGCATCGCCTGGACCGTCGCGCTCGGGGTCGTCGCCGTCGGCCTCGCGGTCGCGCTCTCCTGCGCGATCGGCGCGCAGCAGGTCTCGCTCCCGCAGGCGCTGCGCGGCGTCGAGCCCGACGCGACCATCGTGCTCCGGCTCCGCCTCCCCCGCGCCCTCCTCGCCGCCCTCGTCGGCGCTGCGCTCGCGGGCGCGGGCGTCGCCCTGCAGGCGCTGCTCCGCAACGTGCTCGCCGAGCCGTACGTGCTCGGGGTGGCGGGCGGCGCCGCGCTCGGCGGGACCGTGGTGATCCTGGGCGCCACCGCCGCGGCGGCGGCGCTCGGCCCGGGCGCGGCGCTCCTCGCGCACGACGTCCCGGTGGCGCTCGGCGCGATCGGCGGCGCGGCGGCCTCGGCCGTGATCGTGTTCGGCCTGGCGCGCGGCCAGGGGCGCACCTCGCCCGAGACGGCCCTCCTCCTCGGCGTCGTCTTCAACGCCTTCGCCTCGGGGGCCATCTCCCTGCTCCGCGTCCTCGTCCCGCCCGAGGAGGCCGCGCGCCTCACGTACTGGCTCCTCGGCACCATCTCGTACCAGGGGCCCGAGGGGCTCGGCGCCGGCGCGGTCGGGGTGGGCGCCGCGCTGGGGCTCCTGTTCGTCTTCACCGGCCGGCTCAACCTGCTCACCCTCGCGGACGAGGAGGCGGCGTCGCTCGGCGTGGACGTGGGCCGGACGCGCGCCTGGGTCTTCCTCGGCGCCAGCGCGGCGACGGGCGCGGCGGTCGCGCTCGCCGGCATGATCGGCTTCGTGGGCCTCATCGTCCCGCACCTGCTGCGGCGGGCGACCGGCCCGGATCACCGCGTGCTCCTCCCCGCCTCCGCGCTGTTCGGGGCGGCCTTCCTCGTGCTCGCCGACGCGCTCGCGCGCGTCCTCTTCCTGCCGCTCGGGACCGAGCCGCCGGTCGGCGCCGTGACCGCCTTCGTCGGCGGTCCCTTCTTCTTCTGGCTGCTGCGCCGCAGGGCCCGCGTGGAGGGGGGCGTCGCGTGAGCGCGGCGGCCGACCCCATCGTCGAGGCCCGCGCCGTCTCGTTCCGCTACGGCCGGACCGTCGCGCTCGAGGAGGCCTCGCTCGTCGCCCGGCCCGGGGAGTTCGTGGGCCTGCTCGGGCCCAACGGCGCGGGGAAGTCCACGCTGGTCCGGCTCGTCGCCGGGCTGCGCTCGCCCGGCGCCGGCACGATCCGGCTCGCCGGGGTCGACCCGGCGCGCGCCCCCCGGCGCGAGGTCGCGCGGCTGTGCGCCTTCGTCCCCCAGGAGCCGCGCGTCGGCGGCGCGCTCACCGTCCGTGACGCCGTCATGATGGGCCGCGCCCCGCACCAGGGCCTCCTCTCGCTGCCCGGCCCCCTCGATCGCGGCGCCGTCGAGGGCGCGCTCCAGGCCTGCGACCTCTCGCGCCTCGCGGACCGGCGCGTGGAGGCGCTCTCGGGCGGCGAGCGGCGCCGCGTCTTCTTCGCCCGCGCGCTCGCGCAGGAGCCGCGGGTGCTCCTCTTCGACGAGCCGACCGCCTTCCTCGACCTCGGCCACCAGGTGGCCGCGATGCGGCTGGCGCAGACCGCGGCGCGCGGCGGGCTCTGCGTCCTGGCCGTGCTCCACGACCTGAACCTCGCCGCCGCCGCGTGCGACCGGCTCGTCGTGCTGTCCCAGGGCCGGGTCGTCGCCGAGGGGTCCCCCGCGGCGGTGCTCACCGCCGAGCGCGTGCGCGCGGTCTGGGGGCTCCCGGTCTGGCGCGGCGAGAACGCGAAGACCGGGGCGCCGGTGGTGCTGCCCGAGCTGTGAGCGGGGCGCCGGCGGGAGCGCGGCTCACTCCTGCGGCACGAACACGCGGATCGCCACCGCGTACGTGCGCGCGGTCGGCTCCGTGGTGCTCTGGCGGAAGCCGAGATCGACGGCGAACCGCTGGGTGACGTACCCCGCCCCGGCCGACCACCAGCTCGTGTCGAGGGTCTCGTCGCGCTCGAAGCCGGCGCGGACGGGGACGGCGTTCGCGAACAGGTACTCGGCGCCGATGGCGTAGCGGTTCGTGGACTTCGCGCTCCCGTCGGCCGCCCGGGCGCGATCGAGCTCGAGCCGGTACTCGCCCACGATCTGGAGCGAGGTGTCGGCGCCCACCGCGAAGCCGGCCGCCCACGCGCGCGGGAGGACGCCGCGGTGCTCGTTGTCGAGCAGGTTGTAGCCGGCCCCGCCGATCGACACCTTCGGCGACACCTGCAGGAACACGCCCGCGTCGAGGTTGAGCGTCGGCTTCACCCGCTCGGCGCCGTGGAGGTCGAAGTAGTTGCCCTGCACGCCCACGGAGAGGCCGCGCGTGAGCTGCGTGGCGAGCCCCAGCCGGAGCAAGGTGCCCTTCTGGATCCCCTTCATGGCGCGCGCGTAGCTGAACCCCGCGGCGGCGGCCGTGGTCGCGGAGTCCGCCGCCGTGCCGCCGAGGTAGTCCTGGCGGGCGGCGCTCCCGTCGAGGTCGGGGCGCCGATCGGTCAGGTAGAACGTGTCCACCACGTACCGCTTGCGCGCCGCGAGGGCCGCGGGGTTCGAGAACAGCGCCTCGCTCCCGCTCGCGACGCCCACGCCGGCCCCGAGCGCGAGGGTGCGCGGGCCGGTGAGATCCGGGATCGTCAGCGGCGCGGGCGTCTCGGCGGCGGCCGCCCCGGCGAGGAGCAGGGAGAGGAACGGCGCTGCCGACAGCCGGAGTGGGCGCGTGTGCACCCGGCGAGGATACGGTCCCGGGACGCCCCCGGCAAGGTCGCTGCCCCACCGCGCGAGGCGCACGAGCGCACGGCTGCGGGCGCCCCGATCGCCGAGGCCCTCCCGGGCGTCCGCCGTTTCCATGTCTGGCGCGGGGGTGGTGCGCTAGATTCGCGGCACATGCCCTCCTCCCGCAAGGTCCGCAAGGCCGTCATCCCCGCCGCCGGGCTCGGCACCCGGTTCCTCCCCGCCACCAAGGCCGTCCCGAAGGAGCTCCTGCCCATCGTGGACACCCCCACGATCCAGTACATCGTGGCGGAGGCGGTGGCGGCCGGGGTGCGCGACGTGGTCCTCATCTGCGCGCGGGGCAAGGAGTCGATCGTCGATCACTTCGACCTCGCGGGGGAGCTCGAGGCCCACCTCGAGCGCACCGGCAAGCTGGAGCTGCGCCAGCAGATGCGGGCGATCGCCCAGATGGCGAACGTGATCACCGTGCGCCAGCAGGAGCCGCTCGGCCTCGGGCACGCGGTGCTCTGCGCGCGCGACGTGATCGGCGACGAGCCGTTCGTGGTGATGCTGGGGGACGACGTCATCGACGCCGCGGTGCCGGCGGCGAAGCAGCTCGCCGACTGCTACGAGCGGACCGGGCTCGGGACCATCGCGCTCATGGAGGTGCCGCCCGCCGAGGCGAGCATGTACGGCATCGCCGCCGGCCGGAGCGTGGACGCGCGCACGACGCGCATCGAGCGGCTGGTCGAGAAGCCGAAGAAGGACCCGCCCTCGAACCTCGCCGTGATCGGCCGCTACGTCCTCCCGCCGCGCATCTTCGAGATCCTCGAGCAGATCCCCACCGGCGTGGGCGGCGAGATCCAGCTCACCGACGGCCTCGCGGTGCTGGCGCGCGAGGAGGGGCTGCTCGGCTACCGGTTCGAGGGAGACCGCTACGACGCCGGCGACCGGCTCGGGTACCTCAAGGCCAACATCATGTACGCGCTCAAGCGGCCGGAGCTCGCCGGGCCGCTCCGCGAGTTCCTGCGCGGCGCGGCCTCGTGATATCGAGGGACGCATGTCCCGCAGACTCCGCCTCCTCGCCGCCGCCGCCCTGGCCGCGATCGCCCTGCCCGCGCTCGCCTACCTCCTCCCCACGACGTCCGTCCTCCGCCGGCTGGGCGAGCGGCGCGAGAAGCTCTCCATCGCCACGCTCGAGGTGACCGGGACGCTCCAGGCCGAGGGCGCGCTCGCCGAGCGTCTCCGGGCCGGGGCCGGCCAGCCGGTGGGCGGGATCGCGACCCTGCCGGCGCGCTTCCTCCTCAAGGTCCCGGGCCGCTGCCGGCTCGAGGTGATCGGCGCGACGCCCGCGGAGAGCCCGTTCGTCGCGCTGCGCGACGGCAGGGTGACCGGGAGCGGCGGGCTCGAGACCGATCCCGCCGCCGCCGCGACGCTGCGCGCGCTCTGCACGCTCCTCGGGACCTCGACCGCCGGCGACGCCTCCGGCGCGTACGCCGCGGCGCTCGGGCGGCGCGGGGTGTCGCTCGGCGAGCAGAGCCTGGGCCGGTTCGACGGGCGGGTGGCCTACGTCATCGGCGGCCGCGGGCGCGAGGCGCGGCCCATGCTGTTCGTGGACAAGGACTCGTTCCAGCCCCTGCGGCTCGTGGCCGCCGAGGGCGGCGCCCTCGTGGACGTGCGCCTGCTGGGCTGGGGCTCCCCGACCGGCGGCGACTGGTTCCCCCGCGCCGTCGAGGCCGTGCAGGCCGAGCGGCTCCTGCTCCGGTTCACGACGGAGAAGGCGAACGCGAACCCGCGGATCCCCGAGGGCATCCTGTAGGAGACACAGGGCGCGGCGCGGCGGTGGGCCCGCAGGACCTCGGCCGCGCGTGCGACGGGCGGTTGCTCTTTCGCGGTGACGCGCGCGGCGCGCTGTGGTTGGCTGGGCCCCTCACCCGCATCCTGGAGGGGAACCATGCTGCGTCGCCGCGTCCGTCCATCCATCCTCGCCGCCCTCGCGCTGCTCGCGGCGGCACCGACCCGCGCCCACGCCGACGGCGAGACCGCCGGCACCGGCCCCACGTTCAGCCTGCTGCTGTCCGCCGGGCCGTTCACGTCCTTCGGCGCAGGCGTGAGCTTCGGGACGCCGCGGTTCGGGCTCCGCGCCACGGCGGGGTGGGTGCCGATCATCCTCGCGACGACCACCACCGACGAGGAGGGTGAGGAGGACGTCGACCTCGACATCCACGGCTCGCTCCAGGTCGCGCCCGATCTCTACGTGATGGTGAGTCAGCCGAAGTCGTGGGGCGGCTTCGGGCTGCAGGGCGGCTACCGGTACAACTCGGTGCTGGGGAGCGGCGTCGGCGCCGGCGCGTTCGGCCAGTTCCACGTCAAGCGCTCGATGGACCTCGTCGTGAACGCCGGGCTCATGGTCTTCCCCGACGGCGAGGAGGGCCTGCGCGAGGAGGCGGACCTCGCCGAGGACGTGGAGTTCGGCTTCCCCGGCCCGGAGATCCAGCTCTCCGCGAGCGTCGCGCTGGGGTTCAGGTTCTGATCCGACGGGGGCTGCGCCCCGGCGTGCGAGATGGCGGGGGCCGCGGCCCCCGCCTCAAGCCTCACATCGCGGCCATCTCGCCGTTCGGCGTCCCGCCCTCGTCCGCGGAGTCCGGCTCGACGTCCGTCCGGTACTTGCGCAGCACGCGCTTGAAGTTGGAGCGATCCATCCCCGCCTTGCGGGCCGCGGCCGAGATGTTGTTGTCGCAGGCGCGCATGAGCGCCTCGACGTAGCTCTTCTCGAACCGGCGCAGCGCCTGCTCCTTCGCGGCGGCGTACGAGAGCGTGAGCCACGCGGACTCGTCGCCGTTCACCGGCGCCTCGCGGACGAGCGGCGCCGTCCGGCCCGTGACGGCAGGCGGCAGGTCGGCGGGGGTGATGACGTCGCCCCGGCACAGCACCACCGCGCGCTCCACGGCGTTCTCGAGCTCGCGCACGTTGCCCGGCCACCGGTAGCCGCAGAGGAGCTCGATGCCCTCGGGCGAGAGCGCCCGGACCTTCTTGCCCAGCCGCTCGGCGTAGCGGCGCACGAAGTGGTGGGCGAGCAGGGGGATGTCCTCGACGCGCTCGCGCAGCGACGGGAGCGGGATGTTGATGACGTTCAACCGGTAGAACAGGTCCTCGCGGAACTTGCCGGCCTTCACCAGCTTCGGCAGATCGCGGTGGGTCGCGGCGATGATCCGGACGTCCACCCGCACCGAGTCGGCGGAGCCGACCCGCTTGATCTCGCCCTCCTGGAGCACGCGGAGCAGGCGCACCTGCGTGGCGAGCGGGATGTCGCCGATCTCGTCGAGGAAGATCGTCCCGCCGTCGGCGGCGTCGAAGAGCCCCTTCTGATCGCGCTGCGCCCCCGTGAACGCGCCCTTCACGTGGCCGAAGAGCTCGGACTCGAGCAGGGTCTCGGTGAGCGCGCCGCAGTTGAGCGCGACGAAGGGCTGGCTCTTCCGCGGGCTCCGCGCGTGGAGCGCGCGGGCGACGAGCTCCTTGCCGGTGCCGCTCTCGCCGGTCACGAGCACGGTGGCGGCGCTGTACGCGACCGCCTCGATCATCCTCGTCACCTCGCGCATCGGCGCGGAGGTGCCGACCAGCCCCTCGCCCTGCGTGCCCTCGCGCTCGCGCAGCGCGGTCTCGAGCTGCCGGTTGCGATCGAACAGCATCTTGCGCTCGGCGGCCTTGGCCACCGCGCGCGCGACGAGCTCCACGTCGTCGAACGGCTTCGTGAGGTAGTCGTAGGCGCCGGCGCGGACGGCGGCGAGCGCGGTCTCCACCGTCGCGTGGCCGGTCATCATGATGACCTCGACCTCCGGCCGGCGGTGCTTCACGGCCGAGAGGAGCTCGAGGCCCGAGAGCTGCGGCATCTTGATGTCGAGGAGGGCGACGTCGTAGTCCTCCTGCGCGAGCTTCTGGGTGGCCACGATGGGCGAGTCGAGCCCGGTGACCTCGTAGCCCTTCTTCCGCAGCAGCGACTCGAGCGCTCGGAGGAGCGTCGGCTCGTCGTCCACGACCAGCACGCGGATCGGCTTGGTCTCGTTCCCGTCGGCCATGTGGTTCCTCCTTCAGCTGCGTACGGCGACGTCAAGCCCGCGGCGACGCCGCGGGGAGTTCGAGGACGAAGATCGCGCCGCGCTCGGCGCCGGTGTCCACGCGGATGGACCCGCCGTGCTCCTCGGCGATCTGGTAGCAGATGGACAGGCCCAGCCCGGTCCCCTGCCCCTCCGGCTTGGTGGTGAAGAACGGCTCGAAGATCCGCTTGGCGATCTCCGGCCGGACGCCCGGCCCGGTGTCGGCGACCGAGAGCTGGACGCGCCCGGGCCCCGCGTCGCCGGTGGAGATCGTGACCGTACCCTCGCCGTTCATCGCCTGGAGGGCGTTCACGAGCAGGTTGACCACGATCTGCTGGAGCTGGTTCGCGTTCCCGAGCGCGACCGCCGGCTCGCAGCGCCGGATCACCTCGGTCCGCCCCTCCTTGAGCTGCGAGGAGAGCAGGAAGAGCGCGTCCTCCACGACCTGCGGGAGGGGCACCGGCCCCTTCTCCTCCTCGCGCGGGCGGCGCGAGAACCGGAGGAGGGACTCGACGATCCGCTTGGCGCGGTTGGCCGCGTCCTGGATGAGGCGCAGGTTCTCCATGTCCTCGGCGCTGCGCTCCTCGCGGCTCATGAGCTGCGCGAAGGCGAGGATGCCGCCGAGCGGGTTGTTGATCTCGTGCGCCACGCCGCCCGCGAGCTGGCCGACGGCGGACATCTTCTCTGCGTGGAAGAGCCGGCGCGTGACCTCGCGCTCGTCGGTGACGTCCTTGAACGTCACCACCTGCCCGCCGCCCGGGTCGAAGGGGAACGAGCGGAGGAGCCAGATGCGGTCGCCGAACGAGATCTCGCGCTCGGTGGACGAGCCGGACGGCATCGCGCACTGCGAGGGGCAGGGGAGCACGCCGAACGCGTGCTCCGTGCAGCGGAGCCCGGCGAGCGCGCTCGGCACCACGCCCGCCGCGCGCGCGAACGCGGTGTTGGCGCGGACCACCTCGCACCCGCCGTCCTTCAGGATGGCGAGCGGGTCGCCCAGCGCGTCGAAGCAGGCGCGCCACTCCTGGGCGGCGCGGACGAGCGCGGCGGAGCGGGCGGAGAGCTGCCCGTCGAGGTCCCGGTTCAGCCGCTCGAGCTGCGAGTTCCGCTGCTCGAGGAGCTGCTGGAGCCGGATGTTGTCCTCGACGATCCAGAACTGGTCGATCGCGCTCTGGATCGTGATGAGGAGGTGGCCGTCGTCCCAGGGCTTCCAGATGAACCGGAAGATCTCCGACTGGTTGACCGCCTCCTCGATCGCCGTCGAGTCGGCCTGCCCGGTGAGGAGGACGCGCTGGATCCTCGGCCAGCGCTCCTTCACCGCGCGGAGGAACTCCACCCCCGACATCCCTGGCATGCGGTAGTCGGAGACGACCACCTGCACCGTCTCGCGGGAGAGGATGTCCAGCGCGGTCTGCGCCTCCGGGGCGTCGAGCACCCGGCAGCGGGCCCTGCGGAGCACACGCCGCAGCGCACGGCGCACGTGCTCGTCGTCGTCCACGATCAGCAGCGTGGATTCGACGATCGGGTCGGGCCGCGTCGCTTCTCCCACGTATTGGGCAACCTTGAGTTCCACAGGCGGCCCTCCTTGGTGCATGGTCCGATCCAGTCCGGATGGACCCAGGGTGCCCTGATTCCAGGGGGTTGTATCTACCAGGGGCCGGGTCCGAGCCGTCTCGGGGTCATGATAGCCCCATGACCCAGCCCGGAAGCACCACCCCGGGTGCGGCCCATGAGCGCTTTCGGCCGGGGCCGCGGTAGGTCGGGCGGGGGTGAGGTGGGGAGGGAGGCGTAGGAAGGAGGCGCGAGCGGGCCGGGATCAGCTCTTCGCGTCGTAGCGGTACGCCTGCGCCTGGTAGAGGCAGATCGTGTTCCGGCCGGCGCGCTTCGCCTGGTACAGCGCCTCGTCGGCGAACCGGAGGAGCAGCTCGGGCGAGGTGATGTCCTTCGACGGGTAGACGGCGATGCCGAGCGACGCGGTGACGTGCACGACGCCTCCGTCGGGGAGGCGGTGCTCCTTCGTCCCGAGCCCCTTCCACACCCGCTCCCCCACCGACAGCGCGCCCTGCAGGTGCGTCTTCGGGAGGATGACCGCGAACTCCTCGCCGCCGTACCGGGCGCAGATGTCCGGGTCGCGGGTCGAGGTGCGGATCTGGTGGGCGGCGCCGGCGAGGACGACGTCGCCGAACGGGTGGCCGAACCGGTCGTTCACCTGCTTGAAGTGATCGAGGTCGAGCATGATGAGCGACACGGGGTCCGAGTACCGCTGCGCGCGGCGGAACTCCTCCTGGATCCGCTCGTCGAAGGCGCGCCGGTTCTTGAGGCCGGTGAGCTCGTCGGTGATCGCCTGCTCCGCCAGCTTCTGCTGCGTGCGCCGGAGCTGGTCCTGCAGGTTCTTGATGCGGAGCATCGCCGCGCAGCGGGCCAGGATCTCCGCCTCCGCGAAGGGCTTCGCGAGGAAGTCGTCCGCGCCGATGCGCAGGCCGGTCACCTTGGAGTCGAGGTCCGACTTGACCGAGAGGATGATGACCGGGATGAACTGATCCTCCGGGCGCGCCTTCACGATGCGGAGCACCTCGAGGCCGTCCATGTCCGGGAGGATCATGTCGAGGAGCACGAGATCGGGCGGCTCGGACAGGACCTTCCGGATGGCGTCCTTGCCGTCGCCGGCGGTCCGCACCTCGTACCCCTCGCGCTCGAGCACCTGGACCAGCCAGTCCAGCTGCGTCCGCGAGTCGTCCACCACCAGGATCTTCGCGCGCTCGGCCACTCCCCCGAAGATAGCCCGGAACCGGCGAAGGCGAGAAATGCGGCGACCGGACCCAGGCAGCGGAGCCGCCGGGCGCGGGCGCCCACATCCGGAGCCTATCGGGGGTGGGCGGTTCCTGCCTAGACACGCTGGGTGACCGACCCCGACCGCCTCCGCCCCGGGCAGCAGGCAGACGTCCTCTCCGCCGCCCTCGACCGCGCCCGGCAGGCGGCGCCGCGCGGGGTCGCCGTGTTCGACCTCGACTCCACGCTCGTGGACAACCGCCCACGGCAGGCGCGCATCCTCCAGGACTACGGCAGGGCCGCCGGCGTGCCCGAGCTGCTGGACGCGCGGCCGGAGCACTGGAAGGGCTGGTCGCTCACCGAGGCGCTCCAGGCGCTCGGGCTCCCGCCGGCCGAGATCGAGCGCCACGCCGGCCCGGCGCGCGCGTTCTGGCGCGAGTGGTTCTTCACGAGCGCGTACTGCCGGCTCGACGTCCCGGTCCCCGGCGCCCCGGACTTCGTGCGCGAGGTGCTCCGCGCGGGCGCCACCGTCGCGTACGTCACCGGCCGCGGGCAGGGGATGGAGGCCGGCACGCGGGAGACGTTCCGCGTCCACGGCTTCCCGCCGCCCGACGGCGGGCGCGTCCGCCTCTTCATGAAGCCCCGGTCCGAGCTGCACGACGACGCCTGGAAGCTCGAGGCCATCGCCCACGTGAACCGCCTCGGCCCGGTCGTGCTCGCGTTCGACAACGAGCCGGCGCACGTGAACGGCTACGCCGAGGCCTGGCCCGAGGCGATGGTGGTCCACCTCGATCGCGATCACTCGGATCGGCCGGTCGAGGTGCTGGCAGGGATCCCGAAGATCGTGGACTTCGCGCGCGGGTGAAGCGATCCCCGCCCCGGAGCGCCCCGTGTTGCGCTCCGGGGCAGGGATCCGGCGGCCCAGACCGGGCGCCGCCTCCGCACGACCCGCCGTCCGTCAGAACGCCAGCCTGAGCTCGAGCCGCGGCGCGAGGAAGACGCCCGCGGTGAGCTCGCGACCGTTCAAGGTCTCGCCCGAGGTCTTCGTCCGGATCCGCTGCCACGTGACGCCGGCGACCGGCGTCGCGATCCGAACGCTCAAGCCTTCGGTGAGCTCCCGGTCCACCGCGAAGCCCACGTTTGCGCCGAGGTACCAGGCGGAGTCCTCCTGATCCGCGAGCGTCGAGGTGCGGAGCTGCTCGTAGTACCCGCCCATGACCATGGCGAGCAGGGAGAAGTCCACCACGGCCCCGGGGCGAGTGACGACGCGGCGCACGCCCAGGTCGAGCGCGAGCTGCCGGAGCTCTTGCCGGGACTTCTCCCCGCCGCCGGGGGCGTCCTGCTCCCGGTCGCTGATCGTTCCGTCCAGCCCGAGGACCAGCCAGCTCGCGTCGGTGAGCCTCCGCTCCAGCGAGGCGTAGCCGGACGGGCTCGAGCCGACGCCGACGAGGCCAGGGCTGCCGGAACCGAGAAGGTAGATGTAGGTGGTGGAGACGCCGGCCCCCACGGACCAGCGCGGCGGCGAGGAGTCGTCCTCGGCGAGGACGGCGACGGGAGCCAACACGAGCAGCAGCGCTGCGAGTGCGCGCATGATGAGACCTCCTGCGCGTCGAGGCTGCAAGCGATGGGCCGCGCCTCCGACCACAGCGCACTCCAGTGATCACGAGGAGGTGCGCGCGAGGGCGTCGGTCACGACCACCGTGAGCTGACAGGCAGGCAACGAGACGCGACCGGCGTGGCGCGGGGAGGACAAACTGGCAATCGAGTCACGGGGGCGGGATCCACGGCGGCACCGGCACCGCGCTTCCTCCCCTACCTCAACGCCTCGTACACGTCCTCCGGCACCACCGGCGCGAGGCCGCCGCCGCCGAGGATGTTCACGACGGGAGAAGCCGCCGCCCGCACCACCGAGCCGCTCGGGCGCGACGGGCCGAGGCCGCAGTAGGTCGAGAGATCCCGGTACAGCTCCCCGCGGCTCGCGCCCTCGGGCGCGATCCGCGTCGCCGGACGGCGCGCCGCGAAGATCCGCTCCTGCACCACGAACCCGCCGCCCTTCTCGTCGCGCGCGGCCTCCTCCACGACGCGCGCCCACTCGTCCTGCCCGAGCTCCGCGCCGAGGTGCACGCTCTTGCCGCCGTAGTCCCAGCTCCGCTTCACGACGAACCGCTCCCGCCCGGCGATCACCTCCCCGACGAGCGCGGGCCCGAGCCGGCGCGTCCAGGGGAGCCGTCCGGCGGCGGCGCGCTCGGCGTCGTCGAGGCCGGCCCGCGCCGCGAGCGCGGCGTCCTCCGTGCACTCGGAGAGGCGCGCGAACAGCGCCTTCGCCTCGAGCAGGCCGTTCACCGGGTTGAGGAGCACGAACCGGTCCGGCTGGAGGAGCGCCCGCGCGAACGGCGTCGCCGGATCCACCCGGTGCGCCCAGACGTGCCGGTAGAGGATGTCCCACCGCTCCGGCACGCACGCGTCGGGGGTCAGGGTGCCGGTCGCGTGGCCCATCTGCTCGAAGTGCGCCGCGAGCCGGCGGAGCTCGCCGAGCTGCGCGTCGCCCGGGCGGGCCACGATCGCGATGGAGGGCCGCGTCGCGGTCCCGCCGCGCGCCCGGTAGTGCGCGACGAGCGCCTCGCGCAGCCGCTCCATGTGGCTGCCGCAGGCGGCGACGAGCGCGTTCTCCTCGCGGGGCGACCTGCCGCGCGCGCGCGCCGCGGCGCGGATCCACGAGAACGCGGCCACGTCCGCGTAGGCGGGCATGGCGGGGATGGTCGCGTTGAGCTCGAGGGCGCGCGGGGTGGCTCCATCGTGCTGGTGGGGCCGGGTGAAGCTCGGCTCCCCCATGCCCCCCGCTCGCTCCGGGATCAGGTAGTCCACCCGCGCGACGAGCACCGGCAGCGGCGCGTCGAAGAGCCTCCGCATCGCCTCGGCCTCGAGGCCGGAGAACGGCTCGACCAGGGCGGCCCGGTCGCGCGCGTCGCCGGCGGTGAGGAGCGCGCGGGCGAGCTTCACCGCGCCCGAGAGGATCCGCTCCGCCTCGGCGGCGGCCTCCGCGAGGAAGCCGCGGGAGAGGACCTCGGGCTCGGCGAGGAGGGGGATCGGCACCACGCTCCCGTCGGGGCGCAGCACGGTCATGCCCTCGGCCCACGCGCGCTCGGCCGCGTCGCGGCCGACGTCCAGGGCTTCCTCGGGCTCGAAGAGCGGCTTCATTCGGCGCCTCGCGCGTGGTAGGCAACGGCGGCGTGAAGATCTACACGAAGACGGGCGATCGCGGGGAAACGGGCCTCTTCGGGGGGCCGCGCGTCCAGAAGAGCGACGCGCGCGTCGACGCCTACGGCGAGGTGGACGAGCTCAACGCCGCGCTCGGCCTCGTCCGCGCGGGCGTCGAGGACCCGGAGCTCGAGGCGCACCTCGCGCGCGTGCAGGACGAGCTGTTCTGCGTCGGCGCCGATCTCGCCACGCCGCGGACCGCGAAGGCGCGCGCGGCCATCCCGGCGGTCGAGCCGCGCTGGACGGCGCGGCTCGAGGCGGCCATCGACGCGTGGGAGACGGAGCTCCCGCCCCTCCGCCAGTTCGTGCTCCCGGGCGGCACCCGGACGGCCGCCACCCTCCACCTCGCCCGGTGCACCTGCCGCCGCGCCGAGCGGCGCGTGGTCGGCCTCGCGGCGGCCGGGCCGGAGGAGGTCGCCCCCGAGGTGCTCGCGTACCTGAACCGCCTCTCCGACTTCCTGTTCGTCGCTGCGCGCATCGCGAACCACCGCGCGGGACGGCCCGAGGTCGGGTGGGATCCGAAGAAGGAGCGGTGAAGGATGGCCCGCCGAGGAACGGCCGCCCGTGCGGCGGGAACTGCTCGGGCTTCGCCCTCGCCCGGTCGGCGGGCAGCGCCCGCCTCCTCCGCCGGCTCGGCACGAGCGGCCTCGTCGCGTCCGCCTCCCGCCCGGACGCGAGCGCGGAGGATCGCCCTCGTCACGGGCGCCGGCGTCCGCGTGGGCGAGGCGATCGCGCGGGCGCTCGCGCGCGAGGGCTGGACCGTGGCCGCGCACTACCGCACCCACCGGCCGCGCGGCTTCGCGGCGACGCTCGCCGGGGACCTCGCGACCCCGGACGGCCCGGCGCGGCTCGCGGCGGCCTTCCGGGAGGCCTTCGAGCGGCTCGATCTGCTGGTGAACAGCGCGGCCGGCTTCGAGCGGCTCCCGCTCGCCGACACCGACGCCGCCGCCTTCGACGCGCAGCTCCACCTCAACGCGCGCGGCCCGCTCCTGCTCACCCGGGCGCTCGCGCCGCTCCTCGCCCGCTCGCGCGGCGCCGTGGTGAACATCGCCGACGTGGGCGGCGGGCTCGTGCCGTGGAAGGAGTACGCCGCCTACTGCGCCTCCAAGGCGGCGCTCGTCCGCCTGACCGAGTGCCTCGCGCTCGAGCTCGCGCCGGCGGTGCGCGTCAACGCCGTCGCCCCGGGCACGGTCCTCTGGCCGGAGCACGTCCCGGCCGCGCGCCGCCGGGAGCTCGAGCGGCGGATCCCGCTCGGCCGCGCCGGGACCCCGGAGGACGTCGCCGCCGCGGTCCTCTACCTCTCGGACGCGCCGTTCGTCACGGGCGCGGTGCTCCCGGTGGACGGGGGACGGCACCTCGCCGGGCGCGGGTGACGGCGCCCGTCGCGCCGGCTGGCCGAGGCCCCCGCCCTTCCCCCCCGGTCGTCTCGAGGGCGCAACCTGCGTTGAAGCCCCGGGGGCCGGCTGTTAGATTCGGCGTGGACCGAATGGGCCACACCCGGCCCGCCTGGAGAGTACCGCGCATGGATGCCACGACCGTCACCGCCCCCGTCGCACGCACGGCCCCCGAGGTGGCGCCTGCGAACCCGATCGTCCTCACCGCCAAGGCGGTGGAGATGGTGAAGGACGCCATCGTCCGCGAGGGGCTCGAGGGGCACGGGATCCGCGTCGGGGTCGTCGGCGGCGGCTGCTCCGGCTTCCAGTACTCGATGGACTTCGAGAAGGAGCCGCGGGCCGACGACTTCACGCTCGAGCAGGACGGCGTGAAGCTCTACGTCGATCCGATGAGCCACATGTACCTGCAGGGCGTCACCATCGACTACGTGGTCGGCCTCCAGGGCGCCGGGTTCAAGTTCGAGAACCCGAACGCGAAGAGCACCTGCGGCTGCGGCAGCTCCTTCACCCCCTAGCACCCGCCCGCCGCTCCCGCCCTTCGGCTCCGTTCACCCTGAGCCTGTCGAAGGGCTCAGGGCGGCTGGAGTCGCCAGGATGCTCGTCGTCCGCCACGCCGCCGTCGGCCCGTTCGCCATGAACGCCTGGCTCGTCGCGTGCGATCGCACCGGCGAGGCGGCGCTCCTCGATCCAGGCGACGAGATCCCCCGCGTGCTGGCGCTCGCGAAGCCGGAGGGCTACCGGGTCACCCGCATCGTCCTCACCCACGGGCACCTCGACCACGTCTCGAGGGCCGCCGCGGCCGCCGCGGCCACGGGCGCGCCGATCCAGATCCACGCCGCGGATCGACCGCTCCTCGACGCGCTCCCGGATCAGCTGGCGCTGTTCGGGCTCCCGCCGGTGGCGGACGTCCCATCCGTCGCGCACCACCACGCGCACGGCGAGCGGTTCCGCGTCGGCGATCACGAGGCGACGGTCCTCCATGTCCCGGGCCACACCCCGGGCTCCTGCGCGATCCACTTCGCCGCGGACGGCCACCTCTTCTCCGCGGACACGCTCTTCGCCGGCTCGATCGGCCGGACCGACCTGCCGGGCGGGGATCCGCGCGCGATCGTGCGCTCCATCCGCGAGGTGCTCTTCCCCCTCGGGGACGACACGGTCGTGCACTGCGGCCATGGGCCGGACACGACCATCGGCGAGGAGCGGCGGGAGAACCCGTTCGTCGGCGCGCGGGCGCGGGCGTAGCGCGCCGCCTGCGGCTTGCTCAGCCGCCCATGCTCACGACGCCGAGGATGTTCTGCCCTGCGTCCACGTGCAGCACCTCGCCCGTGACGTTCCGCGCCAGATCCGAGCACAGGTAGAGCGCCGCGCGCGCGACGTCCTCCTGCTCGATGTTGCGCCGGAGCGGCGTGCGGGCGGCGTTCTCGGAGAGCATCGCCCGCATGCCCTTGATGCCGGCCGCGGCGAGCGTCTTGATCGGGCCCGCGCTGATCGTGTTGACGCGGATCCCGTCCTGGCCGAGGTCGTCGGCGAGGTAGCGGGTCGCGCACTCGAGCGCCGCCTTCGCGACGCCCATCACGTTGTAGTTGCGGACCACCTTCTCGGCGCCGAAGTACGTGAGCGAGAGCACGCTCGACCCGGGGCGCATCATCGGCCAGAACGCCCGCGTGAGGCCGACGAGCGAGTACGCCGAGACCTCCAGCGCGACGTTCCAGGCGTCGCGGGTGGTCACCTCGGTGAAGCGGCCCTCGAGCGCGCCGCGCGGCGCGAAGCCGATGGAGTGGACGAGGATGTCGAGCCGGTCCCAGATCTCGCCGACCGCGCGCACGGTCCGGTCGATGTCCTGGTCCTTGCCCACGTCGCACTCGAGGATCGCCCGCGGGCCGAGCGTCTGCACGACCGGGCGCATCCGCTTCTCGATCGCCTCGCCGGGGTAGGTGAACACGAGCTCCGCGCCCTCGGCGTGGAACGCCCGCGCGATCGCCCAGGCGATCGACATCTCGTTCGCCACGCCGGTGACGAGCGCACGCTTGCCGCGGAGGAGCCCGCCCAGCCGGAGCTCCCCGCCCTGCCCTTCACCGTCCGCCTTCGTCTCGTTCATGCCGTGGATCCCCGGATGCCCCGCGCGCGCAGCTCCTCGGCCGCGGCCGCCAGCTCCCGCTCCGCGTGCCCGTCGCCGCGGCGCACCGCGGCGGCGCGCCCGGCCTCGTAGGCGTCGAGCGCACCCGCGCCGTCGCCGCCCGCCTCGAGCACCTGCCCGAGCATGAGATAGGTCGGGACGTAGTCGGGGCTCCGGCGCGCGAGCGCGCGGAACTCGGCCACCGCGGCGGCGAGATCGCCCGCCGCGCGGTGGGCCATGGCGAGCGCGTACCGGACGAACGGATCGTCGGGTCGCTTCTCGAGCTGGCTTCGGACGGCGGCGAGCCGCTGCTCCGGCGTCATGGGTGCCGGAGCTTTAACCAGAAAGCGGCCCGCCGCTCTACCTCGATGCCGCAGGAACGGGCACCCCGAAGGGTTCGACCCGGTGCGTCACCCACCGTGGATCACCAGCTGAAGCCGAGGCCCAGCTTCGCGTACGGCCCGAACTCGCCGCCGGTGAAGCTCGCGAAGTCGTCGTCGCGATCGTCTCCGGCGATCCGCCCGCCGACGCCCGCGGACACCGCGCCGGTGATCCCGTTGGTCGCGATGAAGTTGTAGCCGACCTCGCCGGAGAGCCCGAGGAAGGCGAACGTGGTGGTCTGCTGGAACGTCTCGCGCCCGACCGCCAGCTCGAGCCGGGGACCGATCCGCAGCCCCTCGTTGTTGCGGCCGTACAGGAAGTAGTCCGCGCCGCCCTCGGCCCCGAAGGTGTTGACCGAGCCGTTGTTGGCGTCCGTCTTCGAGTACCGCAGGCCTCCCACCCACGAGACCTTGGGGAGGAGCGAGCCGAACCCCTCGACGTTGATCCCGAGGCCCGTGAACCAGCCCACCGGGTTCGTGACGAGCGAGAACCGGACCGGGTCGCCGCCGGACTTCCGTCCCAGGACCCGCGTCCCACCGCCCTGCCTCAGCTCCCGCCCGGCCTGCGCGAACGCCGCCCCGATCCCCTGTGCCGCCTCGGAGGTCTGCCCCTGCTCCGCGGCGCCCGCGCCCGTCCCGGTCTGCGCCGGGGGAGCGCCCTCGCCCTGCTGCGCGCCGGAGGCCGCGAGCGCCTGCCGCACCTGCGCCCGCTCCGCGGCCTCGCGCTGCTCCGACGATCGCGCGCTCATGAGCCCCTCGCACGCCCGCCTGAGCGCGTCGATCGCGTCCGGGCCGCCGGACGGCACCCGGCCCTGCAGGAGATCGACGCACGCTTGCTCGAAGGCCGGGCTCGTCGCCGCGGCCTGCGTGCTCGCCGCCTCGGCCGAAGGTTGCTGCTGCGGCTCCTCCTGCGTCTGCGCTTCCTGCGCGCCCGCGGCCGGCGCGAACGCGAGCGCAAGCGCGAGACCGAGTCCCCAGAACCATCTCGAAGCCATGACTCCCCCCTCCACCCGCGGCGGCCGGCGCGGAGCCCCCTGCTCGCGGGCGCCTCCCTGGGTACGAGGGAAGCGTGCGCATCGCGCTGGGGCGCCGCAGCGCCCGTTCACGATGCGCGAACGGCGGGGCAGCGGCCGAGCGCCATTTCCGCGCGCCCGAGGGGCCTCGAGGCCCCCGTGCCCGACCTCCCCTCAGCTCCACCGGAACCAGCGCAGCGCCAGCGCGAACGCGCCCGCCGCGACGACCGCGAGCACGAGCAGCTGCGGCCCGAGCGCGGCGAGCGGCGCGCCCTCGTTCATGATCGCCCGCAGGCCGTCGTTGAGCGCGGTGAGCGGGAGCGCCCGGATGAACGGCTGGACCGCGGCGGGGAAGTTCCTCGCCGAGAAGAAGACGCCCGAGAAGACGAACATCGGGATCATCACGACGTTGATGAGCCCGGCCACGGTCTGGCTGTTGCGCGCGCGCGAGCCGACGAGGAGCCCCAGCCCGGCGAACGCGAGCGCGCCGAGCCCGAGCAGCGCCGCGAGGGCGAGCACGCTCCCGCGGAGCGGCGTGCCGAAGAAGAGCATCGCGAACCCGACGAGGATCGGGACCTCGACCAGGAGGAAGAGCATGCGCAGGACGAGGAAGGCGAGCAGGTACTCGCCCCGCCGCATGGGGGTCGCCACCATCCGCTTCAGGAGCTTCTTCTGGCGGTCCTCGACGATGACCCAACCGACCCCCCACAGCCCGGAGGACATGACGTTCATGCCGAGCAGCCCGGGGACGAGGAAGTCGACGTAGCGCGCGCCCGGCTCCGACGAGCGCTCGAGCCGCGCCGTGAACGCGTCGCGCCTGCCCGCCGCCGCCTGGAGGAGGCCGTCCACCGTCGAGCGGGCGAGGCGGCTGTCGGGGTTCGTGGGATCGAACCGGTAGGACGGCGTCGGGCCCGGCTCGATCACGATCGCGACCTGGCCCACGCGGAGCGCCCGCCGCGCCTCCTCCGCGCCGAGCACCCGGACGTCCACCCCCTCGCCCGCCGCGAGCGCCGCCCGCGCCGCCTCGGCCCCCGGCGCCGCGACCACGGCCGCGCGCACCGGATCCGGCGGCTTCGCCCGGAACGCCACCCCGAGCGCGATGGTGAGGAGGATGGGGAAGCCGAACGTCCAGAAGACGGCCTCGGGCTCCCGGTAGAAGCCCCGCAGGCGCGCCAGCGCGAGCTGCACCATCGGGGAGCGCTCGGCGGGCCCGAGGCGCACGCCGGCGCGCGGAGCGGGATCAGTCACGGAGCCTCCGGCCGGTGAGGGTGACGAACACGTCCTCGAGCGAGGCGCGGTGCGTGGCGAGCGCGGTGAGGGGGATCCCGCGCGCCTGGAGGTGGCCGAGCAGCGCCGGGACCGCGACGTGCACCTCCGCCACGGTGAGCCGCCAGCCCGCCCCGTCGCGCGCCGCCGCCGCGACCCCGGGCAGCGCGCACAGCGCCGCCTCCTCGACCGCGTCGGCCGCGGTCTCGAACTCGACCACCTCCGTCCCCGCGACGCGCGCCACCAGCTCGCGCGGCGTGCCGAGCGCGATCACCCTGCCGCGATCCACGATCGCCACGCGGTCGCAGAGCCGCTCGGCCTCGTCCATGTAGTGCGTCGTCAGGAGGACGGTGTGGCCGCGCCGCCGCATCTCGCCGACGACGTCCCAGAGGTGCCGCCGCGACTGCGGGTCGAGGCCCGTGGTGGGTTCGTCGAGGAAGAGCAGCTCCGGCTCGGAGACGAGCGCGCAGGCCACCGCGAGCCGCTGCCTCTGGCCGCCGGAGAGGCGCTCGAACCGCGCCGTCCGCTTCTCCTCCAGGCCGACGAGCGCGAGCACCTCGGCGACCGTGCGGCCGCGGGGGTAGAACGAGCGGAAGAGGCGCAGGATCTCCTCGACCGTGAGCCGCTCCGGCAGGCGGGTCTCCTGCAGGGTGATCCCGAGGCGGGCGCGCAGCGCGCGCGGCTCGTCCGTCCACCGCCGGCCGAGGAGCTCGATCGTGCCGGCCGTCGCGGGGAGCAGCCCCTCGAGGAGCTCGATGGTCGTGGTCTTGCCGGCGCCGTTCGGCCCGAGCAGGCCGAAGCACTCGCCGCGGGCGACCTCGAGGTCGAGGCCGTCCACCGCGCGCACGTCGGGCGGGTAGCGCTTCACGAGCCCGCGGCAACGGATGGCGAGATCGGACATGGCCGGCGGAGGATACCGCTCAACGAGGAGCCTCGCCCGGGCGTCCGTCGAGCATGGCGCGGAGGACGGCCCCCACGGAGTCGATCCCGCCGGGCTTCTCGACGACGACGTCCCCGTCGTCGAGGGCGCCGTGGTGGGCCACCACCTCGCCGGCGTAGCCGGTCATGAAGACCACCGGCGCGCCCGGGAACCGCGCCTTGAAGCTGCGGGCGAGCTCCGGCCCGGAGAGGCGCGGCATGACCACGTCCGAGAGCAGGACGTCGATCCGCCCCGCGTGCCGTTCGGCGACCTCCAGCGCCTCGGCGCCGTCCCTCGCCGAGAGGACCTCGTAGCCCAGCGCCGCGAGCCGGGTGCAGAGGAGCTCGCGGAGCTGGAGCTCGTCCTCGACCACCAGCACCGTCTCGCCCGGGCGGGCGGGGCCTTCCCGCACCGGCGCCGCCGGCTCCGCCTTCACCGCGGGCGCGTCGTCCACGGCCGGGAAGTAGAGCTCGAAGGTGGCGCCGGCGCCGGGCTCGCTCTCCACCCGGACGAAGCCGCGGCTCTGGCTCACCATGCCGTAGACGGTCGAGAGGCCGAGCCCGGTGCCCTGCCCGGGCGCCTTGGTCGTGAAGAACGGCTCGAAGCAACGGGCCCGCGTCTCCGCGTCCATCCCCTCGCCGCCGTCCTTCACCGTGAGCTGCACGTAGGGGCCGGGGACCGCGTCGGGGCCCAGCCGCGGGTCGCCGACGGCGAGGTCCACGTCCGCGGCCGTGATCTCGATCCGCCCGCCGCGGGGCATCGCGTCCCGCGCGTTCACCACGAGGTTCACGAGCGTCTGCTCGAGCTGGCCGGGATCGAGCCGCACCCGCCGCAGGCCCGGGGGCCGCGTCGTCACGAGCTCGATGTTCTCGGGGATGAGCCGGCGGAGCATCTTCTCGATCCCGCCCACGACCTCGACGAGGTCCAGCACCTCCGGCCGCAGCACCTGCCGGCGGCCGAAGGCCAGGAGCTGGCGCGTCAGGGTGGCCGCGCGCCCGCCGGCGGCGAGGATCTCCCGGAGATCCTCGCGGGCCGCGTGGCCCTCGGGGAGCTCGCGGAGGGCCATCGCCGCGTAGCCGTTGATCACCGAGAGCAGGTTGTTGAAGTCGTGGGCGACGCCGCCCGCGAGCGTGCCGACGGCCTCGAGCTTCTGCGCGTGGCGGAGCCGCTCCTCGAGCCGCTGCCGCGCCTCGACCTCGCGCTGCAGCGCCCGGTGCTGCTCCTCGAGCTCGCTCCGGCTCCGCAGCGACTCCTGGAGGCGGGCCGCGAGGAGGAGCGACCGGCCGCTGAACACGAACGCGAGCGCGGCCCCGAGGAGCACCGCCAGGGCGGCGGCGCTGAGGCCCAGCACGCTCTGGAGCGGCGAGAGGCTGCCGACGAGATCCTCCGTCCGGTCCACCTGCAGGATCGTGAACGGGTGCCCGGGGACGGGGACCCGGGCGGCGAGGAAGGACGTGCCGGCGTCCTCGACCTGGATCTCGCGCCCGTCCGGCGGCACCGCCTCGAGCGCCGCGAACCAGTCGAGCGGCGAGGGCCCGCGCTCGGACGTCCTGTACGGGCGGCCGTGCGGATCGAGCAGGCGGACCCAGGTGCGGCCTGCCTGCGGGAGCGCGGCCCGCACGGCCTCATGCGCGACGCAGCCGACGAGGTGCGCCGCGACGCGGCCCTTGAACCGGAACGGCTGGACCATCGCGAGATCCCTGCCGTCGGAGCCGAGCTGGAAGCCCTCGTCCGGGCGCGTGCCGACCCTGCACGAGCCGGGACCGGACTCCGCGAGCAGCGTCCCGTCGCCGTCGAGGACCACGAGGCGCGACAGGACCACGCGCCCGGAGGGGCCGTGCACGGCCGCGCGCAGCCGCTGGACGAGCGGGACGAGGCTGAGCCGGAGCCCGTACTCCATGCTCATGCCGAGGTCGCGGTTCTTGAAGAACGCGTCCACCTCGCTCGACCCGGCGGCGAACCGCACCGCCTCCTGCGCCGCGTCGAGGAGCCGGCCCACCGCCGCCGCGTGCAGCCTCGCCTCCTGCGCGCGCTGGGCGAGCAGGTTCCGCCGGAGCGTGGCCGCCGAGCGGTAGTGGGACACGAGGAACGCGGCGAGGAGCGCCACGAGCGCGGCGGCGCCCACCGCGGCGAGCCCCAGCCGCCGGGCCCGCCTGGCGTCGAGCGACCACCGCCCCGTCTTCCCTTGCGGCTCCATGGTCCCCGCAGCTCCTGCGAGGGAGTTCACTGCCTGGCGAAGAACTCCCGGAAGTACACCGGGGCCTCCGGGTAGTACGCCTGCACGAGCGCGTCGTAGCTGCCGTCCCGCCGGAACTCGGCGAGGAACTGCTCGAAGGCCGCGCGCAGCTGGCGCGCGCCGGGCCGGAACGCGACCGACATCTGCTGCGTCTCGCTCACCGGCCCGATCACCTTGACCTTCCCCGGGAACCGCTGCAGCGCCACCATCGCGTCCGCCACGTCGAGGAGCGCGAGATCGCCGTCGCCCTGGATGAGCGCCGGCGCGACCTCGTCGAGCCGGAGCTTGCGCAGCTCGAGGCGGGCGCCGGTCTGCTCGAGCTTGTAGAGCGACGGGTCGAGGCACGTCTCCGCGACGCCGAGCACCACCTTCCCGCGGAGGAGCGCCTTCACCGTGGCGATGTCGTCCGCGAGCCGCCCCGCGGGCTTGATGGGCGCGATGGGCGACGCCGCCCGCGCCACCACCCAGACCTGCGTCGGGAACACGGGCGAGGAGAACGCGACCGAGCGCGCCCGCCAGGGCAGCACGGTCAGGCCCGTCGCCAGCACGTCGCCGCGGATCGGGACGGCGCGCGCCGCCGCGGGATCCGGCTGGCGCGGCGAGACCCGGCGGCCGGTCAGGTCGGGGATCGCGTCGGGCCAGTCGGTCTCGACGAACTCGTAGACCACGCCGAGCCGCGCGGCGAACCTCCGCATCAGCTCGACGTCGAGGCCGTCGCCCCCGCCGGTCACGAAGTTCGCGTAGGGGATCCCGAGGTGGCGCAGCACGCCGCGCCGGCGGATCGCCTCGAGATCCCCGCCCTCGTCCGCCTGCGCGCCCCACGCGGAGAGGAGCGCAGCGGCGACGAGCGGGAACATCCGGTGTGCTTGCATGGCGGCTCGCTTCCACCTTCGGTCGCGTTCAAATGTACCAGACGCGCCTTCACCCCGCGCGAGGGCGCCGATGTGGGCGCGCCTCGTCCCTCCGCCCGGCCGCGCGGATCACCGGAGCTGCGGCAGCCCGGTCGCGTCCACGCGCGCGGCGAGCCGCTGGACGGCCCAGTCCACCTCGTCGTAGTCGAGGTACACGCCGTGCGTCGAGACCCGGAACCCGACGCGGTTGTCCGCGGGATCGGTCGACCGGTCGCGCCAGGTCGTGCTGCGGACGTAGATCTTGGGCGTCTCGGCCGCCAGGGCGGCCAGGATGCCGCTGATCGCCGTGTTGAGCGTCGCGTACTGCGCCGGATCGTCCTTGCCGCGGAAGGGGTTGAACGAGACGAGGGCGGTGCGGAAGCGGGCGTCCGGATGGTCCTCCACCCAGAGCGCGCCCGGGCCCCAGCGTTCGGCGATCCGCCCGCGCAGGTACGAGGCGAGGTTCGTCCCGCGCTCGTGGATCTCCCGCAGCCCGATCGCCCGGAAGAAGGCGAGCGCGTCGGTCATGGCGTACAGCGCGGGCGTGTTCGACTCGCCCCGGAGCTGCAGGTACGCACCCGGAGGCCACGTGCGCTTGCCGAAGTTCGCGCTCGGCGCCTGCGAGGGGTTGCCGTAGAGGAAGAAGTTCCCCATCGCGAACGGCGGGAGGGCGCTCCCGGAGTTGCGGACGTAGCAGATGCCGGTGCCCGGGCCGCCGCAGAGCCACTTGTGCCCCGCGCCCGCGATGAAGTCCGCCCCGTACGCGCGGCAGTCGATGGGGAGGTGGCCCCAGCCGTGCGCGCTGTCCACGATCGAGTACGCGCCGCGGGCGCGGGCCGCGGCGCAGATCTCGGCGACGGGCAGGCGGAGCCCGTTCTTGTAGAACACCTCCGAGAAGGCGACGTACTGCTTCGCCCCGGGGGTGGACAGCGGGGCGGCGAGGGCCCTGTCGAACCAGGACACGACCTCCTCGACCGTGTGCCGCGCGGTGAACGTGGACGGGAGGTCGATCACGACCACCTCGACGCCGTGGTGATCGCGCGCCCAGGCGATGGGGCCGTTCAGCGCCGGGTGCTCCATCGACGTGGTGACGATCCGGTCCCCCGGCGCCCACGGCGTGCCCGCGAAGACGAGGTTGCACGCGTCGGTGGTGTTGTAGCTGAGCAGGATCTCGTCCGCGCCGGCCCCGTACGCCGCCGCGACCTGCGCCTGCCGCGCGGCGACCGCGGACGGGCCGAACAGGGAGGTCCCGAGGGGGAACAGGTCGGGGAACTCGGCGTTGAGGCTCTTCTCCCAGTCGCGCGGATCGAGCGCCTTGCGCGCGCCGTACACGGCCAGGTTCTCGAGCACGAACGCGGGCGGTGACCCCGTGGTGCCGGTGTTCAGGTGGATGTAGTCCTCGGGGAGGACGAACGCGCGGCGGACCTGCCGCCAGAACCTCTCGGTGCTGGGCTGGCCGGCCAGCGCCGGCGGCGGGAGGAGCGGGCCGTGCAGCGCGCGCCGCACCGCGGGCGGGGCCGGGTTCGCCCGCGCCACCTCGGGCGCGAACGCAGCGGCGATCGACGCCATCGCCGCTCCCCGGAAGAGCTCACGCCGACCCACGCCGTTCGACGAGTTCGCCATGGAATCCATCCCTCTGCCGCGCCGCGGCGGTTGAACTGCTCGTGCGGGTGCCCTGGGACCTGCCCGCGCGCCCGGCGGTAGAGGAGACCACGCACCGTGAAGGAGTGCCCTCCGGGCTGCCACGGAATGGGCGTTTCCGCTCCCGGAGTGCGCGTATTCGCGCGCATCGCTGGGGGAATTCTCCCTGAGAACCCAGATGGGCCTACCGATGTTCCGCAACGAGCCGTTTGCTCCCATCGGGGCACTCACTCCCCCCGTGAACGCTCGCCGAGCGCGCGCGGAGCGGCGCTGCGCTAGAACAGGCTCCCGCACGCGATGAAGCCGAGCGACCCGACCCCCGGCGCCCCGCCTACTCCCCACGGAACGTCGAGCGACCCGCGCTCCGCCGTCTCCCTGGAGGGGATGCACGCCTCGGTCCCCGTCCCGTCCCCGACCGCGGGGTTCTGGGCGCAGTGGCGCGTCTTCGTCGGTCCGGCCCTGCTCGTGTCCGTCGGCTACATGGATCCGGGGAACTGGGGCACGGACCTCGCGGCGGGCGCGCAGTTCAAGTACGGACTGCTGTGGATCGTCGCCCTGGCCAGCTTCATGGCGATCTTCGTGCAGGTGATGTCGGCGCGGCTGGGCGTCGCCACCGGCAAGGACCTCGCGCAGGCGTGCCGCGACTGGTACCCGGCCTGGACGCGCTGGCCCAACTGGCTCCTCTGCGAGGCGGCCATCTGCGCGACGGATCTCGCCGAGGTCCTGGGCAGCGCGGTCGCGATCAACCTGCTCTTCCACATCCCGCTCTTCTGGGCGGTGCTCATCACCGCGGCCGACGTCTTCCTGCTGCTGGCGCTGCAGCGGTTCGGGGTGCGGACGATCGAGGCGGTGGTGCTCGTCCTCGTCCTCACCATCGCCGGCTGCTACTTCATCGAGATCTTCGTGCTCCCGCCGACGGCGCCGGACTTCCGCGAGATCGGCGCCGCGCTCGCGCGGCCGGGGTTCCGCGAGCAGGGCATGCTCTTCGTCGCGGTCGGCATCGTCGGCGCCACGGTGATGCCCCACAACCTCTACCTGCACTCCGCGCTCGTGCAGAGCCGGCGCTTCCAGCAGGACGACGCCTCGATCCGCACCGCCATCCGCCTCAACACCTTCGACTCCGCGGTCGCGCTGGCGATCGCCTTCTTCGTGAACGCGGCCATCCTCGTGCTCGCGGCGACCACCTTCCACGGCAAGACGGAGGTGGCGGTGGGCGCGGGCCAGGTGGTCCCGCTCACCGGCGACGTGGACTGGATCCGCGTCGCGTACCTCACGCTCGCGCCCCTGCTCGGCACGGCCGCGGCGAGCATCCTCTTCGCGGTGGCGCTCCTCGCCGCGGGCCAGAGCAGCACGATCACCGGGACGCTCGCGGGGCAGGTCGTGATGGAGGGGTTCATGCGCTGGCGGCTCCAGCCGTGGGTCCGCCGGGTCATCACCCGCTCCGTGGCGATCCTGCCCGCGCTCGTCATCATCGGGATCCGGGGCGACTCGAGCGTGACGGACCTCCTCACGCTCAGCCAGGTCGTCCTCGCCCTCCAGCTCCCCTTCGCGCTCGTCCCGCTGCTGCACTTCACGAGCTCCCGCGCCCGGATGGGGAAGTGGCGGAACGGGCCGCTGCTGCTCGGCGTGGGCTGGACGAGCGCGGCCCTCATCGTGGCGCTCGACATCTACGGGCTCCCCGAGTCCCTCTCGAACGCCTGGCGTATCATCACCGGCCGATGAGCGACCCCTCCGCCACCGCCCCCGCGATGTACGGGACCATCCTGGTGACGCTCGACACGCGCCCCACGGACCGGGCCATCATCGACCACGTGAAGCGCCTGGCGCGCGCGGCGGGCACGCGGCGCGTCGTCCTCCTGCACGTCGCCGACGGCTGGGCGGCGCGCACGTACGGCGCGGAGGCGGTGACGCCGGAGATCCCGGAGGACGCCGCGTACCTGGCGACGGTGCAGGAGGAGTTCGCGGCGGAGGGCATCGCCGCCGAGCCGGTGCTCGCCTACGGGGATCCGCCGACGGAGATCGTGAAGTGGGTGGAGCGCGAGGGCTGCGACCTCGTGGCGATGAGCACCCACGGGCACCGGTTCTTCGCGGACCTGTTCCTCGGCACGACGGCGCACCGGGTGCAGCACCAGATCCGGGTGCCGGTCCTCCTCCTCCGGGCGACCTGACGTTCGACTCCGCGCGATCCCCGCTCGTCCTGAGCCTGACGAAGCACGAGCGGTGACGTTCCGGACCGTGAAAGTCCGCTCGTGCTGAGCCTGTCGAAGGACGAGCGGTGCGTGTGCCGAGGGCGACGCGGCGGGTGACGGCTCGGCTGCGTGGGCGTGGTCGGGGCGGGGTTGCTGCAGTCACGTCTGCGCTGGTCACGGCCGCGCACGGCGTGTAGATGAGTGACGCGATGGACTGCACCGAGAAGCTCGACCGCGCCCTCGCCGCCCGGCCCCTCGTCCTCGACGGCGCGATGGGGACCGAGCTCATGGCGCTCGGGCTCCCGGGCGGAACGCCCGGGGAGCTCTGGAACGTGGACGAACCGGTCTGGATCGGCCAGGTCCACCGCGCGTACCTCGACGCGGGCGCCGACCTCCTCGTCACCAACACCTTCGGCGGCAACCGGCTCGCGCTCCGGGCGCGCGGGGTCGATCCGGCGCGCGCGGCGGAGCTGTCGCGCGCCGGCGCGCGGCTCGCGCGCGCGGTCGCGGGGGATCGGGCGCTGGTGCTGGGCGACCTGGGGCCCTCGGGCGCGACGCCGGGCCGGGACGTCTCCGAGGCGGAGCTGTCCGAGGCGTTCGAGGAGCAGGCGCGGGCGCTCCTCGAGGGCGGCGCCGACTTCCTGCTCGTCGAGAGCATGTACCACCCGCGCGAGCTCGGCCTCGCGATCGAGGCGGCGCGGCGGGCCGGGGCGCAGCGGGTCTTCGCGAGCGCGACGCTCGAGCCTGCGGGCGCGGGGTTCGGGGCGTTCACCGGCGCGCGCCTGGCGGAGCTCGTGGAGGCCGCGCGCGCAGCGGGCGCCGACGTCGTGGGCGCGAACTGCGGGAAGGACCTCTCGCTCGACGACTGGGTCCGGCTCACCGCGGCGCTCGTGGCGGCGGCCGGGGGGAGGCCGGTGCTGGTGAAGCCCAGCGCGGGCACGCCCGTGGCAGCGCCCGACGGGACCCTCCGCTGGCCCGTGGGCCACGAGGCGTTCGCCGCCGCGGCGCCGCGGCTCCTCGCGGCGGGGGCGCGGCTCCTCGGCGGCTGCTGCGGCGCGGGACCCGCGCAC
>JAEYZK010000455.1 GCA_023428085.1 Pseudomonadota bacterium
CACTGGTGTCGAAGTTGTCGTTCTGGGGGCCCCAGTAGAGGATCAGGCCCGCGGCGCCAGGCAGGTTCTCGGTCCCGCCGCGGCGGCCCCGCTCCTGCTCTCCCGCGAGGAGGGGCGCGATCCGCAGCCCGGGGGCGACCCAGAGCGCGCCGGCGCCGCGCGGCCCGCCGAGCTTCTGCCCGGTGATCGCCACGAGCTCCGCGCCGAGCGCGTGGACGTCGAGCGCCGTCTTGCCCGCGGCCTGCACCGCGTCGCAGAAGAGCGGCGCGCCGACCTCGCGGGACGCGAGCGCGAGCTCCCGCACCGGCAGGAGCACGCCCGTCTCGTTGTTCGCGCGCATGGCGCACGCGAGCGCCACGTCGGGGCCGAGCGCCGCGCGGAACGCCTCGGGGTCCACGACCCCGCGGCGGTCCACCGGGACGACGGTGACCGGTGTGCCCTCGCGCGCGAGCTGCCGCGCCACCGAGAGGACGCACGGGTGCTCGACGGCGGTCACCACGAGCCGGCGCCGCCCCGCCGGCGCGGCGGCGAGCGCGCCGCGGATCGCGGTGGCCGCCGCCTCGGTCGCGCCCGACGTGAAGACGATCTCGGCCGGCCCCGCCCCGAGCGCTGCGGCCACCTCGGCGCGAGCGCCGTCGAGGAGGTCGCGCGCGGCGCGCCCCGCGGCGTGGACGGAGCTCGGGTTCGCGAAGACCTCGAGCGCCCGGGCCACGGCCGCGCGCGCTTCGGGGCGCACCGGCGTGATGGCGTTGTGGTCGAGGTAGATCATCCCGTGAACGAGCCCGCGCCCGAGCCCGCGCCCGAGCGCTACACCAGCCTCTTCCCCTTGCGCGTCCGGACCCCGAACGCGTCGAGGAAGTCGCGCACGACCTCCTCCTTGAGGCGCTTCTTCGCGGCCGCGGACAGGCCCTTCACCGGCAGCCGCGCGCCGGCCATGGTGCCGTGGCCGCCCGCGGAGCCGCCCTTGCCCTCGATGACGTCGCGGATGAGCTTGCCCGCGTTCATCCGCCGATCGCTGGTCCGGATGGAGTAGTAGATCGCGTCCTCGTACTCGCCGAACGCGAGCGACCACCGCATCTCGCCGAGCGACATGAACCGCTCGGCCACCTCGGCCACCATGTCGGGCGCGTAGATCTCGGCGAGGTCGCAGACCACCGCGTCCCCGAAGACCTGCGCCTTCTCGATCGCGAGGTGGTACAGGCGGAAGTAGTCCGCCGGGAGCTTGGGGTGCTCGATGTCGGCGAGCGCCTCCTTGTCCACCATCGGGAAGAGCCAGAGGTATGCGTCCACGTCCTGCGACGTGGTCTGCCGCCCGAGGTCGCGGGTGTCGGCCTTGATGCCGTAGAACAGGGCGGTCGCGATCTCCGGCGGCACCTTGAGACCGCTCGCCCGGATGTAGCCGACGAGCAGGGTGGAGGTCGCGCCGATGGGGCCGCCGACGTCCGACACCGAGGCGAGCTGGGTGTCCGGCCGCTCGGGGTGGTGGTCGATCACCACGTCGGGGAAGTGCGCGGCGGGCAGGGAGTGGTTCCCCTGCTCGGGCTGCGTATCCACCATGCAGATGAGGTCGTAGTCGTCGAAGTCCACGCGCGCGACCGGCACCACCGGCAGCTTGAGCACCTTCACGAGCGCCCGGTTCTCCGACCGCCCGATGATGCCGCCATACGCGACCTCCGCCTGCACCCCGGCCAGCTTCCCGAGGAGGTGCGCGAGCGCGACGCCCGCGGCGAGCGAGTCGGGATCCGGGTTGTCGTGGGTGAGGATGAGCGCGCGCGTGTGCCCGCGCGCGAACCCGACGAGCCGGTCGAGCTTTCCCCGGGTCTGGTCCGGCTCCCGCGGGTAGAGCGCCATCCGGGCGGCGCGCAGGGCGGGGCGCACGCGGCTGTTCCCGGGGGGCTCGTCGTGGCGTTCGGACATGGCCTTCATGCGCGCACGAGGCGGCGGAGCGCCTCGATGTTCTCCTTGAAGCGCAGCTCCGTCTCGACGAACCCCGGGGTCTCCGCGAACCGGGCGTCGTTCACCAGGAAGCGGAAGGGGGCGAGCCCCATGGCGCCCTGGCCGATGTGCTCGTGCCGATCGACGCGGCAGCCGAGCGGCTTCTGCGAGTCGTTGAGGTGGAAGGCGCGGACGTTGGTCAGGCCCACCGTGGCGTCGAGCTCCTCGATCGTCCGCTCGTACCCCGCCTCGCTCGTCACCTCGTACCCGGCCGCGAACAGGTGGCACGTGTCCACGCACACCCCCGTCCGCCGGCGCAGCTTCGCCGGCAGGCCGGCCCGGAGGGCGGCGAGCCCCTCGAAGCGGAAGCCGAGGCAGCTCCCCTGGCCGGCCGTGTTCTCGAGGAGGAGCTGCACCTTGCCCGGCACCGCCTCGAGCGCCTGCTCCATCGCCTCGATCACGAGCTTCGTCCCTTCGGCCGCATCCTCGTGGCTCCCGGGATGAAAGATGAGGGCCGGGATGCCGAGCCGCTCGCAGCGGCCGAGCTCCTCGGCGAGCGCTGCCCAGCTCTTCTTGCGGACCACCCGGTCGGCCGAGGCGCAGTTGATGAGGTACGAGGCGTGCGCGGCCACCGGCTTCCCGGTCCGGCGGGCCTCTCCCTGGAACCGCTCCACCTCGTCGTCGTCCAGGGGGCGCGCGGCCCAGCCGCGGGCGTTGCGGGTGAACACCTGGACGCAGTCCGCCCCGTCCTCCTCCGCGCGAGCGAAGGCCTTCGAGATGCCACCTGCGATGGGTTCGTGGGCTCCGAGGAGCATGGAAGGGGCGTAGCTATACAATAGCCGGCGACGCCGCTGCCACGCTCGGCCCAGGGCGTGTGGCCGCCCCTGGAAAAGTCTCGTCCGATCAGCCGGTTGCCTGATCGAGCGGCCTGCCAGGGAGGGCTTGGCGCCCTGGCGCATCCCCTCGCGGGGGAGTCCCGGGCGCCACCGTTTCACCCCTGTGTAGGTACCCTTCGGACCGCTGGCGCTGCCCTACCGCGCCGCCTTCCGGGCCCTCGAGGGGGCCTCGGCGAACAGCTTCTCGGCTTGCGAGAGCGCGTTGTCGAGCGCCTCGACCGTGAGGTCCCGGAGGGTGGTCTCGGGCAGCCGGAGGGACTCGTAGTACCGCTGCCGGTCGGTCGCGTGGACGATGACCGGGAGCCGGTACCCCTGGTGGAGGAGGACGAGGTTGGCGACGAGGCGCGCCACCCGGCCCGAGTTCTCGGTGTAGGGAAACACTTGCATGAAGCCGTGGTGGAGCCGGGTCGCCTGCTGGAGGGGATGGCTGTTGCGGAAGTCGGACGACTCGCAGGCGTCGAAGAGCTTCTGGAGCAGCGGGACGATGCGCGCGGGCTGGGCGATCTCGTGGAAGTACGCCCGGTGGAGCGGCATGTCCTTGCGGTAGTCGGCCACCGCGCGGCCCTCGATGCCCTGGCCGAGCAGCTCGTAGAGCCGCTTCGCGAGCGGCGGCCCGAGCTTGAGCTTCTTGGCCTTGGCCTCCTCGCGCACGAAGTCGATGGCCGCCTTGTGGTTGCGGATCTCGGTGAGCGCGGAGACGAACGTCGCGTCGGTCAGCGTCGGCTCGGCGAGCGCCGTCTCGAGCTCCTGGCTCGAGTACACGACGCCCTCGAGCGCATTCTCGTGGTACAGCCAGGAGAGCTCGTAGCGATGGAGGAACTCGGTCGCGAGCTCGGGATCGCCGCGCATCCGCTCGGCGAGATCTTCCATGCGATCGTCGATGTCGACGTATCGAATCCGCATCTGCCTGTCTCCTGGGCGGGAAGCGATCGAGCGCGACCTCTGTGCGGCGAGCGCCCGTCACCGGGTGCGCTTGCGTCCGGGCCCCCGCCCTTGACGTTGGAACTGCCCGAAACTCGGGCGGATACTGACCGTAGTTCGCGAGGAGGTCAACTCATTTGACCTCTCGGGCGCACAACGGCCAGGCACCCGCCTTTGTTCCCGGAGGAACGCGGCTGCGGGAAACGAGGCAGAAAGCCTGAGATCGTCGAAGGCTACTTCGTACCCAGGTCGTATGGTGTAATCCACTCGCGGTACTTCGGCTCCTCGCCGCGCACCGCCTTGAAGAAGACCTCCTGGATCTTCTTCGTCACCGGCCCGGGCTCGCCCCTGCCGATCTTCCGGTTGTCCACCTCGCGCACCGGGGTCACCTCGGCGGCGGTGCCGGTCATGAACAGCTCGTCGGCGAGGTACATCGTGTCGCGGGTGAACTTCTCCTCGCTCACCGGGATGCCGTTGTCCTTCGCGATCCGGATGACCGAGTCGCGGGTGATGCCGGCGAGCACGGCCGACGAGAGCGGCGGGGTCTTGAGCACGCCGTCCTTCACGATGAACAGGTTCTCGCCCGCGCCCTCGGAGACGTACCCCTCGGTGTCGAGGAGGATCGCCTCCTCGTAGCCGGCCATCGACGCCTCGCGCGTCGCGAAGAACGAGTTCACGTACTGCCCCGTCACCTTCGCCCGCACCATCGAGACGTTCACGTGGAGGCGGGTGAACGACGACACCTTGGCGCGGATGCCGCGGCGCAGGCCCTCCTCGGAGAGGTAGGCGCCCCACGGCCACGCGGCGATCATCGCCTGGATCGGGTTCTGGGCGCCGACGCCGAGCGCGCCCGCTCCGGTGAACGCGAGCGGGCGGAGGTAGCCGGCGGGGAGCTTGTTCGACTTCAGCACCTCGACGCAGGCCTGCTCGAGCCGCTCGGCGGGGAACGGGATCTCGAGCATGAGGACGTGGGCCGAGTCGTACAGCCGGCGGATGTGCTCCTTCAGCCGGAACACGGCGGAGCGCCCGTCGGCGGTCTGGTACGCGCGGATGCCCTCGAACACGCCGATGCCGTAGTGGAGGGCGTGCGTGAGGACGTGGATGCGGGCCTCGTCGAACGGGACGAGCTTGCCGTCGAGCCAGAGGGTGTCGGCCTTGATCATCGGAGTCGGGTCCCTGCGAAGGTGGGCCCCGAAAGATGCCTCACGCCGGGCGGTCGTTCAATAGCGGACGTGATGAAGCGATAAGTTCTGGTTGTGGGAGGGGGGCCCCAGCGAGAGCAGGGGGG
>JAEYZK010000347.1 GCA_023428085.1 Pseudomonadota bacterium
GCCCGCTCCTCGGTCCGCGGCGGTGCGGCGTCCTCGGCGGGCGCCGGCTTCGCCGCGGAGGCCGGGGCGCCCTGCGTCGCCTGGAGGCTCGCCTTGAGCGCCTCCATGATGTCGATGACCTCGCCCTGCGGCGCGGCCGGCGCGGTCACCTGGATCTCCTCGCCCTGGACCTTGCGCTCGATGGCCTCGAGCGTCCGCAGCTTGACGGTGTCCTCGTACTGCTCGGGGCGGAACGCGTCGGTCGCGCGCTGCTCGATGAGCTGGAGCGCGAGCTGGATCTCGCCGTCCTTCACGTCGGCGTCGTCCACCGGGACCTCGTCGACCGGGCGGACCTCGTCGGCGTAGTAGAGCTGCTGCATCACGAGCCGGCCCTTCGCCGGGCGGATGAGGACGAGGTACTGCTTGCCGCGCGCCGCGTAGCGCGCGAGCGCGGCCTTCCCCGACCGCGCCAGCGCCTCCGTGAGGAGCTTGTAGGCGCGGCCGCCGCCCTTGTCCGGGCCGAGGTGGTAGGCCTTGTCGAAGTAGACCGGGTCCACCTCGGACGCGGGCACGAACTCGGCGATGTCGATCGTCTGGGTGGCGATCTCCTCGAGCGCCTTGAGCTCCTCGCCGCTGAAGGTGACGTACCGGTCCTTCGCGAACTCGAACCCCTTCACCATGTCCTCGCGCGGGACGACCTCGCCGTCCTTCGAGCAGACGTATTGCTGCCGGAGGCGCGCGCCGTCCTTCGCGTGGAGCAGGTTGAACGACACGTGGGAGGCGGGCTGCGTCGCGGCGTAGAGCCGGATGGGGATCGAGACGAGCCCGAAGGAGATGGTACCGGTCGCGAGCGATCGAGGAGCCATGCCCCTAGATTTAATGCCCGGCCCGGGCGCGCGGCTCGCGCGCGCTCGTCCCTTCGACATGGTCGCCCGGCGCGAGAGGGGAAAGATGGGGGGCGGACCCCCGCGTGCGCGGGAGACCGCGCTCGACCGATATCGGGCGAAGCGCGATCCCGCCCGGACGCCGGAGCCGTTCGGCGGCGCGCCCGTGCCCTCGCCCGGGGGGGAGGGCCTCCGCCTCTTCGTGGTGCAGAAGCACGCCGCCCGCCGGCTCCACTGGGACTTCCGGCTCGAGCTCGGGGGCACCCTGAAGAGCTGGGCGGTGCCGAAGGGGCCGTCCGCGGACCCCTCCGAGAAGCGGATGGCGGTCGAGGTCGAGGATCATCCGGTCGAGTACGCGGACTTCGAGGGGACGATCCCCGCCGGGAACTACGGCGCGGGCGCGGTGATCGTCTGGGACCGCGGCGGCTGGCGCCCGCTCGGCGATCCGGAGGCCGGGCTCCGGGACGGCAAGCTCGTGTTCGAGCTGCGTGGGTACAAGCTGCACGGGGAGTGGACGCTCGTCCGGACGCGGCGCGCGCAGGGCGGCAAGCAGGAGTGGCTGCTCATGAAGCACCGCGGCGACGCGCACGCGGGCCCGGACCGGCCGTTCCCCGAGGAGTCGGTCCTCTCCGGCCGGCTGCTCGAGGAGCTCGCGGAGGGGCGGAGCCGGGCCGCGGCGGCGGTGGACGACGCGGCGCGGCGCGGCGCGCCGGAGCGACGCCTCGGCGCCCGCGACCTCGCCCCCATGCTCGCCCAGCCCGCCGAGGCGGCGTTCGACGACGCGGGCTGGCTCTTCGAGCTCAAGTACGACGGGTACCGGATGATCGCGCGGCGCGACGGCGGCCGCGCCGCGCTGCGCTACCGGAGCGGCGAGGACGCGACCGGCGTCTACCCGGAGATCGCGAAGGCGATCGAGATGCTGCCGGTGGACGCGGTGCTCGACGGCGAGGTGGTGGTGCTCGGGCCCGACGGGCGGCCCTCGTTCCAGGCGCTCCAGGGGCGGAGCGCGCTCGCGGGGCGCGAGGATCGCCTCGGCGCGTCCGTCGCGTCGCCGGCGACGCTGTTCGCCTTCGACCTGCTCGCCCTGGGCGCGCGCGACCTCCGTGGCCTCCCGCTCGTGGAGCGCAAGCGGCTCCTCGCCGAGGTCGCGCCGCGGCTCGGGCCGGTGCGCTACGCGGACCACGTGACCGGGCAGGGCACGGCGCTCTTCCGCGAGGTGGAGGCCCGGGGGCTCGAGGGCGTCGTCGCCAAGCGCGCCGACGCGCCCTACCGCGCCGGCCGCTCCGCGGCGTGGCGGAAGATCCGCGCCGAGCGGACCGTCGAGCTCGCGGTGGTCGGGTTCACCGCCCCGCGCGGCGGGCGGTGCTGCTTCGGCTCGCTCCTGCTCGCCTGCTCCAGCGCGGGGGCGCTGACCTACGCCGGGGCGGTGGGGACCGGGTTCAGCGACGCGCAGCTCCAGGCCCTCCACGCGCGCCTCCTCCCGCGCGTGCGGCGCGGGCCGCCCTGCGGCGGGTCGGTGCCCGGCGGCCGCGGGGCCACCTGGGTGGACCCGGAGCTCGTCGTGGAGGTGAAGTTCCGGGAGTGGACCGACGAGGGGCTCCTGCGCCAGCCGGTGTTCGTGCGCGTGCGCGACGGCGAGCGCGTCGAGGCGGCGGGGCGGGGGCGCGCGCCGCCGGCGCC
>JAEYZK010000074.1 GCA_023428085.1 Pseudomonadota bacterium
CCACGCGGCGACCGCGAGGACGGCCGCGGCGGTGCCCGCCAGGGCGGCGCGCCGCCGGAGGCGCTTCCGGCGGAGCCGGGCGATCCGCGGACCGACGTCGGCGTTCTCGGGATCGAGCGAGAGGACGCGCCCGTAGAACCGGAGGGCGCGCGCCCCCGCGCCGGTGCGCGCCGCCGCGTCCCCCTGGGCGAGCAGGGCGGCGCAGGCGTCGGTCCGGAAGCGGGCCTTCGCGGCGGCGGGTTCCCGCAGGAACGCCACGAGCGCCTCCTGCGGCCGCGCGATGCCCACCTCCGCGAGGACCTGCTGGAGCGCGTCGCGCACCTCCGCGGCGCTCTGGGGGCGCCGCTCGGGCGCGAGCTGGAGGCAGCGGACGACGAGCTCGGCGAGCGGGTCGGACACGCGCGGATCCACCTTGCGCGGATCCTCGAAGTCGGCCTGCAGCACGCGCCGGAGGATCGCCGTCGGGTTGGCCGCGGAGAACGGCAGCCGCCCGGTGGCGAGCCAGTACAGGATCGTCCCGAGGGAGAAGACGTCGCTCCGCACGTCGGCGTCCCGCCCCTCGACGACCTCGGGCGGCATGTGGTGGGGCGAGCCGACGAGCGCGCCCGTCATGGTCATCCGCTCGTCCGAGGCGAGCACCCGCGCGATGCCGAAGTCGGCGAGCTTCACGGCGGGGCGCGCGCCCTCGTCCACGAGCACGTTCTCGGGCTTGAGGTCGCGGTGGATGACGCCGGCCGAGTGGGCGTGCACGAGCGCGTCGGCGAGCGCGAGGCCGACGAGCATGCCGAGCTCGGGGTAGCCGAAGCCGACCTCGTGCGCGAAGGCGCGGAGCGTGCGGCCCCGGACGAACTCCGTCACGAGGAAGCTCTCCGCCGCGGCGTCGCCGGCGTAGTCGAAGATCTCCACGATGCCGGGGTGCGACAGGCGGGCGACGACCCGCGCCTCGCGCGAGAAGCGCGCGCGCGACTCGGGCGCGGCGGCGAGGTGCGGGTGGAGGAGCTTCACCGCGACCTCGCGATCGAGGGCGGTGTCGCGCCCGCGGTAGACGACGGCCATGCCGCCGGTGCCGATCTGCTCGAGGAGCTCGTAGCGGCCGAGCATCCGGATCACCGAAGTCCTCCTCGAGGAGCCTTGCCCGATCGGTTCGCTCATCGAGCGAGCTCGGCGGGCCGGCGGCGCACCTTGGCGCACATGAGCGTCACACCCCGGGTCCGGCCGCCAGCGTGACACGGATGGCGGGGTCCCGCGGACACTATGACATGGCTGCCGTGGTTCGGCCACTGACCAGGCGGCCGATCGCCGGGGCTCACGTGGACCCCGTCGAGCGCGCGCCGGCAGCGCTCCCCGCCGGCAGGAGGTGGTCCTCGACGAGGGTCCGGATCGTCTCGGGGAAGGACGCGGTGGCGACCGGGTGCCGGGCGCGCCAGCCGAGGGCGCGGAGCCGGCCGACGTCGTAGTAGTGGTCCGCGCTCATCCAGTGGAGGACCTCGCGATCGACGCGCGGGGTGAGCTGCGCGGTGACGCCCGTCCGGGCGCCCAGGCGCTGCCACCCGCGCGCGAGCCGGCGGTTCACGGCCGCGAGCAGCGTCCGGTCCGGCACGTTCCGGAACAGCCACAGCACCGACGCCGTCAGCCGGGGCCAGGACGGGAGGTAGCGGCCCGGCTCGAAGCCGAGCGAGGTGAGCGCCGCGGCGAGGTGCTCGGCGAGCGGGAGCGGCGCCTCGTCCGCGACGTTGAAGGCGCGGCCCAGGACGTCGCGGTCGTGCGGGTGGAGGGCGACGTGGACCACCGCGCGGGCGAGGTCGGCGAGGTGGACGAGGTGCGCCACGGGCCCGCGGCGCAGGATGGGCACCTGCCGCCGCCCGTGGTGGAGGAGCGCGAGGAACGCGAGCGCGCGCACCGGGCCGGCGTGCAGCGTCGGGCCGTAGGGCAGGGCGGGCCGGAGCACGGTGAGCGGCGCGCCCGCGCGGAACGCGGCCCAGCTCGCCTGCTCCGCGCGCCAGCGGATCCGCTCGAGCGCCGTGCGCGGGTCCTTGAGCTCGCCCTCGCGGCACGGGAGGCTCCGGGGCCGGCCGTACACCGCGGTGGTCGAGAGGTGGAGCAGCCGGCGGGCGCCGTACGCGCGGGCGAGCCGGGCGGCCGTGCGCGCGGCGGAGACCTCGAGCGCCGTGCGCCGCGGCTCGTCCATGCTGCGCGGCGTGCGCAGGCCGAGGTGCGCGACGATCTCGGCCGAGGTGGCGGGCTCGGGATCCGGGGTGCTCGGGTCGAGCGAGAGGTGCCGGGTCGTGAACCCCGCCGCGGCGAACGCGCCCGCGACGGCGTCGAGCACCGGCCCGGGCGAGCCGGTGAGGATGGCGAGACGGCGATCCCCCACGGCAAGACATTACACCACCGGAAAGGCCTCAGGCCACGGGCTTCAGGCCTCAGGCGGGGGCCGATCCGGCAGCGGCGCTTCCCCTGAGGCCCGACGCCTGAGGCCCCAGGGGAGCAACTGCGGATCCGCTGCGCTAGACGCGGACCTCCTCCGGCTTCTTCGCGGGAGGCGGCGCCTTCTTCTCGCCCTCGCCGTCCGGAGTCGGGGCGGGCGGGGTGCGGCCGACGGGGTTCTCCTCGAGGGCGGCCTTGAGGACCTCGTCCATGTGGGCGGCGAAGACGAAGTCCAGCTCCTTGCGCGCCTGCTCCGGCACGTCGAGCAGGTCCTTCTCGTTCCGGGCCGGGATGATGACCCGCTTGATCCCGGCGCGGTGCGCGGCGAGCACCTTCTCCTTGATGCCGCCGACGGGGAGCACGAGCCCCCGGAGCGTGACCTCGCCGGTCATCGCCACGTCCGAGCGGACGCGGATGCCGGTGAGGAGGGAGACCAGCGCGGTGAGGATGGTGACGCCCGCGCTCGGGCCGTCCTTCGGGATGGAGCCCGCCGGGAAGTGGATGTGGATGTCCGTCTTCTCGAGGAAGTTGGCCGCGATGCCGAGCGAGTCGGCCTTCGAGCGCAGGTACGAGAGCGCGGCCTGCGCGGACTCCTTCATGACGTCGCCGAGCTGGCCGGTGAGGGTGAGCGACCCCTTGCCGGTCATCTTGGTGGCCTCGATGAACAGGATGTCGCCGCCGGCGGCCGTCCAGGCGAGGCCCGTCGCGACGCCGGGGATCTCCGTCCGCTCGGCCGTCTCGTTGTAGAACTTCTCGGGCCCGAGCATGTCGAGCAGGTCCGGCTCGTCCACGTTCCGCTTCGCGCCCGCGGCGACCTTCCCGCTCGCGACCTCCACCGCCACCGCGCGGCAGACGTCGGCGATCCGGCGCTCGAGGTTCCGCACGCCCGCCTCGCGGGTGTACGCCATGATGATCTTGATGAGCGCCTTCTCCGTGAGGCTGATCGCCTCGGGCGAGAGCCCGTGCTCCTTGAGCTGCTTCGGGATGAGGTGGTTCTGCGCGATGTGGACCTTCTCTTCGAAGGTGTACCCGGGCAGCTCGAGGATCTCCATGCGGTCCTTGAGCGGGCCGGGGATGGGATCGAGCAGGTTGGCGGTCCCGATGAACATCACCTTCGAGAGGTCGTACGCGAGGTCGAGGTAGTGGTCGGAGAACGAGTGGTTCTGCTCGGGGTCGAGCACCTCGAGCAGCGCCGCCGACGGGTCGCCCCGGAAGTCCGCGCCGAGCTTGTCGATCTCGTCCAGCATCATCACCGGGTTGACCGTCCCGGCCTTCTTCATCGACTGGATGATCCGGCCGGGCAGGGCGCCGACGTAGGTCCGCCGGTGGCCGCGGATCTCGGCCTCGTCGCGGACGCCGCCGAGCGAGAGCCGGACGAACTTCCGGCCCGTGGCGCGGGCGATCGACTGGCCGAGGGAGGTCTTGCCGACGCCGGGCGGGCCCACGAAGCAGAGGATGGGCCCCCGCATGTCATTCTTGAGCTTCCGGACGGCCAGGTACTCGAGGATGCGCTTCTTGATCTTCTCGAGGCCGTAGTGGTCCGTGTCGAGGATCCCGCGCGCGTTCTCGATGTCGAGGTTGTCGTCGGTCTTCTTCGCCCAGGGGAGGTCCGCGATCCAGTCCAGGTACGTCCGCGCGACCGTGTACTCGGAGCTCGCGGTGGGGATCGACTTGAGCCGGTTCAGCTCCTTCTGCGCGACCTTGTCCACCTCGGGCGGGAGCCCGGCCTTCTTGAGCCGCTCCGCCAGCTCGTCGAGCTCCTCCTCCTCCTCGCCGAGCTCGCCCAGCTCCTCCTTGATGGCCTTGAGCTGCTGGCGCAGGTAGTACTCGCGCTGCGTCTTCGACATCTCGCCCTTCACGGCGGAGTCGATCTTGTTCGAGAGCTTGAGGATCTCGCGCTTCCGGTTGAGGAGCTCGAGCACGAGCTTCATCCGGGCCTTGAGCTCGACCGTCTCGAGGACCTGCTGCTTCTCCTCGATGGGCACGTCCACGTTGGCCGCGATGAGGTCGGCGAGGTGCCCGGGGTGGGTGATCGACTCGACGAGCTCCGTCGCCGCGGCGGGGAGCTCGGGCATGAGCTCGATGACCTCGCGCGCGAGCTTCTTCAGGTTGATGGCGAGCGCCTCGATCTCGACGTCGTCGGTGGCCGCGGGCTTGTCCTCGATCGCGTCCACCCGCGCCTTCAGGTACGGGCTCTCCTGGACGAGCTCGAGCACCTTGAACCGGGCGAGGCCCTGCACGACGAGCGAGTAGTTGTCCTCGCCCATCTTGAGCAGCTTCACCACGCGCGCGACGGTCCCGACCGTGTAGAGGTCGGCCGCCCCCGGATCCTCCTCCTCGGCGCGCCGCTGGGTGACGACGCCGATCACCTGCTCGTCGCGCACCGCGTCCTTGATGAGGGCGATGGTCTTCTGGCGGCCCACCGCGAGGGGGAGCACCCCGCCCGGGAAGAACACCGAGTTGCGCAGCGGCAGGATGGGGAGCACCGCGGGGATGTCTTCCTTCGCGATGAGGCCCGGCGGGCCCATGGCCGGTGCGACCTGAGCGCCGGCGCCACCGCCCTTCTTCTCCTTCTCGGACATGCGATTCTCCTTGGGGTGTGCGCCGCGAGGGCTCCGATCAGGGATACCCGCGGGAAGGGAGGTTATCAACTAGAAACCGGGTGGACTGGCGGGCGCTTGGGGCCGCGCGGGCCGCGCCCGTCGGGTCATCACGGTTCGTTCAACGCGGTCCGGCCCGGCTTCGGGATCGTGCGCCCATCCGGCTCGCCGCCGGCGCCGCCGGGATCGCTGCGCACGGGGCCCTCGGAAGGCGCCCAGAGCCCGCGCTCCCGATCGTCCTCCCCCGCGCCCGACACGCGCCCGCTGCGGGGCGGGACCTGCTGGGGCGCCGCGGGAGGACCCTCGGCCGGAGACCACGCTCGTTTGCCGTTCATCGTCTCCTCTGCATAAGACCGACTTCCTCGACGGCAAGCCCGTGGCCAGGTTGGTAGGCGTGCAGGCCACCATGGCCGCGCTCGCGCTGGTGTTGGGGGGAGGAGCGATCGGGCTCCTCCTGGCGCTCGCTTTCGCCGCGTGGCGCGGCGTGCGGCCCGGGGCGCGCGCGCTCGAGAAGCACCTGTGGGCGGTGTCGGAGGCGCTCGGCGATCCCGCCTTCCTCCTCGACGCGCGCGGCCGGATCGTCGGGGCGAGCCGGGCCGCGGGCGCGCGGTTCGGGGCCGACCTCCACGGGCGCAGCATCGAGGAGGTGCTCGGGGCGCAGGCGGCGCTGCTCCTCCGCGGGGTCGCGCGC
>JAEYZK010000113.1 GCA_023428085.1 Pseudomonadota bacterium
ACCTGAAGGCGCTCGGGACGTTCGGCTACCAGACGGCGGTGCGGCAGAATCCCGTCTACATCCAGTACATTCCGCGCACCATCAAGTACGTCCGGGACAACCTCGTGCGCCACACGCGCTTCGCCCCGCTGCGCGAGTTGCTGGCCCGCCACGTCGACGAGCTGCGCTGACGGGCGCCGGTTGGTTCTGTTCTACAATTGACGGTTCGCACCCTGACGTACGCCCTGGACATCACCGTGCAGTTCGGACTCTCGACACACCTGTTCCACGACCAGCGACTCACGAGGGAGCACCTGGACGCCATCGCGGCCCACGGGTTCTCGTCCGTGGAGCTGTTCGCGACCAGGACCCACTTCGACTACCACGACCCGCAGGCGATCGAGGCCCTCGCGTCGTGGCTGGCGGCTTCGGGCCTCGCCCTGCACGCGGTCCACGCCCCGATCGTCGAGGGCTACAGCCATGGCGCGTGGGGGGCGACCCTGTCCAACGCGATCGGCGATGCCGCGGCGCGGGCGCGCGCGCTGCAGGAGACCCGCGCGGCGCTGGACGTCGCGCGCACGGTTCCCTTCCCGTACCTGGTCGTCCACGTGGGGCAGCCGGACGCGCAATCGCCGCCCGCCCACGACAACCAGCGTGATGCGGCGCGGCGCAGCCTCGAGGACCTCTACGAGGCGACGGCGCAGGTGCCGGGCGTGCAGCTCGCGCTCGAGGTCATCCCCAACAAGCTCTCGACGGTCGAAGGGCTGGTGCGGTTCATCGAGGAGCTCGAGCTCGAGCGCGCGGGGCTGTGCCTCGACTTCGGGCACGCCTTCATGATGGACGACCTCGTGGACGTCATCGAGTCGGCCGCGGGGCTGCTGCTGACGACGCACGTGCACGACAACGACGGGAAGACCGACGCGCACCTCGTGCCCTTCGAGGGCCGCATCGACTGGTCGCACGCGCTGTTCGCGGCGCAGAAGGTCGGCTACGAGGGCGTGTGGATGATGGAGCTCGCCAACACCTCGACCCCTGCGGAGGTGCTGCGGAAGGCGCGCCACGCCTGTACCCGCTTCCGCGAGGTCCTGGCATCCTGACCACCCCCGACCGCGAGGACACCTTGCAGACCTACATCCAGGACGTCGCCGCACACGAAGGCCAGAAGGTCACGTTGAAGGGCTGGCTGCACAACCGCCGGTCGAGTGGCAAGATCCACTTCCTGATCGTGCGGGACGGCACGGGCACCATCCAGGCCGTGATGTCGAAAGCCGGCGTCGGCGAGGAGACCTTCCAGAAGGCCGACCACCTGGGCCAGGAGAGCGCGATCGTCGTGGAGGGCACCGTCCGCGCGGACACGCGTGCCCCCGGGGGCTACGAACTCGACGTCACGGGCTTCGAGGTGGTCTCGCCGGCCACCGACTACCCCATCACGCCGAAAGAGCACGGCGTGGACTACCTCCTGGACCGGCGGCACCTGTGGATTCGCTCGCCGCGACAGGCGGCGATCTTGCGCGTGCGGCACGAGGTGATCAACGCCGTCCGCGACTTCTTCAACGGCCGCGGGTTCGTCCTGGCCGACACCCCGATCTTCACGCCGGCGGCGTGCGAGGGGACGACCACCCTGTTCCCAGTGCAGTACTTCGAGGACACCACGGCCTACCTGACGCAGAGCGGACAGCTCTACAACGAGGCCAACGCCATGGCGCTCGGGCGCGTCTACTGCTTCGGCCCGACGTTCCGCGCCGAGAAGTCGAAGACGCGCCGGCACCTCACCGAGTTCTGGATGGTGGAGCCCGAGGTGGCCTACATGGACCTCGCCGGCGACATGGAGCTCATGGAGGAGTTCGTGAGCTCCGTCGTCCAGGCGGTCCTCGCGAAGCACGAGAAGGAGCTCCGGACGGTCCTCGAGCGCGACGTCGAGAAGCTCCGGGCCGTCCGGCCGCCGTTCCCCCGGATCACCTACGGCGAGGCCGTGAAGGTCCTCCAGGAGGCGGGCCACCCGATGAAGTGGGGCGACGACATCGGCGGCGACGAGGAGACCGCGCTCGCGAGCCGCTTCGACCGCCCGGTGATGGTCCACCGCTACCCGGCGGAGATGAAGGCCTTCTACTTCAAGAAGGATCCGCGGGACCCGCGGCTCGCCCTGGGCTGCGACGTGCTCGCGCCCGAGGGGTACGGCGAGATCATCGGCGGCGGCGAGCGCGAGAGCGACCTCGCGAAGCTCGAGGCGGACCTCGCCGCGCACGCGCTGCCGCGCGAGGCCTTCGAGTGGTACCTCGACCTGCGCCGCTACGGGACCGTGCCGCACGCGGGGTTCGGGATGGGGGTGGAGCGCTGCGTCGCCTGGATCTGCGGCCTGCACCACGTCCGCGAAACGATCCCCTTCGCCCGCATGATGGAAAGAATCACGCCGTAGCACCAACCCCGTGCTCGAGCCCGCGCCCGAGCCCGGCCTTGGGACCCGCTCGTCCTGCGCCTGTGTCGACGGGACGAGCTGCGCGGTTCCGTACGCCGCCTCCGCGCCTCCGCCCGGCCCCCGCTTCGCTACCTCGGTCGCGTGGCGGGGATCTCGCTACGCGCGCGGCGGACTCGCATCGCGGCGGGGCGAGGCGCGCCCAACTCGCCGGCCACTTCCGCGCTGCGCGCGGGTGGCCGGCTTCGGACAGGGGCGCGCCCGCTGCGGGTGCCCCGGGCCGCGCGCGGATGCCGTTCTGGTGGGGCTGCGCGCCCTCGGTGTACCGCTCCGCGGGGGCCGGGCTCCGGCGCTCCGGCGGCTGTGGCGCAGTCGGTGTCGAGCGCTCTCGTTGTCCGAATCGCGCGACTCCGCAAAGAGGCGAGCGGAGCGAAGGCCGCACCGAGCGGGACGCCTCGAGCCCGTTCATCGGAACCGCCCCGAGGGCGGGGCCGGCCCTGCGCCGACCGACCGAGCGCAGCGCGCCCGAGACCACGTCACCAGCACGGTCGCCGCCTGCAATTCGGGTGACGGCGACGCGAGGGCACCCCTCTCCTCAGCACGCCTCCGCTCATCGAGCGCGCCGGCACCCACGGAGTTGCAGGCGCCTCCCGAGCACGCGGCGCCGTCTCCAGTACGGAGCCGCCCCGGGCCGCGCGGAGCGAGGGAGGGCGCCGCAGGGCCGGACCCTCCCACGCGGCACGCCACCACGATCCCAACCGGCTCGAGGCGTCCAGAGCGAAGCAACGAGCGGAGCGAGCGGGCGGGCAGGCAAGAAGCTGCGCGACGGCCCGTCAGTCCATCCGCAAGAGCGTCTTCACCGTCTCCACCACCTGCTGCGCCTGCACCGGCTTCACGAGGTACGCGCTCGCGCCGAGGGCCATGGCGCGGCGGCGGTCGGCCTCGGCGCTCTCGGTGGTGATGACGACGATCGGGATCCGCTGGTGGGGGCCGCCGGACCGGACGAGCGAGACGAGCTTCAGCCCGTCCATGAGCGGCATGTTGATGTCCGTGATGAGGATGTCGAACGTGGACGTGGCGAGCTTCCGCCAGGCGTCCGCGCCGTCACCGGCCTCGGTGGCGTCCATGCCCATCACCCGCTGGAGCGCGTAGCTCAGCTGCTTGCGCATCGCGGGGCTGTCGTCCACGACCAGGGCGTGCAGCTGCGCCATGGGCTCTAGCTCTCCCTCCCGAAGCGGGCCAGGCGGTCGGCGATGGCCCCGAGGTCCAGCACTTCCAGTACGGCTCCGCTGTCGGCCGCGGCCTGCGGCATCCCGTATACCACGGCGGTGTCTTCGGATTCTGCGAGCGTGAGGCCGCCTCCGGCGCGGATCGCCCGGACCCCCTCCTTGCCGTCGTTCCCCATGCCCGTCAGGACCACCCCGCACGCGTTCGGGCCGCAGGCTACCGCCACGGAGGCGAACAGCCGGTCGATGGAGGGGGTGTAGCGAGCGGTCCCACCACCCTCGGGCGAGAGGATCCGGACGCGGAGCGTGCCCTCGTCCTCCCGCACGACCTCCATGTGCCGGCCGCCGGGCGCCACGAGGATCCGGCCCACCGCCACCCGGTCCCCCTCCTCCGCCTCCTTGGCCGAGAAGGCGCCGGTGCGCGCGAGCCGCTGCGCGAACGTCGAGGTGAACTTCTCCGGCATGTGCTGCGCGATGACGAGGGCGATCGGCGCGTCGCCCGGGAGCGCCTGCACGAGCTGGGAGAGGGCCTGCGGCCCGCCGGTGGAGGCGCCGATCGCGACCACGCGCGGCGCGACCTCGGGCTCGACCGCGACGACGGGCATGGGCCGGCGGGCGGCGAGGTTCTCGAGCCGGAGCGCGCGGACCGTCGAGCACTTCCGCAGGATCTCCTCGCGGAAGGCCTCGAGCGACGCGGCCGTCCCGGTGGGCTTCGCCACGAAGTCGAGGGCGCCGAGCTCGAGCGCCCGGAACACGTCGGTCCGGCGGGCCTGCGAGGAGACCACCACCACCGGCGTCGGCCGGCGCGGCATCAGGAGGCGCAGGAACGTGAACCCGTCCATGCGCGGCATCTGGAGGTCGAGGACGATGACGTCGGGCTGGAGCCGGAGCGCCTGCTGCAGCCCCTCCTCGCCGTCGCTCGCCTGCCCGACGATCTGGATCCCGGCGGCGTCCTCGAGGATCGACGAGAGGTGGGCCCGGCTCGTCGCCGAGTCGTCCACGAGGAGGACCCGGACCTCCCGGCCCGGCCGTGTCGCCCGGGCGGTCACGCCCCGTCCTCCGCCGCGGCGACCGGCTTGCGGTAGACGAGATCGTTCGTGAGGTGGACGAGCTCGAAGTCCGCGGTGACGTTGATGAGGGACTCCGAGTGGCCGAGCAGGAGCCACGCGCCCCTGCGCATCTTCTGGTGCAGGCGCTTCAGGAGCGCCCGCCGGGCCTCGAGGTCGAAGTAGATCATCATGTTCCGGCAGAAGACGACGTCGAGCCGGGACACGGTCATGAGCGCGTGCGGCGCGACGAGGTTCTCGCGCTGGAACCGGACGGTCGCGCGCAGCGCCTCGTCCACCACCCACTTGCCGCCGCGCAGGTGGAACCAGCGCCGCATCGGCGCGGCGTCGGGCATGCGGAACGCGTGCTCGCCGTAGGCACCGGCCCGGGCCTGCACGATGCAACGGCGGGAGATGTCCGACCCGACGAGCTCCACCTCCCACCCCTCGAACAGCCCCGACTCCTTCACCAGCGCGGCGAGCGTGTAGACCTCCTCGCCGGTGGAGCACCCCGCCGAGAGGATCCGCAGGCGCCGGAGCGACGCGTTGGTCGCGGCGAGCGCCGGGAGGATCTCGCGGGTGAACGCGCGGAGCTGGTACGGCTCCCGGTAGAAGTACGTCTCGTTGGTGGTGAGGATGTCGGCCGCCTCGTCGAGCTCCGCCTCGCTGCCCGGGTCGAACCGGAGGTAGCGGTGATAGGCGGCGAAGTCGGCGAGCCCGAGGGCCTGGAGCCGCGGGTGCAAGCGCTTCTCGAGGAGGTACGCGCTCCCGTCGCGGTACCAGAGGCCGCAGTGCTCGTGGATGGCGGCCCGGAGGAGGCGGAACTCCTCCTCGGACATGGTGGGGCCGCTCGCGTCGAGGGGGGCCACGCGTCACCGCCCGGAGAGCGCCCGCGCCGCGTCCGCGAAGGCGCGCGCGACGAGTGGGTCCACCTCGGACCTGGCCAGCGCCTCGGCGGTCGCCTGCAGCGCCGGATCGCCGCGCTCGACCATCGCGCGCGCGGCCGCCTGGCGGACGTCCCACCGGGCGTTCTCCGCGGCCGCTCGCAGCAACCGCTCCCCCTCGGGCCCCGGGAGCTTCGCCGCCGCCGAGACCGCCTCCTTGACCACCTCGGGATCCGCGTGATCGGCGGCGCGGGAGATCACGTCCGCCGGCGGGTGGCCGAGCGCCACGAGCGTCCGGAGCGCGGCGAGCACCACCACCGGCGGCACGTCCGGCGCCCGCGCCAGGGCGGCGATCGCCGGCGCGTGCCGCGCCTCGCCGGTCGCGCCGAGCGCCTCGACCGCCGCCGCCCGGACCGCGGGCTCCGGGTCCGCGAGCCGCGCGAGCAGGCCGTCGATCGCGGCCTGCGGGAAGGGCCCCGCCCCGCGGGCGAGGCCGGCC
>JAEYZK010000250.1 GCA_023428085.1 Pseudomonadota bacterium
CCGGCATCCCGCCGGTCGACGACTGCCGGACCCCGGCGGCGACCGGCCAGAGCGGCAACTTCAACACGACCGGCGCGGTCTGCTACACGGTCAACGCCACCGTCCACGGCTGGGGCTGCTCCAACGCCGACGGGCGCACCGTGACGGTCAACGGCACCGCCGTCACCTGCGGGCGGACCCCGCTGCCCGGCTCCGCCCCGTACACGCTCCGCTTCAGCGCCGGATCGTACCCCTGGGCCTCGTTCTACTGGTGGTAGCAGCACGACTTCACGTCCCGTGTCCCTCGAACTGACGAAGGGTGAACTCATGAAACGCTCGCGCCTCGCCTCCTCGCTCTGCGCCGCCGCGGTCGCCGCCTTCGCGACCACCGCCGGCGCGGCCCCCTGCGCCATCGACGGCAACACCGCCCTCCAGCCGATCGACGGCTTCGGCTTCTCGACCGCCTGGTCCGGCAGGCTGAGCAGCAGCCTGGCAGACACCATGTTCGGCACGGGCCCCAACCAGCTCGGCTTCACGATCCTCCGCATCCGCATCGATCCGAACAGGGCCTGGGCCGACGAGACCGCCAACGCCGCGGCGGCGCGCGCCCGCGGCGTCAAGGTGTTCGGCACGCCGTGGACGCCGCCGGCGTCCATGAAGACCAACAACAACGTCGTCCACGGCTCGCTGCGCACGGACCAGTACGCCAACTACGCCGCGTACCTGAACCAGGCGATCAGCGCGATCGGCCTCGACATCATCTCGCTCCAGAACGAGCCGGACTGGGATCCGGACTACGAGGGGTGCGTCTGGACCGGCGCCCAGTTCCACGACTTCATCGCCGCCCACGGCTCGACGCTGACGAAGCCGATCATGATGCCCGAGTCGCTCCAGTTCCGGGACGAGATGTCCGACCCGACGCTCAACGACCCGAACACCGCGAGCAAGGTCTCGATCGTCGCCGGCCACTTCTACGGCGGCGGGAACCGCGTGCACCAGAACGCGCTCAACAAGGGCAAGCGCGTCTGGCAGACCGAGCACTACATCGACGGCACCGACAACATCACGAGCTGCGTGAACGTCGCGAAGACGGTCAGCGACGCCATCAACAACCGGTTCAGCGCGTACCTGTGGTGGTGGCTCAACGCCACCGACACCAACGCCGGCCTCGTCACCACCGGCGGCCAGCCCCACAAGAACGCCTACACGCTCGCGCAGTTCGCGAAGTTCGTGCGCCCCGGCATGACGCGCGTCGGCGCGACCTACAGCCCGACGACGAACGTCTACGTGACCGCCTACAAGAACGCGAACACGCTCAGCATCGTCGCCATCAACGCCGGCACGAGCGCGGTCAGCCAGCAGTTCACGCTCGCGAACCTCTCGGCGAGCTCGCTCGGCGTGGTCCGCACGTCGGCGAGCGAGAACCTGGCCACGGTCGCGGCGGCGAGCGTCGCGAACGGCTCCTTCACGTACAACCTGCCGGCGCAGAGCATCACCACCTTCTCCGGGCCGATCGGCGGCAGCACCACCACCTACGCGCTGACGGTCACGAAGGGCGGGACGGGGAGCGGAACGGTGGCCGGAGGCGCGATCGACTGCGGCGCGACCTGCTCCGCGAACGTGGCGAGCGGCACGGCCGTGACGCTGGCGGCGACGCCGGCGAGCGGCTCGACGTTCGGCGGGTGGAGCGGCGCGTGCACGGGGACGGGGAGCTGCGTCGTGACGATGACGGCGGCGCGCGCGGTCACGGCGACGTTCAACGCGACGCCGGTGACGACGCCGGCGTTCATCAACGTGGGCGGCGCGGCGAGCGGGACCTGGGCGGCCGACACGGGCTTCACGGGCGGCAGCACGTACTCCGTCACGACGGCGATCGACACCGCGCAGCTCGCGGGGACGATCCCGCCGCAGGCGGTGCTCCAGACGGAGCGGTACGGGGAGTTCACGTACACGCTGGGCGGGTTCACGGCGGGGAGCACGCAGGCCGTGACGCTGTACTTCGCGGAGGTGTACTGGACGGCGGCCGGGCAGCGGACGTTCAACGTGGCCATCAACGGGACGACGGTCCTGACGGCGTTCGACATCTACGCGGCGGCGGGCGGGACGGCGAAGGCGGTCTCGCGCACGTTCGACGCGACGGCGAGCGCGAGCGGCCAGGTGGTGATCCAGTTCACGCGGGCGGGCGGGCCGGACAACCCGAAGGTGAGCGCGATCGGCGTCGGCACCCAGGGGCCGGGCACGCAGTACGCGCTCACCGTGACCCGGGCCGGCACCGGCGGCGGCACGGTGACGGGCGCGAGCATCAGCTGCGGGACGACGTGCAGCGCGAGCTACGACTCGGGCACGACGGTGACCCTGACCGCGGCGGCGGCGAGCGGCTCGACGTTCGGCGGCTGGAGCGGGGCGTGCACCGGCACCGCGGCGACCTGCACGGTCTCGATGACGGCGGCCCGGGCCGTCACGGCCACCTTCGACACGGTCCCGACCGACGGCTGCAAGACGGCCTCGGGGGGCCAGAGCGGCAACTTCAACACGACCGGCGCGGTCTGCTACACGGTCAACGCGACCATCAACGGCTGGGGCTGCTCCAACGCCGAGGGCCGCACCGTGACGGTCAACGGCACGGCGGTCACCTGCGGGCAGCGGCCGCTCCCCGGCTCCGCCCCGTACACGTTCCGCTTCACCGCCGGCTCGTACCCCTGGGCCAGCTTCTACTGGTGGTAAGGACCGCCTCGCGCCAAGGAGCCGCCACATGAACCGCACGACACGCCTCCTCCGCCCGCTCGCCGTCCTCCTCTGCGCAGCCGCCGTGGTCGTCTCGACCACGGCGGGCGCAGCGCCGTGCACCATCGACGGCGCCGCGCCCAAGCAGACGATCGACGGCTTCGGCTTCGCGAGCGTCTGGTCGGGCCGCCTCAGCACCGCCCAGAACGACCTCCTGTTCGGGACGGGCAACGGGCAGCTCGGCTTCACGCTGCTGCGCGTCCGCATCGATCCGAACAGGGCCTGGGCCGACGAGACGGCCAACGCCGCCGCCGCGCACGCGCGCGGCGCCAAGGTCCTGGCCACGCCCTGGACCCCGCCCGCGTCGATGAAGACCAACAACAACACGGTCGGCGGGTCGCTGCGCCCGGATCAGTACGCGGCGTACGCGACCTACCTGAACCAGGCGGCGACCTCGATCGGCGCGGACTACATCTCGCTCCAGAACGAGCCCGACTGGGATCCCGACTACGAGGGCTGCACCTGGACGCCGGAGAACTTCGTCACGTTCCTGCGCAACAACGCCCAGGTGATCACGAAGCCCATCGTGATGCCCGAGGCGCTCGGGTTCAACGATCGGTACTCCGATCCCTCGCTGAACGATCCCACCGCCGCGAGCCGCATCACCGTCGTCGCGGGCCACTTCTACGGCAACGGGAACTACGTCCACACCAACGCGATCAACAAGGGCAAGCGCGTGTGGATGACCGAGCACTACGTCAAGCCGCACGACATCGGCGCCGGGGTCACCGCGGCCAAGGAGATCAACGACGCGATGAACAACATGTTCAACGCGTACTTCTGGTGGTGGGTGGCCCCGGGCTCGGAGACCACGCTCATCGAGGGGACCACGCCGCGGAAGACCGGCTGGTCGCTCGGACAGTTCGCGAAGTACGTGCGCCCGGGCATGACCCGCATCGGGACGACGTACGCTCCGACGGCCAACGTGACCGTGACCGCGTACAAGAACAACACCACCGTGACGGTCGTCGCGGTCAACACCGGCGCGAGCGCGGTGAGCCAGACGTTCAACCTCCAGAACCTCCCGGTGAGCTCGCTCACGGCGGTCCGGACCTCCGGCGCCGAGAACATGGCGACGGTCGCGGCCCCGAGCGTCTCGAACAACGCCTTCACGTACAACCTGCCGGCCCAGAGCATCACGACGTTCTCCGGTCCCCTCGGCGGCACCACCACGTACGCGCTGACCGTCACGAAGAGCGGCACGGGGAGCGGCACGGTGGCCGGCGGGGCGATCAGCTGCGGCGCCACGTGCTCCGCGAACGTCTCGAGCGGCACGGCGGTGACGCTGGCGGCGACGCCGGCGTCGGGCTCGACGTTCGGCGGGTGGAGCGGAGCCTGCACCGGGACGGGGAGCTGCGTCGTGACGATGACGGCGGCGCGCGCGGTCACGGCGACGTTCAACGGGACGCCGGTGACGACCCCCGCGCTCATCAACGTGGGCGGCGCGGCGAGCGGGACCTGGGCCGCCGACACGGGCTTCAGCGGCGGCAGCACGTACGCGGTGACGACCGCGATCGACACGTCCTCGCTCGGCGGGACGATCCCGCCCCAGGCCGTGCTCCAGGCGGAGCGGTACGGCGAGTTCACGTACACACTGGGCGGGTTCACCGCAGGCAGCGCGCAGACCGTGACGCTCTACTTCGCCGAGGTCTACTGGACGGCCGTGGGGCAGCGGACGTTCAACGTGGCCATCAACGGCAGCCCCGTGCTCACCGCGTTCGACATCTTCGCGGCCGCGGGCGGGGCGGGGAAGGCCATCTCCCGCACGTTCGACACGACGGCGAGCGCGGGCGGGCAGGTGGTGATCCAGCTCACGCGCGCGGGCGGCCCGGACAATCCCAAGCTCAACGCGATCGCCGTCGGTGCCACGGGCCCGGGCACCGAGTACGCGCTCACGGTCACGAAGGCCGGCGCCGGCGGCGGCACCGTCTCCGGCGCCGGCATCGACTGCGGGGCGACGTGCAGCGCGACGTACGCGAGCGGCGCGACGGTGACGCTGACCGCGACGGCGGCGAGCGGCTCGACGTTCGGCGGCTGGAGCGGCGCGTGCACCGGCACGTCCGCGACCTGCACGGTCTCGATGACCGCGGCCCGGACGGTGACGGCGTCGTTCGGGCTGGCCCCCGGGGGCTACACCCTCACGGTGACGAAGGCGGGCACGGGCAGCGGGACGGTCACCGGCGCGGGCCTCAGCTGCGGCGCGGCGTGCAGCGCGAGCTACGACGCGGGCACGACCGTGACCCTGACCGCGACGGCGGCGAGCGGCTCGACGTTCGGCGGCTGGGGCGGGGCGTGCACGGGCACGCCGGCGACCTGCGCGGTCTCCATGACGTCGGCCCAGGCGGTCACGGCCACGTTCAACACGGTCCCGACCGACGGCTGCAAGACGGCCTCGGGCGGCCAGAGCGGCAACTTCAACACGACCGGCGCGGTCTGCTACACGGTCAACGCGACCGTCAACGGCTGGGGCTGCTCCAACGCCGAGGGCCGGACGGTGACGGTGAACGGGACGGCGGTGACGTGCGGGCAGACGCCGTTGCCCGGGAGCGCCCCGTACACGTTCCGGTTCACTGCCGGTACGTATCCCTGGGCCAGCTTCTACTGGTGGTAGCTCGCATTTCGTGGGCCTGCGCGTGAGCGGCGGCGTCCCCCGCCGCCGCTCACGCCGCCGGACCGCCCGGATTTCGCGGGGATCGCGGCGGCGCCGCGGCCCGCCCCTCTCGCGCCCACCATTGCCCGCGATGTGAGAGGAACTGCTCCTCCGGTTGCGTGAGGATGACGGCTCGTCGCGCGACACCCTGGAACCTTGACGGCGCGACCGGCCGGCATCGGGCCGGCCCTCGGAGGAGACCCGTGACCCTTGCACGATCCACGCTTCGTAGCTCTCTCATCGCAATGACCGCCGTCCTCCTCGCCTGCGGCGGCCCGGAGGCGGGCCCCGGCGAGGAGACCGCGGCCGACGCAGGCGACCTGGCCGCGGCCCGCACCTGGGCGCTCTGGGAGCCGATGGACTCCTTCAACTCGTCCGTCTGGCAGAAGGCCAACTGGACGAACGGCGGCATGTTCAACTGCGGCTGGAAGCCCGATCACGCGTACCACTCGGGCGGGAAGCTCGTGCTCAAGCTGGACAACGTCTCGAGCCACGGGAAGCCGTACACCAGCGGCGAGTACCGGACCAACGAGACCTTCGGCTACGGCACCTTCGAGACCAACATGATGGCCGCGCGCGGCAGCGGCACGGTCACGTCCTTCTTCCTCTACACGGGGAGCCCCTGGGACGAGATCGACGTGGAGATCCTGGGCAAGAACACCCGCCAGATGCAGGTCAACTACTACGTCAACGGCGTCGGCGGACACGAGAAGGTCATCGACCTCGGGTTCGACGCCGCGTCCGGCTTCCACCGGTACGCCATCGAGTGGGGTCCGGGCTGGATCAACTGGTACGTGGACGGCGTCTGGAAGTGGGGCGTCAACAACAACGGGCTCAACGCGCCGCGCGGCGCGGCCATGCCCAGCCACCCCATGCAGATCATGGTGAACCTCTGGCCCGGCATCGGCGTGGACGGCTGGCTGGGCCGGTTCAGCTACGGCGGCCCGCTGTACGCGCAGTACGACTACGTCAAGTACACGCCTCGGTAGCGCGCGCGCGCGCCCGGCCGGCCGCCCCGTGGGCCGGCCGGGCCGCGCGCCGGTCCCTGCGTGGCTCAGTGGGCCTGGAGCAGGGCGACGAGCTCCCGGTCGAGGCGCTCCGGACCCTCGTACTGGGGCTTGCCTGCGTACCGGTGCTCGCCCCGGCTCACGAGCCCGAAGTCGAGGTTCTTGTAGGTCCAGTACGTCCAGCCGATCCCGCGCGCGCGGAGGATGCCGAGCATGTCGGTCATCCAGGCGAGCTGGCTCGCGCGATCGGGGCCGCCCACGTACACGCCGAACTCGTTGCACGCGACCCGCGCCCGGTGCCGCTCGCGGAAGCGGAAGACCGGCGCGAGGTACTCCTCGAGCCGCGCCCGATCCCAGCGGCCGCCGTCCACGGGGAGCCGGTTCGCCTCGTCCGGCGGCAGCACGTAGGTGCCCGGGTAGGGACGGGGGACGTGGAAGACCTCGCCCGCGACCCACGGGGCGCACTGGTGCGTGAAGAGCAGCGGCACGTAGCAGTGGAAGGAGTAGACGACGTTCTCGTCCTCGATCGGCGCGAGGTGCTCGAACCCGGGGGCGCCGTTCCAGAGGTTGGAGGCGAGGACCAGCGTCGCCTTCGGCGCGAGGCGGCGGAGGTGTCCGGCCAGCTCGGCCTGGACCTCGTTCCAGCACTCGTACGAGGGCGCGACCGGCTCGTTGAGGAGCTCGAGGAGCACGCCGCGGCGATCGCCGTACCGGCTGGCGAGGTGCCGCCAGACCGAGAGGCAGTCGGCGCGGTGCTCGGTGGACGTGAAGAACGGCTGCTCGCGCCGCGTGCCCTCGAGGAAGTCGTGGCCCGGGCACTTGTGGAGGTCGAGGATGACCTCGAGCCCCTCGCCGAGGAGGCCGTCCACGGCGCGATCGAGGAGCGAGAGGACCTCCTCGCGCGGCGCCATCCCGTCCGGCTCGAACGCCACGTGCCAGTCCACCGGGAGGCGCACGTGGTCGAAGCCCCAGCGCTTCACCCGGCGGAAGTCCTCCGGCCCGAGGAAGGTCCGGAGGTGCTCGAGCCGATCGGTGATCGTCCCGGGGTCGTTCCCCTCGATCGCGTCGAGCTGGCTGAACCACCCTCCGAGATTGACTCCGCGCATGGACCACCTCCGGCGCCGCGCGACGCGGGCGAACGGGTTCTCCGCCAACGGCCGACGGACGCAGAAGATACGGCCCGCCCCCGCCCGCCGTATCGCATTTCGTGCGTGAAGAGCGGGGCCGCGCGCACACGTGCACCCGGAACGTTTCCCACGATCTGCGAAGCGCCATCGGGTGCGACCCGGTCACAATCCCAGCATGTCCCTCGCTCATCGCGCCGCGGTCGCCGGGCTCCTGACGCTCTCCGCGTGCGCGAGCGCCCCGAAGCCCGCCGCCGCGCCTCCAGCCCCCGAGGTCACGGTGCCCTCCGCCCCCGTGCCGCCCGCCGAGCCGCCCGAGCGCTGGAAGACCATCTTCGCCGACGAGTTCGACGGCCCTGACGGATCGCTGCCCGATCCGGACCGATGGGTGTTCGACACCGGCGGGTGGGGCTGGGGCAACAAGGAGCTCGAGTACTACCTGAACGGCCCGCAGAACGCGTTCCAGCAGGGCGGCATGCTCCACCTCGTCGCGCGCAAGGGCGGCGTCGACATGCTCGACTGCTGGTACGGCCCCTGCGACTACAGCTCGGCGCGCATCAAGACCAAGGGCAAGTTCGCGTTCACGTACGGGCGGGTCTCGGCGCGCATCAAGGTCCCGAAGGGGAACGGCATCTGGCCGGCCTTCTGGATGCTCGGCGCCAACATCGACGGGCGAGGCTGGCCGGGGTGCGGGGAGATCGACGTGATGGAGGTGATCGGCCGCGAGCCGCGGGTCTCCCACGGCACGATCCACGGCCCCGGGTACGCGGGGCCGCAGGGCCCGTCGGCGACGTGGAGCCCGGCCCAGGGCGAGGTGGGCGACGACTTCCGCGTGTTCGCGGTGGACTGGGAGCCGAACCGGCTCCGCTTCTTTGTGGACGGCAAGCTCTTCGGAACCCGGACCCCGGCCGACCTCCCGCCGGACGAGTCCTGGGTCTTCGACCACGACTTCTTCCTGCTCCTCAACGTGGCGGTGGGCGGGACCTGGCCCGGCGATCCGGACGCCTCGACGCCGTTCCCCGCAGAGATGCTGGTGGACTGGGTGCGGGTGGAGGTCCGGGAGTAGCGGGGCGGGCGCGCGCCGCGACCCTCATGCGCGAGGTCTTCGCCGCAGTGGACGTGGGGGTCGAGCGCGGCCGGGTCGTGGTCGGACGGCTGGACGACGCCGGCGTCTCGCTGCACGAGGTGCACCGGTTCACGAACCCCACCGCGCGGGTCGACGGGACGCTCCGCTGGAACGTCCAGCGCCTGTTCGGCGAGGTGCTGGCGGGCCTCGGCATGGCCGCGCGGGCGCACCCGGGCCTCGCCAGCCTCGCCATCGACGCGTGGGGGATGGACTTCGGGCTCCTCGACGCGCGCGGCAAGCTGCTCGGCGATCCGTACCACCACTGCGACCTGCGCACGGACGGCGTCGCCGCGCGCCTCCACGCCCGGGTGTCGGCGGCAGAGCTCTGGGCCGCGACGGGCGCGTCGTCCACGCCGCACGACACGCTGCAGCAGCTGTGCGCGATGCTCTGGCGGCGGTCGTCCACGCTGCTCCGCGCGGCCCGGCTGCTGCTCATCCCCGATCTCCTCGGGGCCTGGCTGTGCGGCGTCGAGGCGGCGGAGCACACGATCGCCTCCACGACCCGTTGCTACGATCCCGCCACGCGGGCCTGGATCGTGCCGCTGCTCGCGCGCGCGCGGATCCCCGCGCACCTCTTCCCGCCGGTGCTCCCGCCCGCGACGGTGCTGGGGCCCGTGAGCGCCGCGCGCGCGCGGAGGGCGGGGCTCGGCGGCGTGCAGGTGGTCGCGGCAGCGGGACACGAGGCGGCCGCGGCGGTCGCGGTCGTCCCGCAGGAGCCCGCGAGCCTGGTGTGCGTCGCCGGCCCGTCGCCGGTGGTGGGGACCGTGACGGCGGCGCCGGTCCGGAGCGAGGCGGCGTGGAGGCTCGGGCTCACGAACGCGGCCGGTGCAGACGGGGCCGTGTGGTTGCACCGCGCGGCGTCCGGGCCCGGTCCATCGCAGGGCGACGGGCTCGCGCCGGAGTGTCGCCGGGCCCTGGGGGAGCTCGAGGAGCTCCTCGGACGGCGGCTCGAGGCCGTCCGGATCCTCGGCGAGGGCGCGCGGGACGCGCACCTGTGCCAGCGCATCGCGGACGCGTGCGGGCGACCGGTGCTGGCAGGGCCGGTGGAGGCGGCGCCGCTCGGGAACGTGCTCGCGCAGGCCGTCGCGCTCGGCGCGTGCGCCTCCTGGACGGAGGCCCGCGCGCGCGCGTCGAGATCCTTCCCGCCGGTCCGGTACGGGCCGACGGACGTCGCGGCGTCCGCCGCGGATGAGGACGCTCATCCGCCGGACGAGCGCGGCGCGCGGATGGTGCCCGTCTTCCAGGCCACTCTCCCCGCCTCGGGCTGACGGGCCCCGGCCCCCTCCCCGCCGACGCGCGCGCGGGGAGGGGGACCGGACTCCTTGCCTACTTTACCACCAGTAGAAGCTGGCCCAGGGGTACGAGCCCGCGCTGAAGCTGAACGTGTACGGCGCGGAGCCCGGCAGCGGCAGCTGCCCGCAGGTCACCGCCGTGCCGTTCACCGTCACCGTCCGGCCCGCGGCGTTGGAGCAGCCCCAGCCGTTGATGTTCGCGGTCACCGTGTAGCAGACGGCGCCGGTGGTGTTGAAGTTGCCGCTCTGCCCGCCGCTGGCGGTCGTGCAGGTGCCGGGGTCGCCGCCGCCGCTCGTGTTGAACGTCGCCGTGGCGGTCCGGTCGGCCGTCATCGAGACGACGCAGGTCGTCCCCGTCCCGACGCACGCGCCGCTCCAGCCCGCGAACGTCGAGCCGGAGGCGGGCGTCGCGGTCAGGGTGATCGTCGTGCCGCTCGCGAGGTCCGCGACGGCGCAGGCGGAGCCGCAGTTGATGGGCCCGCCGGCGACGGTGCCGGAGCCGGTGCCGCCCTTGCTCACGCTGAGCGTGTAACCGGTCGGAGGCTGGCCACCCCCGTCCGCGACGGTGATGCCCGCCACCGTCGGGTTGTCCACGCCGCCGCCGCGCGCGAACTGGATCACGATCTGCCCGGAGCCGTTCGCGGTGGCGTCGAACGTGCGGGCGATCGCCTTCTTGGCGCCGCCGGCCGCGACGAACGGGTCGAAGGCCGAGAGGACCTGCGCGCCGTTGATCGAGACGTTGAACGTGCGCCGGCCCGCGGCCGTCCAGTAGATCTCCGCGAAGTAGAGCGTGACGGAGTACGAGGTGCCCGCGGTGAGGCCCGGGAGCGTGTACGTGGAGTCACCCCAGCGCTCCGTCTGGAGGACGGACTGCGGCGGCACCGTGCCCGACAGGAGCGAGGTGTCGATCGCGCTGGTCGTCGAGGAGACGTTCCCGCCGGAGAAGTTGACGTCCGCGACGAAGCTGCCCGCCGCGCTGCCACCCGCGTTGATGGAGATCGTGCCGCCCTGCTGCTGCGTGGCGTTGAAGGTCGCGGTGACCGTGCGCGCCGCCGTCATGGAGACGATGCAGCTCCCCGAGCCCGTGCAGGCCCCGCTCCAGCCGGCGAACGTCGAGCCCGAGGCGGGCGACGCCGAGAGCGTGACCGTCGTGCCGCTCGCGTAGCTCGCGGAGCAGGTGCCGCCGCAGTTGATGCCCGAGGGGTTGGAGGTGACGGTGCCGCCGCCGGACCCCGACTTCGAGACGCCGAGCGTGTAGCCGGTGGTCCCGTTGAACGTGGCGGTGACCGTCCGGGCAGCCGTCATGGAGACGATGCAGCTCCCGGTGCCGGTGCAGGCCCCGCTCCAGCCGGCGAACGTCGAGCCCGAGGCGGGCGACGCCGAGAGCGTGACCGTCGTGCCGCTCGTGTAGCTCGCGGAGCAGGTGCCGCCGCAGTTGATGCCCGACGGGTTGGAGGTGACGGTGCCGGAGCCGGACCCCGACTTCGAGACGCCGAGCGTGAAGCTCGAGGACCCGGGCGGCGTGTACGTCACGTAGTCGTAGGTGGCGGTGAGCGGCCCCGAGTAGTTGAACGGCCCGAGCCAGCTGTCGACGCCGATGCCGTTCCACAGGTTCATCATGATCTGCTGGGGGCGGCTGGGGAGGGTCGAGGGCGAGCCCGTCACGGTGTGCACCAGGCGGCCGTCGATGTACCAGCTGATCGAGTTGGGCTGCCAGTCGAACGCGTACGTGTGGTAGCCCGCGCTCGCGTCGAACCCGAGGTCCACCATGCGCTCGTGGCCGCCGACGCCGTTCACCCAGTAGTTGAGCTGCACCTTCGTGGTGTCCTTCCCGAGGATCTCCACGTCGATCTCGTCCCAGGGCGAGCCGGTGTAGGTGAAGAAGGACGACACGGTCCCGCTCCCCTTGGCGGCGATCATGCGGGTCTCGAACCGGCCGTAGGAGAACGTGTCCTTCGTCCGGTACTCGCCGCCGCTGAACTGCTTGCCCGAGCTGGGGACGTTGTCGAGCCGCAGCCGCATGGCGCCGCCCGAGAACGACACGTGATCCGGGAGGAAGCCGCAGTTGAAGGGGTTGCCGTTCGCCCAGTTGGCCATCTCCCACACGCCGGAGTCATGGCCGTTGAACTGGTCCGAGAGGGCCGTCGTGCGGAGGGCGCTCGCCGGGGGGGCGGCGGAGGCGTCCGCCTCCGGCTGCGCGCCGCAGGCGAGCGAGGCCGCCGCGGCGAGCGCGGCGACGGCCAGGAGGATGCTGCGAGGTCTGAGGGTCATGGGCGGAGCTCCGTCGCGCGTCCGCGAGCGCGGACGCGCAGCTGGGAGGATGCGGGGCGAAAACACGGGAATGTCCCCGCGTCGTGGGGTTGATTCGCGCAGCGTATGAGACGTCGATTGCGCGGGGGAAGGACCGCGGCGACAAAGCCCCGCGAAACCCCTCGAATTGCAAACCGCCGGGGCCGGGCCCCGGATGGAGCCCGGCGCCCGGGCCTCGCATTTCGAGGGGTAGGTGCGATCGCCCCGCTGTACCCCTCGGCCGCGATCGCTCTCTCGATTACAATGGACCCGTGGTCCACGCCGTGTACCAGGGATTTCACACGATGAAGCCCTGGGTGCGCGGGCAGGTGTGGAGCTTTCACCCGCACCTGCTCCGCCCGCGCCACTTCCACTTCGAGCCCGAGCTCAACCTCCTCTTCGCGGGCGAGGGGACGTTCGGGATCGGCGAGAGCGTGGTCCGGGCCCGCGCGGGAGACCTGCTCTCCTTCGCGCCGGCACAGGATCACGTCCTCCTCGACGCGAGCCACGACCTCGGCTTCTTCTCCATCGGCGTCCGCCTCGATCTCCTCGCCGCGCACGGCGCGCTCGACGACGGCGCGCTCCTGCCCTCCCACACGCACCTGGCCCCGCGCATGGTCGAGGACCTCTGCGCGCTCGCGGCCCCCATCTGCGAGCGCGCCGCGTCGGACGAGCAGGTCCTCGAGCTCTGGCGGCGGGCCATGGCGCTGCGGCGCGAGGCGGCGATCGCGGGCCCCGGCGCCAGCCCTGCGATCCACGTGCTCACCCGCCGCGCGCTCCAGGCGCTCGCGTTCCACCCCGAGCTCGACCGGCGGGCCCTCGCCCAGCTCGGCCGCACCGGGCCGACGGAGATCGGCCGGCACTTCCGCCGCGACGTGGGGGTCACGCTGGTCCGCTACCGGACCCGGGTGCGGCTCCTGCACTTCATCCGCCGCATCGACTCCGGCGCAGGCGAGCTGCTCTCCGCCGCGCTGGACGCGGGGTTCGGCAGCTACTCGCAGCTCTGCCGGACGTTCCGCGCCGACGTGGGCGCGCCGCCGCGCACGTTCTTCGCGGGGGAGCGGCGCACGCTCGAGGAGCGGTTCGAGCCCGCGCCGCGGTGAGCGCGGCCCCGGGGGCCGCCGTCCTGCAGCCCCCGCGCGGCCGCCCCCGCTACGCCGGCGGCGCGGACGACTCCCGCGCCCGCAGGGTGGGGCGGAGCTTCACGCGCCGCGGGGTCTCGTCGGGCTTGGCGATCCGCTCGAACAGCGCCTGCGCCGTGGCCTCGCCGACCTGGCGGAGCGGCATGCCGATGGTGGTGAGCGCGGGGAAGAGGAAGCGCGAGAGCTCGATGTCGTCGAACCCGACGATGGAGAGCTGGCCGGGCACCGGGATCCCGAGCTCGCCGGCGGCGCGCAGGACGCCGATGGCCATCATGTCGCTCTGCACGAAGAGCGCCGTGAACTTCACGCCCGAGCGGAGGAGCTCGAGGCCGACGCGGTACCCGCCGGCGGTCGTGAAGTCGGACGGGACGACGGCGCCCTCCTCGAGGATGGCGCCCGCCTCCTGGATCGTGTCCCGGAAGCCCTGGAGCCGGTCGCGGCTCGGGTCGAGCTCGGGCGTGCCGGTGATGCACGCGAACCGCTTGTGGCCGAGCCGCAGGAGGTGCGCCGCGGCCATGGCCCCGCCGCGCTCGTTGTCGATCTGCACGACGTCGGCCTTGAGGCCCGGGACCTCGTGGCCCGACACGACCATCGGGCAGGTGGCGCCGTCGAGCGCCTGGAGCCAGCTCGGCTCGAGCATGGGGGACGCGAGGACGATCCCGTCCACGCGCTTCTGGTGCAGGAGCTCGAGGTAGGCGGCCTGCCGCTCCGAGACGTGGTCCGAGCTGCAGAGGACGGACGTCCAGCCCGTGCGGAAGCAGGCGTCCTCGATGCCGCGCGCGAGCTCCGCGAAGTACGGGCTGAAGGCGTTGGGCAGGAGGACGCCGACGCTGCGGGTCGCCTGGTGCTTCAGGGACCGGGCGACGGCGCTCGGCTTGTAGTGGAGGTCGTGGGCGGCGGCGAGGACGCGGTCCCGGGTGCTCGCGCGCACCGGCCGCGTCTCGTTCAACACGTGGGAGACGGTGGTGTAGGAGACCCCTGCGCGCGCCGCGACGTCCTTGATCGTCACCATGTGGCTTCACCATCGGTGCGGGCACGCGCCGCGTGCACCACCGCCTGTCCTCCGCCCCGCCCGCTCGTCCGAAACGAGGCTATTCTAGCGCGGCTCCGCGCCGCTCGCGGAGCCACGTGCCGCCGGGACACGCAGGGAGTAGGCTCGTGTAACCTTCTCGCTCGCGGCTCCGCGCCCCCGACCCTCGCTTGCAGCCAGGCGCCCGGAGGCTGGCGGCGAGAAGCAAAAGCCCATGGAAAACGGCCGCTTGGCGCAGGCCGGAGAGGTCGGGAGGAAGATCGATGGACGTCCGAGGGATGCTGGCGCAGCTCACGCTCGAGGAGAAGGCCTCGCTCTGCTCGGGGCGGAACTTCTGGAGCACGAAGGCGGTCGCGCGGCTCGGGATCGAGTCGTACACGATGACCGACGGGCCGCACGGCGTGCGCAAGCAGGCGTCGGACGGGGAGGTGGTCGAGCTGCACGACGCCGTCCCCGCCACCTGCTTCCCCACGGGCGCGGGCCTCGCCGCCACCTGGAACCGCGCCCTCCTCGAGGAGGTCGGCGCCGCGCTCGGCCGGGAGGCGCGGGCGGAGCAGGTCGGCGTCCTGCTCGGGCCGGCGATCAACATCAAGCGCAGCCCGCTCTGCGGCCGCAACTTCGAGTACTTCTCCGAGGACCCGTACCTCGCCGGCGAGCTCGCGAAGCACCACGTGCGCGGGCTGCAGGGCGAGGGCGTCGGCGCGTCGCCGAAGCACTTCGCGGCCAACAACCAGGAGCGGAACCGGATGCTCGTGGACGTCGTCGCCGACGAGCGGACGCTGCGGGAGATCTACCTGCCGGCGTTCGAGACGGTGGTGCGCGAGGCGCAGCCCTGGACCGTGATGTGCTCGTACAACCTGCTCGGCGGCACCTACGTCTCCGAGCACCGCTGGCTCCTCACCGAGGTGCTCAAGGAGGAGTGGGGGCACACGGGGCTCGTGGTCTCGGACTGGGGGGCGGTGAACGACCGGGTCTCGGCCCTCGCCGCGGGGCTCGAGCTGGAGATGCCCGGCCACGGCGGCTCCACCGATCGCGAGCTCGTCGAGGCGGTCCGCGCCGGGCGGCTCCCCGAGGCGGTGCTCGACGCCGCGGTGGAGCGGATCCTGACGCTCTACGCGCGCGTGATGGAGGGGCGGAAGGCCGGCGCGTCCTCTCCCGCCCGCCCCGACCTCGCCGCGCACCACGCCCTGGCGCGCCGCGCCGCCGGCGAGAGCATGGTGCTCCTCAAGAACGAGGGGGGCGTGCTCCCGCTCCCGCGCACCGGCAAGATCGCCTTCCTCGGCGCGTTCGCGCGCCAGCCGCGCTACCAGGGCGGGGGCAGCTCGCACGTGCGCCCGACGCGGCTCGACACGGCGCACGAGGCGGCGGTCCAGCTCCTCGCCGGGCGCGGCGAGGTGGTCTACGCGCCGGGCTACGACCTCGCGCGCGCGGAGCCCGCGCCGGCGCTGCTCGCCGAGGCCCGCGCGGCCGCGGCCGGCTGCGACGCGGCGGTGGTCTTCATCGGCCTCACCGACGTGTTCGAGTCCGAGGGGTTCGACCGGAGGCACCTCCGCATCCCGGAGAGCCACGTCGCGCTCGTCGAGGCCGTCGCGGAGGTCCAGCCGCGGCTCGCCGTCGTCCTCTCGAACGGCTCCCCCGTCGAGATGCCGTGGCTCGGCAGGGCGCGCGCGGTCCTCGAGGGCTACCTCGGTGGCCAGGCCGGCGGGGCGGCCGCGGTGGACGTCCTCTTCGGCGCGGTGAACCCGTCGGGCAAGCTCCCCGAGACGTTCCCGCGCCGGATCGAGGACACCGCCCCGCACCGCAACTTCCCGGGCGACGAGCGCCGGGTCGTCTACGGTGAGGGCCTCTTCGTCGGGTACCGGCACCACGACGCGGGCGGGCCCGAGCCCCTCTTCCCGTTCGGCCACGGGCTCTCCTACACGTCGTTCGCGTACGCGGACCTCCGGCTCGACCGCGAGCGGATGACCGAGGACGAGACGCTGACCGTCTCGGTCGCCGTGAAGAACACCGGGCCCGTCGCGGGGCAGGAGGTCGTGCAGCTCTACGTCCAGGACGACGCCGCGAGCGTCGTCCGGCCGGAGAAGGAGCTCAAGGGCTTCGAGAAGGTGGCCCTCGCGCCCGGCGAGGAGAAGGTCGTCCGGTTCTCGCTCGGCCGGCGCGCGTTCGCGTTCTGGGACGTGGCCGCCCGGGCCTGGCGCGTGGAGTCGGGGACGTTCACGCTCCGCGTCGGCGCCTCGAGCCGCGATCTGCGGCTCTCCGGCCAGGTCCACGTCGAGGGCCGCCCGGCGGCGCGGACGTGGGACCAGAACACCTCGGTGGGCGAGCTCCTCGCACACCCGGTGGCGGGCGCGTGGGCGCAGCGGCTCGCGCGCAAGTACTTCGAGACGCTGGGGAAGTACGCGCCCGGCACGGCCGAGGCGGTCATGATGGAGGCGATGCTGCGGGAGCTGCCCCTCCGGAACGTCGTCCGCCTGGCGCGCGCGCTCCGTCCGGAGGACGTCCCGGTGGTGCTGGACGTCCTGAACGGCCGGGCGCCGGTGTCCGCGCTGCCGGAGGTGTGAGGGGAGATCACACGGGGGCTGCATGCCGTTTGACCCTTGGTCACGGCACGGCGGGAGCCCCACGGAGCGTGATACCCATGTCCTCCGTCTGGTGGACATGCTCAATCCCGTCTCCGCGTGGGCGTTGTTCGGCGCCCTGACAAGCCTGTTCGCGGCCCTCTCCGTGGCGCCGCTCGGGCGCGTCCCGGAGTGGGAGGACCTGCGACCGCTGAAGTGGGTGGCGCTCACCGCCGCCCTCATGTCGGCGACCGACGTCACCGACACCCTCGCGCTCGAGCCCGCGGTGCACGTGTGGTCCAACCGGGTGCAGGTCCTCGCGATCGCGCTCCACATCCTGGCGTGGATCGCGTACCTGCCCGGCTGGGCGAAGCGGCCGGAGCGCCCCGTCCGGCGGGCCTGGCCGCTCGCCGGGCTGGGCCTCCTGGCGCTGGTGCCCGGCCTCGTCTACGGCGAGGGCACGCGCGCACATCCGCTCCCCTGGCTCGGCGTCGTCTACCAGGACCCGATCCTGACGCCGGCCGGCCTGGTCATCTGGGTGGCCATCGGCGCCTACGGGATCTGGGGGCTCTACCGGACGGCGGTCTGGGGCCGGAGCGGCGCGCCGTATCCGCTCGCGCACCTCGCCGCGCTCGGGGTCTTCGCCGTCGTCATCCTCCACGACGCCGCGGTGGAGACCGGGCTGCCGCTGCAGACCCCGTACCTCCTGGGCGTCGGCACGTTCGCGATGATGGTCGTGTTCGGGGTGGTCACGCTGCTGCGCCTCTCCGAGCAGGGGATCGAGTACCACCGCCTCCGCACGAGCCTGGAGTCGGCGGTGGCCGATCGCTCGCGGCAGCTCGAGGACAGCAAGGCGGCGCTCGCGCGCGCGGAGCGGCTCGCGGCGGTGGGCCAGTTCTCGGCGGGCGTGGCGCACGAGGTGAAGCTGCCTGCGGCGTCCGTCGCCGCGCGGCTCAGCTTCCTCGCCGGCGCCTGCGCCGCCGACCCGCGCCCGGAGGTCCGGCAGGCGGTCGCCGAGGCGCGCACCGGCGTCGCGCGGATCGAGGCGCTCGCGGGCCAGCTCCTGCTCGCGGGCGCGAACGACGCCGGCGGCAAGGCGCTCGAGGCCGTCCGCGTCGTGGATGCGCTCCGTCCCGCGCTCGCCGCCGCGCGCGCCCGCGCCGAGGGGCGGGCCACGATCTCGGTCGAGGTGCCCGACGCGCTCTGGGTCCTCGCCCACCACGAGTCGCTCGTCCAGGCCCTCTCGAACCTCCTCGTCAACGCGGTCCAGGCCATCCCTTCGGTCCGCTCGGGCGCGGTGACCGTGCGCGCCGCGGCGCTCTGCGAGCGGGTCCAGCTCGTCGTGCAGGACGACGGCGTCGGGATGTCGGAGGAGGAGCTCCGCCACGTCTTCGAGCCCTTCCACGCCGTCAAGGCGCCGGGGCAGGGGACCGGCCTCGCCCTCGCCGTCGCCCGGACCCTCCTCGAGGCGATGCAGGGGGCGCTCCGGTTCGAGAGCGCGGTCGGCCGCGGCACGCAGGCGATCGTCGAGCTCGGGCGGGCCGAGCCCCGGGCGGCGTCCGGCGCGGGCGCCGCGAGCCCGTCGGCCGCGGCGCGGGCCTCGCTCCTCGTCATCGACGACGATCCGGACGTGCTCCGCTCGATGGCGCGGCTCCTCGGCCGGCAGCACCAGGTCCGGATCGCCGCGGGCGTGCGGGAGGCGCTGGCCGCGATCGAGGAGGACGACTTCGATCTCGTGGTCTGCGACGTGATGATGCCCGACGGCGGGGGCGAGCGGTTCTGGGCCGAGCTCCTGCTGCGCAAGCCCGGGCTCATGAACCGGGTGGCGTTCATGACCGGCGGCGCCGTCACCGGCGAGGCGCGCGCGTTCCTGCGCCGGCCGCCGCGGCCGGTGCTCATCAAGCCGTTCGAGGTGATGGTGGTGAACGAGCTCCTCGCCGAGCTCCCGCCGCGCGCGGCCGCCAGGGCCCCGGACGCGCCGGAGCGTTCGAGCACGCTCGCGAAGCTGAAGCGGTAGGGACTGCGCGCGCTCGCCCTGAGCCTGTCGAAGGGCGAGCGATCGCGTCTACGCCGACGCCTGCGGCGGCTCCGCCGGCACCCCCGCCGCGTCCAGGGCCGCTTCGGCCTCGGCCACGTCCGCGCGACCCACGCGCGTGGCGGCCTCGATCTCCGTCAGCCGGCCGGTGCGCACGTCGTAGAGGTAGCCGTGGATGCTCACGTCACCCGGGACGAGCGGGTGGAAGCGCAGGCGGCGGACGTCGGCGACCACCGACTCGGCCTGATCGCGGATCGTGAGCCAGTCGATGAACTCGGCCTCGTTCGACCCCGGCCCGGCGCCCACGTCGCGCCAGCCGTCGGGGCCGAGCTGCGCGGTGGCGAGGCTCTTCGCACAGAGTGCGCGCATCGTCTCGTCCGTGAACGTCTCCATCCCGCAGCTGGTGTGGTGGACGACGAACCACTCGTCGGTGCCGAGGAGCTTGTGCGAGATGACGAGCGAGCGGATCGCGTCGTCGCTGGCGCGGCCGCCGGCGTTGCGGACCACGTGCGCGTCTCCCTCGCGCAGCCCGGCGAAGGCGGCCGGGTCGAGGCGCGCGTCCATGCAGGTGAGGATCGCGAAGCGGCGGGCGGGCGGCATCGGCAGCTGCCCCTTCGGCCCGAAGCCGTTCGCGTACAGCTCGTTCGCAGCGAGGATCTCTCTCTCGATCGGGGTCATGCCCGGTGCCTAGCCCCGGACGCGCGCGCCCCGCCGCGCTCGGCGGGGGCTAACATTCCTCCATGTCCAAGGCCTTCACGAGCGAGGAGACGCCCGAGCCCGCCGCGCCCGCGCGAGAGCTCCCCCGCCTGCGCCCCGGGGAGCTCCGGTACGTGACGCCCGAGGGGCAGGCGGCGCTGCGGGCCGAGCTCGCCCGGCTCTCGGCGCCGGGCGCCGCGCCCGCCGCGGGTGACGAGCGGACGCAGCGCGCCGCGTACCTCGAGCGGCTGCTCGCGATCCTGACCGTCCTCGGCCCCGAGGGCGTGGCGGAGGGCGAGGTGGGGTTCGGCACGTGGGTGGTGCTCGAGGACGAGGAGGGTCGCCGCCGGACCTGGCGCATCGTGGGGCCGGACGAGACGGACGCCCGGACCGGCGCGGTCAGCGCCCTGGCGCCGCTCGGGCAGGCGCTCCTGGGGCGGAGCGCCGGCGAGACGGTCGAGGTGAACCGCCCGGACGGGACGCGGGAGTACACGATCGTCGAGGTGTCCCGCTCCGCGCCCGGCTCGGCGAGGTGAGCCACGAGGGACGGATCGCGCCGGGATCCCGCGCGGTCCGTACCGCGCGGGATGAGGGGGCGCCCGCTTCTGGCGGGCGAGGCGCCCATGGCAGGATGCCTGGCGCATGCACGCCAAGCGGAAGGGCATCATCCTCGCGGGCGGGGCCGGGACGCGCCTGCACCCCGCCACGCTGTCGGTGTCCAAGCAGCTCCTGCCGGTCTACGACAAGCCGATGGTCTACTACCCGCTGAGCGCGCTCATGCTCGCGGGCATCCGCGAGATCCTCGTGATCTCCACGCCGCGGGACACACCGGCGTTCGCCGACCTGCTCGGCGACGGGAGCGCGTGGGGGATGCACCTCGAGTACAAGGTCCAGCCCAGCCCGGACGGCCTCGCGCAGGCGTTCCTCATCGGGGCGGACTTCGTGCGCGGCGGGCCGTCGGCGCTGGTGCTCGGCGACAACATCTTCTACGGGCACGACCTCCAGCGGCTCCTCCGCTCCGCCAGCGACCGCGCCCGCGGCGCGACGGTCTTCGCGTACGCCGTGAACGATCCCGAGCGCTACGGCGTGGTCGAGTTCGACGCCGCGCGTCGCGTGCTCAGCCTGGAGGAGAAGCCGAAGGCGCCCAGGTCCCGGTACGCGGTGACCGGGCTCTACTTCTACGACCAGCGCGTGGTCGAGCTCGCGAAGCAGGTGCGCCCCTCGGCGCGCGGAGAGCTGGAGATCACGGATCTGAACCGGCTCTACCTCGAGCAGCAGGAGCTCTCGGTCGAGATCATGGGCCGCGGCTACGCCTGGCTCGACACGGGCACGCACGAGTCGCTGCTCGAGGCGGGCCACTTCATCTCCACGATCGAGAAGCGGCAGGGGCTCAAGGTCGCCTGCCCCGAGGAGATCGCCTGGCGCCAGGGCTGGATCGACGACCAGGGCCTGCAGCGCTGCGCGGCGGCGCTCGGGAAGTCGAGCTACGGACAGTACGTCCGCGGCCTCCTCGAGACGCGGGTGTTCTGATGCTCGTGCGCCCGCTGGAGATCCCCGAGGTCGTCCTGCTCGAGCCCCGCGTGTTCGGCGACGCGCGCGGCTTCTTCCTCGAGAGCTTCAACCGCAGGGCGTTCGAGGACGCGCTCGGACGAAGCCTGGAGTTCGTCCAGGACAACCACAGCTCCTCGACGCGCGGCGTGCTCCGCGGGCTGCACTACCAGCTGCCGTTCCCGCAGGGGAAGCTGGTGCGGGTCGTCCAGGGCGAGGTGTTCGACGTCGCCGTGGATCTCCGGCGCGGGTCGAAGAGCTTCGGTCGCTGGGTCGGGGAGCGGCTCTCGGCGGAGAACAAGCGGCAGATGTGGATCCCGGAGGGCTTCGCCCACGGGTTCCTGGTGCTCTCGGAGCGGGCAGAGTTCCTCTACAAGACGACCGACTACTGGCACCCCGAGAGCGAGCGGTGCGTCCGGTGGGACGACCCGGAGATCGGGGTCGCGTGGCCGCTCGACGGCCTCACGCCCGTCGTGTCCGGCAAGGACGCAGCCGGGAGCCGCCTCGCGGAGGCCGCGCTGTTCGAGCGCTAGTTCGGCCGGATCCTGGCCTCGAGCTCCGGCGATCCCGCGATGCCGGAGAGGAACGATCGCAGGCTCGCCCTCCACTCCTGCGGGACGATGCCCAGCTCCTCGGCGATCTTCTCCTTGGACAGCACGGACCAGGCCGGCCGCTTCACCTTCGAGGGGTACTGGTCGCTGGTGATGGCGTTCACGGCGCAGTCGCGGGAGAGGATGCCGAGCGCGCGGCCGAGCCGCTGGATCTCGGCCGCGAAGCCGTGCCAGCTCGTCTGCCCCTCGTTCGTGAAGTGATAGACCCCGAAGCGCGCGGCGTCCCTGGAGACGAGGTCGGCCATCGCGTTCGCCAGATCGAAGGCCCAGGTCGGCGTGCCGAGCTGGTCGGCGACCACCGAGACGGCGTCCCGGGCCCTCATCAGCTTGAGCATCGTGTAGACGAAGTTGGGCCCGTGCCGACCATAGAGCCAGGCGGTGCGCACGATGAAGTGCCGCTGGCACGCCGCGGCCACCCGCCGCTCGCCCTCCGCCTTGGTGCGGCCGTAGGCGCCGGCGGGATCGATCGGGTCGGACTCGACGTACGGCCGGGCTCCGTCCCCCCGGAACACGTAGTCGGTCGAGACGTGGACGATCGCCGCGCCGCGCTCCTGCGCCACCGCCGCGAGGTTCCCCGCCCCGACCGCGTTGATCTCGCGGGCGACCTCCTCCTCCTCCTCCGCCCTGTCCACCGCGGTGTAGGCGGAGCAGTTCAGGATCCAGTCGAGGCCAGCGCCCTGGGCCGCTCGCTCCCGGAGGAAGCGGCGGAGCGCGGCGAGGTCGCGGATGTCCACCTCCCGGTCGCTGCCGACGAAGGCCATCCCGCGGGACCGGAGGACCGCCGCCAGCTCGGTCCCGAGCATCCCCTTGTCGCCGACGAGCCAGATCACGTGGGCCGGTCCTCGCCGCCGGGACCCCGGACCCGTCCAGGCCTCGGAGGGTGGCGGGGTTGCGGGCGCCTCCGCTTCGTCGTAGTCATCGACACGCTCCCCCAGGCTCGCGTCCTCCCAGCGGAGAGCATCCAGCGACCATGAACGTCCTCGTGACCGGCGGCTGCGGGTTCATCGGCTCCAACCTCGTGCGGCTCCTCGTCGAGGAGAGACCGGACTGGCGCGTCGTCAACCTCGACAAGCTGACGTACGCGGGCAACCCGGAGAACCTGGCCGCGCTCGCGGGCGCTCCGCGCTACCGGTTCGTCCGGGGGGACGTCTGCAACGGCGAGCTCGTCGCCGAGATCCTCCGCACCGAGCGGATCCAGTGCATCCTGCACCTCGCGGCGGAGAGCCACGTCGATCGGTCGATCCTGGCCCCCTCGGTCTTCATCGAGACGAACGTCCGGGGCACCCAGGTCCTCCTCGAGGCCGCGCGGGAGCTCGGGGTCGAACGCTTCGTGCACGTCTCGACGGACGAGGTCTACGGGTCCCTCGGGGCCACCGGCCACTTCACCGAGACCACCCCGCTCGCCCCCTCGTCCCCGTACTCTGCCTCGAAGGCCGGCAGCGACCTCCTGGCCCTCGCCTACGCGCACACCTTCGGCGTGCCGGTGATCGTCACGCGCTGCTCCAACAACTACGGACCGTACCAGTTCCCCGAGAAGCTCATCCCGCTCATGATCGCGAACGCCCTCCGCGATCGCCGCCTCCCCGTGTACGGGGACGGCCTGAACGTCCGCGACTGGATCCACGTCGAGGACCACTGCCGCGGCCTGCTCGCCGCGCTGGAGCGGGGCACGCCGGGGCACGTCTACAACCTCGGCGGCTCCAGCGAGCGGACGAACATCCAGATCGTGAAGCAGATCCTCGGGCTCCTGGGCAAGCCCGAGTCGCTCGTGGAGTACGTGAAGGACCGGCCCGGACACGATCGGCGCTACGCCATCGACGCGAGCAAGGCGCGGCGGGAGCTCGGCTGGGCGCCGCGCCTCGCCTTCGAGGAGGGGCTCCGCGGGACGGTCGCGTGGTACGTCGAGCACAGGGAGTGGTGGGAGCGCGTCGTCTCGGGGGAGTACCTGCGGTACTACGAGCGGCAGTACGGGGGCGGTCCGCCGTCGAGCGGTCTCCCCGCCGCCGGCCGGTGACGCGTGGGCGAGGAGACCGGCGGCGGACCGCGGGTCAGGCCGGCAAGCTCCCCAGCGCGCGCTCGAGATCCGCGATCAGGTCGGCGGGGTCCTCGATCCCGATCGAGAGCCGGATGACGCCGTCGGTGATCCCGGCGCGCCGCCGCGCCTCGGGCGTCATCGACGCGTGCGTCATCGAGGCGGGGTGCGCGACGAGGCTCTCGACCCCGCCGAGGCTCTCCGCCAGCGTGAACCAGCGGACGGTCCGGAGCACGTGATCGACGCGGGCGCGCGACCCGTCGCGGAGCTCGAACGAGAGCATCGCGCCGAAGCCCTTCTGCTGGCGGCGGGCGAGCGCGTGCTGCGGGTGCGTCTCGAGCCCAGGGTAGTGGACGCGGGCGACCTCCGGGTGGCGCGCGAGCCACCCCGCGACGGCCTGGGCGCCGGCCTCGTGCGCGCGCATGCGCAGGAGCAGGGTCTTCATCCCGCGGAGCAGGAGGAACGCGTCGTGCGGGCTCTGCGACGTGCCGAGCAGGTTGTTCATGCTCTGGATGCGCTGGAGGAGCGCGGGCTGCCCGGGCGCGGCGACCACCGCGCCGCCCACCACGTCGCTGTGGCCGTTCAGGTACTTCGTGGTCGAGTGCACCACGAGGTCGGCGCCGTGCTCGAACGGCCGCTGGAGCACGGGGGAGAGGAACGTGTTGTCCACGACCACGAGCGCGCCGCGCGCGTGCGCGAGCTCGGCGACGGCGCGGATGTCCGTGAGGCGGAGGAGCGGGTTGGACGGGGTCTCGATCCAGACCATCTGCGCGCCCTCGTCGAGCGCGCGGCGGACCGCGCCCAGGTCGGCGAGGTCGAGGTAGGTCGTCCGCAGGCCGTACGCGCCGCGGGCGTGCTCGAGCGTGCGGAAGGTCCCGCCGTAGCAGTCCACCGTACAGAGGAGGTGGCTCCCGTGTGGGAGGAGGTTGAGCGCGAGGAGCACGGCGCTCATCCCGGTGCTGGTGCAGGTGGCGCCGCTGCCGCCCTCGAGGAGCGCGATCGCCTCCTCCGTCGCGGCGCGGGTCGGGTTCCCGCTGCGCGTGTAGTCGTAGCCGACGTTGGTGCAGATGTCGCGGAACGCGAAGGTCGACGAGAGGTAGATCGGCGGCATCACCGCGCCATAGGCCGGGTCGGGCTGGACGCCGGCATGGACGCACTGCGTGGCCGGGCGCGCGCCGGGCACGAGCGCGCCCCGGTCCGCCCAGCCCACGCGCGCCGGGGTGCCCGGCGGCACGACGGTGAAGTGGTACGCGGGATTGCCGGGGATGTTGGGGTCGAGGTGGGCGTCGTCGGACATGCGGGGCACCGAGGTCTGGCGAAGGTGAGGAAAGAATCTGCTTTAACGGAGAGGCAGGCGCACGGCAAAGCAGGCATGATGCGGCCCATTCAGGGGCCGACGCGGGCCGAGCGGACGAGCATCCGTTATCGTTGACACAAGGCCGTCCGTTATACAAGATGAACGTCCACCGCCGGGTGCGCCCCGGCCTGCCCAGGGGCCCGCCGTGTTCGAGTCCATCCCACCCGCCGCCGACGAACCGGAGCTGCTCCCGCTGTTCCTGAAGCTCTCGGGCCGCCGCGTGCTGGTGGTCGGCGGCGGCGCGATGGCGGCCTCGAAGCTCGCGCCCCTCCGGCGCGCGGGCGCCGACGTGCGCGTGGTCGCCCCGGAGGTCCGCCCCGAGATCGTCGCGAGCGGTGTCCCTGTGGAGCGGCGGCCGTTCGCCCCGGCCGACCTCGACGGCGCCTGGCTCGTCGTGGCGGCCGCGACGCCCGAGGTGAACCGGGCGGTCGCCGCCGCGGCCGAGCGGCGCCGCGTGTTCGTGAACGCGGTGGACGATCCCGGGACCGCGTCGGCGTACGCGGGCGGCGTCGTGCGGCGCGGGAGCGCGACCATCGCCATCTCCACCGCCGGGCGGGCGCCCGCGCTCGCGGGGCTCGTGCGCGAGGGGATCGAGGCGCTCCTGCCCGAGCAGCTCGACGCGTGGGTCGAGCGCGCGGAGTCGCTCCGGGCGCGGTGGAAGGCGGAGCAGGTGCCGCTCGCGGAGCGCCGGCCGCTGCTGCTCCGGGCGCTGAACGAGCTGTACGGGGAGGGCGCGAGCGCCCGCGCGCGCCTCGACGCGCCCAGGGTGAGCGGGGAGGGGAGGTCCCCGGGCGGCTTCGTCTCCCTCGTCGGCGCCGGCCCCGGCGATCCCGAGCTCCTCACGGTCAAGGCCGTCCGCCGGCTCGAGGAGGCGGACCTCGTGCTGCACGACGCGCTCGTCTCCGGCGAGGCCCTGCGCCACGCGCGCCGCGCGCACTGCTTCTTCGTGGGCAAGCGCGCCGGCCGGCCCAGCGTGAAGCAGGAGACGATCCACAAGATGCTCGTCCAGGCCGCGCGCGCCGGGAAGCGCGTCGTCCGGCTCAAGGCGGGCGACCCGTTCGTCTTCGGCCGCGGCGGCGAGGAGGTCCTCGCGCTCGCCGAGGCCGGCGTCCCGCACGAGGTCATCCCGGGCCTCTCCTCGGCGCTCGCGGCGCCGGCGCTGGCCGGGATCCCGCTCACGCACCGCGGCCTCTCCGCGGGGTTCACGGTCGTCTCCGGCCACGCCGAGGAGGCGTACCGGCCCGTCGTGTCCGGCCTGCGCCCGGGCTCCTCGACGCTCGTCGTCCTCATGGGCCTCGGCACGCGCGCCCGCCTCGTGGAGGTGCTCCGCGAGGCCGGGTGGCCCGCCGACACCCCCGCGGCCGCGCTCCTCGGCGCCGCCACGCCGGAGGCGTCCGTCTGGACGGGCACGCTCGCGGCGCTGCCCGCGGCGCCGCTCGACGGCGGCCGCGCGCCGGGCACGCTCGTCATCGGCGCCGTCGTCTCCCTGGCGGCGGAGGCCGCCGAGCCTCGCGCGGCCGCGCGGTCCCAGGTCCACTGAACGTCGTCGTAACGGAGAGAGTCATGAGCGATCCACGCCTCCCCATCTCCACCCCCAGCACGGCCGCCCCGGCGGGCGCGCCGCCGCTCCGCTTCTCCGACCCCCGCGACGTCGAGGCCTTCGTCCGGGAGCTGGAGCGCTGGGAGCGCGGCGAGATCGGCCCCGAGGAGTGGAGGTCCTTCCGGCTGCCCTACGGCAACTACGAGATCCGGCAGGGCGGCGATCTCTACATGCTCCGCTCGAAGCTGCCGCAGGGGCGGGTGACCGCCGAGCAGCTCGAGGCGCTCGGCGAGGTCGCGGAGCAGCACTCGCGCGGCTTCGGTCACCTCACCACCCGGCAGAACCTCCAGCTCCACTTCATCTCCGGGCGCGGCACCCTCGCCGCGCTGGCGCGGCTGGAGGCGGTGGGGATCACCTCCCGCGAGGCCTGCGGGAACGCGGTCCGCAACGTGACCGCCTGCCCGTACGCCGGCGTCTCTCCGGACGAGGTCTTCGACACCTCGCCCTACTCCGAGGCGCTCACGCGCTGGTTCCTCCGGCACCCGCTCAGCGCCTCGCTCCCTCGCAAGTTCAAGATCGCGTTCGAGGGCTGCGCGGAGGATCACGCGGCGGCGGCGATCAACGACATCGCCTTCTTCGCCCGGCGGCAGGACGGGCGCCGGGGGTTCGAGGTGCGCCTCGGGGGTGGCACGGCCACCTTCCCGGTGACGGCCCGGCGGCTCTTCCCGTTCCTGCCCGCGGGGGAGTACCTGGCCCTCGCCGAGGCGGTGGTGCGGGTGTTCCACCGGATGGGAGAGCGCCAGAACCGGAAGGCAGCGCGCATGAAGTACCTGGTCAAGAAGCTCGGCTGGGACGGCTTCCAGGCCGAGATCCTGAAGGCGTTCGACGAGGTGCGCGCCGAGGGGATCCCGCCCCTCCCGTTCGACCCCGAGCGGCCGCCGGAGGAGGCGGCGCCGGCGGGCGATCGCCCGCCCGCCCCCGCGCCCGACGAGCTCGCGGCGCGCGTCCGCGCCCAGCAGCTCCGCGGGCCCGGCATCGTCCCAGAGGTGCGGCCGGCCGAGGCGACGCCCGCCGCGCTCGCCGCCTGGAGCCGGACCAACGTCCGGCCGGCGCGGCAGGCGGGGTACGCGATCGTCACCGTCACGGTCCCCCTCGGCGATCTCAGCGCGGCGCAGTTCGCGGCGCTGGCGGCGCTCGCGCGCACGTACGCCGACGGCGCGGTCCGGGTCACGCGCACGCAGAACGTCGTCCTCCGCTGGGTCCGCGCGGCGGACGTGCCGGCGCTGTACGCGCGCCTCGCCGCGATCGGCCTCGGGCTCGCGGGCGCGGACACGCCCGCGGACGTCGTGAGCTGCCCGGGCGCCGAGACCTGCCGGCTCGCGGTGACGCACTCCCGCGGCCTGGGGCGGGACCTCGAGGCCCGGCTCCGCGCCGACCCGGCGCTCGCCGCGCGGCTCGGGGACGCGGACATCAAGATGAGCGGCTGCCCGAACGGCTGCGGCCAGCACCACATCGCCGCGATCGGCCTCCAGGGCAGCGTCCGGAAGGTCGGCGACAAGGCCGTGCCGCAGTACTTCGTGCTGCTCGGCGGCGGGCTCTCGGCGGCGGAGGGCGCCCGGATCGGCGAGCTGGCGGCCAAGATCCCGGCGCGCCGGGTCGGCCAGGCGCTCGAGCGGCTCGCCGCGCTGTACGAGGCGAAGCGGACCCCCGGCGAGGCGGCGAGCGCGTTCTTCGCGCGGCTGCCCGCGGCGGAGGCGAAGGCGGCGCTCGCCGACCTCACCCAGCTCGCGCCCGAGCAGCTCACCCCGGAGGACGTCGTCGATCTCGGCGAGGACCTCGCCCCGCCCGGCCCGGCCAAGGAGGGGACGTGGGCGGCCTGACCCCGAAGCGCGCGCGGCGTGGCGTGCTCCCCGGGTTCGGCCTCTCGACCGGGTTCACCGTCTTCTACCTCGGCCTCGTGGTCCTGCTGCCGCTCGCGGCGGTGGCGCTGAAGGCGAGCGAGCTCACCCTCGCCCAGGCGTGGGAGATCGTGACGAGCCCGCGCGCGCTCGCGTCGTACCGGATCTCGTTCGGCGCGGCGGCGATCGGCGCGGCGATCAACACGGTCTTCGGCGTGCTCGTCGCCTGGGTCCTCGCGCGGTACCGCTTCCCCGGGCGCTCGCTGCTGGACGCGGTCGTGGACCTGCCGTTCGCGCTCCCCACCGCGGTCTCGGGCATCGCGCTCCTCGCGGTCTACGCGCGGACCGGCTGGATCGGGCAGTGGCTGGCGCCGCTCGGCGTGAAGAGCGCGTTCTCGCCGCTGGGGGTGGTGATCGCCCTCACCTTCATCGGCCTCCCGTTCGTGGTCCGCACGGTGCAGCCGGTGCTCGAGGACGCCGAGGTGGAGGTCGAGGAGGCGGCGGCCGTGCTCGGGGCGAGCCGCTGGCAGACGTTCCTCCGCGTGATCCTCCCGACCCTCGTCCCCCCCGCGCTCACCGGCTTCGCGCTCGCCTTCGCCCGCGCGCTCGGCGAGTACGGCTCGGTCGTCTTCATCTCCGGGAACCTGCCGCTGCGGACCGAGATCACCCCGCTCCTCATCATGACCAAGCTCGAGCAGTACGACTACGCCGGCGCGACGGCCATCGCGACCGTCATGCTCGTCGCCTCGTTCGCGCTGCTCTTCTCGATCAACGGCCTCCAGGCCTGGACCCGGCGCCGGGTGGGGATCGCGGCATGAGCGTCCGGGCGGAGGAGCTGGAGCAGCTCGAGCCGGCGGCGGCCGCCGCCGCGGCCCCGGCGCCGGGGTTCCGGCGCGCGCACGAGGACCCGCCCTGGGTGCGGCGCCTCCTCATCGGCGTCGCGCTCGTCTTCCTGGCGGGGTTCCTGCTCCTCCCGGCGGCGGCCGTGCTGGTCGAGGCGGTGCGGGGCGGGCTCGAGGTCTGGGTGGCGGCCATCACCCAGCCGGACGCCTGGGCGGCCGTCCAGCTCACGCTGCTCGTGGCCGCGATCGCGGTCCCGCTCAACACCATCTTCGGCATCGCCGCGGCGTGGTCCCTGACCCGCTTCCGCTTCCGCGGGCAGAACCTGCTCCTCACGCTCATCGACCTGCCCTTCGGCGTGTCGCCGGTCATCGCCGGCATGTGCACCGTGCTCCTCTTCGGCGGGCAAGGGTACTTCGGCCCCTGGCTCCAGGAGCACGGCGTCCGGATCGTCTTCGCCGTGCCGGGCATCGTGCTCGCCACCGTCTTCGTCACGTTCCCCTTCGTCGCCCGCGAGCTCATCCCCTTCATGCAGCAGCAGGGCAAGGAGGAGGAGGAGGCCGCGCTGGTGATGGGCGCGAGCGGGTGGCAGATGCTGACCCGGGTCACCTTGCCCAACGTCCGCTGGAGCCTCCTCTACGGCATCATCCTCTGCAACGCGCGGGCGATGGGCGAGTTCGGGGCCGTGTCCGTCGTCTCGGGCCACATCCGCGGCCTGACGAACACCCTCCCGCTGCACGTCGAGGTCCTCTACAACGAGTACGCCTTCCGGGCGGCCTTCGCGTCCGCGTCGCTGCTGTTCCTCCTCGCGCTCCTCACCCTCGTGGCGAAGAAGCTCATGGAGTGGCAGCAGCGGCGTGCGCGCCAGGCATGGGAGCGTTCGGCATGACCATCCAGATCCACGGCGTGAGCAAGAGCTTCAACGGGACCCCGGTCCTCCGGGACGTGAGCCTGACCCTGCCCGAGGGCAAGCTGACCGCGCTCCTCGGTCCGTCCGGCTGCGGGAAGACGACGCTCCTGCGGATCCTCGCGGGGCTCGAGGCGCCGGACGCGGGCGAGGTCCGCCACGGCGGCGCGACGATCCAGGGGCGCAGCGCCCGCGACCGGAACGTGGGGCTCGTGTTCCAGCACTACGCCCTGTTCCGCCACATGACCGTGGGGGAGAACGTCGCCTTCCCGCTCCGGGTGCGCAAGCGGCCGAAGCCGGAGATCGAGGCGCGCGTGCACGAGCTGCTCGGGCTGGTGCAGCTCGACGGCCTCGCCGGGCGGTACCCGCACCAGCTCTCGGGTGGCCAGCGCCAGCGCGTCGCGCTCGCGCGCGCCCTCGCCACGCGCCCGGAGGTGCTGCTCCTCGACGAGCCGTTCGGCGCGCTCGACGCCCGCGTCCGCCAGGAGCTCCGCCGCTGGCTGCGGCGGTTCCACGACGAGCTGCACGTCACGAGCGTGTTCGTGACGCACGACCAGGAGGAGGCCTTCGAGGTCGCCGACCGCGTGGTGCTCATGAACGCCGGCCGCATCGAGCAGGAGGGGACGCCGGCGCAGGTGTTCGAGGAGCCGGCGAGCCCGTTCGTGATGCGGTTCCTCGGGGCGGTGAACGTGTTCCGCGGCCACGTGGACGGCGGCCGCGCGTTCGTCGGGGACCTCGAGTTCTCCGCGCCCGAGCCCGCGAGCGGGGTCCGCGCGCCGGCCCACGTCTACGTCCGGCCGCACGAGCTCGAGATCCACGCGAAGCGCTCGCCGGGGAGCTTCGCCGCCCAGGTGGAGCGGATCACCATCCTCGGCGCGTCGGTCCGGGTCGAGCTGCGCGCCCCGCCCTACGGCGAGCGGCTGGAGGCGGAGATCGACCTCCCCCGGAGCCACGCGCTCAAGCTCCGCCACGGCGACGGCGTCTACCTCTCGCCGCGGCGGGTGCGCGTCTTCCCCGGCCACGATCCCGAGGACAGCATCACCGCCAGCGGCCTGTAGTCGGGAACGAAGGTCTCGTGAACGCCCCCCCCCTTCGACTCCGTTCACCCTGAGCGTAGGCTCTGTGAAGCAGGGCCGGAGTCGAAGGGCTCAGGGTGAACGGCCATGAACGGCCACAACATGCCCCCAAGCCCCCGCACCTTCTCCGCCCTCACGTTCGCGCTCGCCCTCGCCTCCCTCCTCTCGTCCACGAGCTGCAAGCGCGCCGGCGCCGCGCAGGAGGTGACGCTCCTCAACGCCTCGTACGATCCCACCCGCGAGCTGTACGAGGACGTCAACGCGGCGTTCGCGAAGGTCTGGCAGGCGCGGACCGGCCAGGTCCTGAAGGTGCGCCAGAGCCACGGGGGCTCGGGCGCCCAGGCCCGCGCGGTCGCCGACGGCCTGGAGGCCGACGTGGTCACGCTCGCGCTCGCCTGGGACGTGGACGCCCTCGCCGGCAAGGGGCTCGTCGATCCGGGCTGGCAGCGGCGGCTCCCGCACAACGCCGCGCCGTACACCTCGACGATCGTGTTCCTCGTCCGCAAGGGCAATCCCGAGGGCATCCGCGACTGGGACGACCTCGTGAAGCCCGGCGTCGAGGTGATCACCCCCAACCCGAAGACCTCCGGCGGTGCCCGGTGGAACTACCTCGCCGCGTGGGCCCACGCGCTCGGCAAGCCGGGCGGCGACGAGGCGCAGGCGCGCGCCTTCGTGGGCGCGCTCTACGGCAACGTGCCGGTGCTCGACCCCGGCGCCCGCGGCGCCACCATCAGCTTCGTCGAGCGCGGCCTCGGCGACGTGCTCCTCACCTGGGAGAACGAGGCCATCCTCGCGGTGACGAAGCTCGCCAAGGGCGAGCTCGAGATCGTGACGCCGCGGCGCTCGATCCTGGCGGAGCCGCCGGTGACGATCGTGGACCGCGTGGTGGACCGGCGCGGCACGCGGGCGCTCGCCCAGGCGTACCTCGAGTTCCTGTACACGCCCGAGGGCCAGGAGCTCGCCGCGCGCCATCACTACCGCCCGCGCGATCCCGCGGTCGCCGCGCGCCACGCGGCGGCGTTCCCCGCGCTCGAGCTCGCGACCGTGGACCAGGCGTTCGGCGGGTGGAAGCAGGCGCAGGCCACGCACTTCGCCGACGGCGGGGTGTTCGACCAGATCTACCAGCCGGGGAGATAGCGGCGCGCCAGGCCTTCGAGTACGTTCGAGCGGTGCGCCGCCTCGCTCCGTTCCTCGTCGCCCTCGCGTTCCTCGCCTTCATCTCCCTCGGCCTTCCCGACACGGTGCTCGGGGTGGCGTGGCCCACCGTGCGGGAGCGGTTCGGGCTCACCCAGTCCGGGATGGGCCTCGTGCTCGGCTTCGGTGTGGGCGGGTACTTCCTCTCCGGGCTCCTCGCCGGGCGGCTCGTGCGCGCGCTCGGGGTCGGCGCGCTCCTCGCCGCGAGCAGCGGCCTCGTCGCGCTGGGGCTCGTCGGCTACGCGCTCGCGCCGAGCTGGTACCTGTTCTTCCCCGTCGCGGCGGTGATCGGGCTCGGGTCGGGCGCCATCGACTCCGGGTTGAACGCCTACGCCGCCCACCACTTCCCGGTGCGGTACATGAACTGGCTCCACGCCTCGTGGAGCGTGGGCGCGACCATCGGCCCGGCGATCATGACCACCGCGATCGCGGTGACGGCCTCGTACCGGCCCGGGTACGCGGTGCTCGCGGCGGCCCTCGGGTCGATGGCGCTCGCCTTCGCCACCACGCGGCGCTCCTGGGACGACCCGGGGGACGATCCCGCCCCGGCGGTCGCGGCGGCGCCGCGGGCCGATCCGGGCGGGTGGGGGGCGCTGCGCCGCGGCCGGGTCTGGATGCAGATCGCGATCTTCTTCGTCTACACGGGCGTGGAGACCGGGACGGGCGCGTGGTGCTTCACGGTGCTGCGCGAGGATCGCGGCTTCGGCGTCGAGGAGGCGGGCGTCTGGACGACGGTGTTCTGGGGCTCGCTCACGGCCGGCCGCGTGGCGCTCGGGTTCGTCGTCGATCGGTTCGGCCCGGATCGGCTCCTGCGCCTCGTCACCGCGACGGCGCTCGCCGGCGTGGCCGCGTTCGCGGCGCTCCCCGGCGTCTGGGGTGGCCTCGGCCTCGTGGTGCTCGGCGTGAGCCTCGCGCCGGTCTTCCCCACGCTGATGTCGCGGACGCCTGCCCGGCTCGGCGTGGAGGTGACGCACCACGCGGTCGGGTTCCAGGTGAGCGCGGCGACGCTCGGGAGCGCGTTCCTGCCGGGCGGCTACGGCCTGCTCGCGACGCGCCTCGGCGTGGGCGCCATCCCGTGGGCGCTCACCGGCGCGATGCTCCTCCTGCTGGTGCTGCACGAGGCGCTGCTGCGCGGGACCGGGGAGCCGGCGCCCGCGGGGATCTAGCCGGGCTCGGGCCGGCCTCCGCCGCCCGGCCCGGCGCGCGCCGCTCCGTGCCCCGGGAGCGCGAACACCACCAGCGCGACGCCCAGCTCGATCCAGGTCCCGATCGCGAACAGCCCGGTGACGGAGCCGGTCTGGTCGTGCCCCCACCCGATGAGCTTGGAGCCGACGAGCGTGCCGACGCCGAAGACCGACGCCGCGCACAGCGCCAGGCCGGTGGCCCGCATGTGCGGCGGGACGAGGTCCGTCACCACCTGCACCAGCGTCGTCCAGAACAGGCCGTACGAGAGGCCGTGGAAGAGCTGGAGCGCGACGACCGCGGCCGGGCTCGTGGTCCGCGCGAGCAGCCCCCACCGCACCGCGCTCCCCACGAACACCGTGGCGAGGAGCGCGCGCGACGAGAGCCTGCGCGCGAGCCAGGGGAACGCCATCATGACGGAGACCTCCGCCACGACGCCCGCGGTGATGCCCCAGCCCGTGACCCAGGGAGGGAGGCGGAGCTCGTCCACGAACTGGCCCATCCAGAGCGTGTACGGCATGCAGGCGAGCCAGTGCACGGCGCACGCGACGAGGAGGAGGACGAGCCGGACGTTCCCGAGCAGCGCGCGGAGATCCCCCCGGGCGCCGCGCGCGCGGGCCTCGACCGGCTCCGGGGCGAGCCGCCGCGCGGCGAGCGCGTACGCGACCGAGAACCCCGCGATGGTCCAGGGGATGACGGCGTCGCCGGGGCGGTTCCCGCGCGCGTCGAGCACGTACCCGAGCACGGTCGAGAGCAGGGCGAACCCGAGCGAGCCGAACATCCGCAGGCGGGAGTAGGACGCGCCGGGGTGGGCCCGCACGTACCCGACGCTCAGCGCGTCGAGCATCGGGATGAGGCCGCGATCGCCGAGGCCCATGCAGAGCAGCACCGCGCCCACCGCCACCGGCGTCGCGGCGAAGGGGAGCAGCACCGCGCACAGCGCAGCCCAGGCGGTCACCCAGCCGATCACGCGGACGGTGTCGCCGATCCGCTCCGCCACGCGCGCCCAGAGCACGCCCGCGAAGAGCGCGGGGATGCCGGGCAGCATCTGGACGGTGCCGATCTCGTCCCCCGTGAAGCCCTTGCCCTTGAGGTACTTCGCCAGGAACGGCAGCGAGGTCCCCGCCGCGGAGAAGTAGAGGAAGTAGACGAGCCGGAGGCGATTGCCCTCCTCGCCGAGGAGCGCCCGGAGAGGGCGGCGGCCGGAGCCACGCGAGGGCGGAGCGGACATCGGCACACGAGTACCACGGATGTGCGCGCGACGCCGCGCGGGGCGCGCCCCGACGCGCGGCGCGACCGCCGGTCACGCAGCGGGGCCGCGCCTGCGGCGCCGGCGCGCGGCGCCTGCGGCGCAGCCGCCCGGATCGGGCGCGAAATAACCCACGGTTATCGAAGCGCGTGCATCAATCGATTGGACGCCGCGGCCCCGCGGCGGCATCTTCCTCCTCGAAAGGAACCCGGCAGCCACGGGGACCTGGAAAGGAACGGGAGTCATGATGACCGACACGATGGCGCTGTTCGCACTGTTCGAGGCACTCGGCGCGCTCACCGGCAGGAAGCGCGAGGCGGCCGTGGTGCCGGAGCCGGAGTTCAAGCCGTTCAAGCTGGAGGGGCGGGCGCGCGCGGCCGCCCGCGCGGCGGCGTTGCCGCCGGCCGCGAACACCACGCGCGAGGCGCGGACGCTCGAGGAGCTGGGCGTGCCCGCCCCGCTCGCGGCGGAGCTCGAGCTCTCGCTCCGGGCGCTCGGGATGACGAAGGGTGAACGGGTCACGGCCTTCACCTTCCGGACGACCGATGGGGCGTCGTACGCCCTCAAGACCACGCCCGCGCGGACCGTCGCGGCGGGCGACCGGGCGGCGTAGGAGC
>JAEYZK010000372.1 GCA_023428085.1 Pseudomonadota bacterium
GCCCTCGACCGCCCGGCGGAGCGCCGCGGGCCCGCCGGCGACGAGGGCGATCACGCGCGAGGCGGGCACGCCGAACGTCGGCGGGCACTCGGCGGCGTCGAGCGCGGCGAGGCGGCCGGAGGTCCCGGCGCCGGCGTACACGAGCCGCCCGCCCGCGGAGAGCGCGGCGATCGCGTCCTCGGCGAGGGCGGTCAGGGAGGGGAGGGCGCGCGAGACGGCGCGCACGGCCTCGCGATCACCGGAGTGCAGGCGCGCGAGGAGCGCCGCGGTCCCGAGCCGTTCGAGGCCGGGACCGTCGGGGTGAAGTCGCTCGGTGACGGGAACGCGACGTGGTCCGCTCACCCGGAGCCTGGCTGCGGGCTACGCCGTCGCAGCGGCGGTCCGCCCGCGCCCCGCCTTCACGACCTTGCCGGCCTTGAGGCAGCGGGTGCACACGCGGATGTGCTTCACCTCGCCCTGGAGGTTCGCACGGACCGAGCGCAGGTTGGGGAGCGACCGGGTCTTGTTCTTGTTGTTGGCGTGGGAGACGGTGTTCCCGACGAGCGGGCCCTTCCCACAGATCTCGCAGCGGCGTGCCATTGGGTGCTCCGAAGCGCTAGAAAGCCGAAAGAGCGCGGGATATTACTGATCTGGGCCGGAAGCGCAAGAGGGAAGGCCGAAGCGCGGCGGCCAGACCCTCACTTCAGCACGTCCTTGCGCCCCAGCGCCGCGGCCACGTGCCCGGCGGCCTGGATGCCGGCGAAGAACTCGCCCTCGAGCCCGAGGCCCGGCACGACCTCGCGCCCGGCGAAGAACGCGTTCTTCCAGGGGGCGCGCACCGGCAGCCCCGTGATGCCGAGGCTCCCCTCGAGCTCGGTCTCGTAGAGGGGCTGCGACAGCATGCGCACCCCCTCCTGCTGGTGTGCAGGCGCGTTGAGCACCGGGGCCGACTCGCTCACGAGGTGCCGCTCGAAGAAGGGGATGGCGTCCGCGACTGCCTCGCGGATGCGTGAGGCCGCCGTGGTGAGCTCGTCGCGGGTGGCCGCCGCCGGGATGAACGCGCTCGCGCAGATCACCCGCTCGTCCGTGACCACCTCACCCGCACCCTTCTTCACGTCTCTGCGCGCGGGGAGGATCTGGAGGAAGACGGCGTTCTCGATCCCGTCGCCGGCGCCCGGGTCGCGGAGCGCGAACACGTTGTCGCCCAGCGCGGGCGGCAGGGCCGCCTGCTTCACGACCAGGTTCACCGAGAACAGGCGCCGGCGCGGGGCGATCTGCCCCAGCACCCGCGCCGCGCGCGCCTCGGCCGCGTCGCCGGGGAGGAGCGAGCGCACCGCGGCGGCGTCGGCCGCGAGCACGTACGCGCGGGCGACGAAGGTGTCCGGTGAGTCGGCGAGGTGGACGGCGGCGATCTTGCCCTCGTCGACGTCGAGGGCGCGGACCACCGCGGGCTCGCCGGGGCCGCCCTTGAGCTCGCCGCGGGACTCGACGATGCGCCGGCGGATGAGCTCGCGGAGCGCACCCTGGCCGGCCGCGAGCCGGTGCGTGCCGCGCAGCGCGCCGCCCAGCAGCCGGACCTCGGAGAACGGCGAGATGGGGCCGTCGAGGTACGTGAGGAACCGCGCGATCGTCCGCAGGCTCCCCACGAGCTCGTGGCCCTCGTGCTCGGCGAGCACGGACCGCCGGCCCACCGCCTCGCGCGGCGCGTTCGGGGCGCTCTGCGCCTGCTTGAGCGCCTTGCGGACGGCGAGCTTCTCGGTGAGGCCGTCCGGCGGCAGCGGCGGCGCCGCCTTGAGGAAGAAGCCGGTGACGTCGTAGTGGGCGGAGAGCTGCCCGAAGGCGGTCTCGAGCGCCTCGGCCTGCTCCGGCCACTCGCGGCGGAGCTCCGCGCGGAGCACGGCGGGATCGCGCGAGACGTCCACGCGGTGGCGCGGCAGGAGGAGCTGGAGATCGGGGTCGGAGGGCTCGAGCGCCCGGGAGACGTCGGTCGCGAGGCCGAGCTCGGCGAGCACCGCCTCCGCGGCGGGCATGTGGCGAGGGCTCGGGACGGCGGCCGGTCCCCAGGGGAGCGCGTAGCCGTCGTGCACGTAGCCCGGGCCCAGCTCGCCGTGCGCGACGTGCAGCACGCGCAGGCCGCGCCGGGCGAGCAGCGCGCCGGCCACGACGCCGCCGAGCTGCGAGCCGACGATGCAGACGTCGTAGATCCGCTGGGTCGAGGGGGGTCGGAGGGTCTGCGCCACGGCCGCGGAGTCTACGCGAGGGGTGGGGCGGCTTCCAGCGCCGGGCTGGTGAAGGCCGGCGAGGGCTCGCCCGCACGCTCCAGACGGACCGTCCGGCCGTCGAGCGAGAGGCGGCCCTGGGCGAACCACTGGACGGCCTGGGGGAAGATCCGGTGCTCCTGCACCAGGATCCGGGCCGCCAGCGCCTCCTCGGTGTCACCCGGCAGGACCGGGACCGCGGCCTGCACGATGATGGGGCCCGCGTCCACGCCCTCCTCCACGAAGTGGACCGTGGCGCCCGAGACGCGCACGCCGTGCGCGAGCGCCTGGCGCTGCGCGTGGAGGCCCGGGAACGACGGCAGGAGCGCCGGGTGGACGTTCATGAGCCGCGGGCAGCCGCGGGTGGCCGCGGTCGGGCCGAACGCCGCGATGAACTCCGCCGAGAGGATGCGCATGTACCCGGCGAGGCAGACGAGATCGACGTCGCGGGACCGGAGCACGTCGATGAGCTCGCGATCGTAGGCGGCGCGGTCGGCGACGCCCTTCGACGGCCGGACCACGGTCTCGGCGCCCGCCGCCGCGGCCCGCGCCACCGCGCGCGCGCCGGGCACGTTGGAGAACACCACCACGACGCGCCCGTCGATCCGCCCCGCCGCGCAGGCGTCGAGGAGCGCCTGGAGGTTCGTCCCGGACCCGGAGGCCAGGACGCCGATCCGGATCACGGGACCACCTCGCAGGTGGCCTCGCCCGGGCCGCCCTCCTCGATGACGCCCACGGTCCAGGACGGGAGCCCGCGCTGCGAGAGGACCGCGTGCGCGTTCGCCTCGTCGCCCGGCGCCACGACGCACACGAGCCCGAGGCCCATGTTGAACGTGCGGAACATCTCGTCCCGCGCGACGCCGCCCTCGCGCTGGACGAGGTCGAAGATCGGCGGGCGCGTCCAGCGGCGCTCCTCGAGCACCGCCTTCGTGCCATCGGGCAGGTTGCGCGGGACGTTGCCGGGCAGCCCGCCGCCCGTGATGTGCGCGAAGGCCTTGACCGGCACGGCCTCGAGCAGGGCGAGGACGTCCTTGGCGTAGATCCGGGTCGGCTCGAGGAGCAGGTCCGCCAGGGTCCTGTCGCCCGCCTCGACGAAGCGCCGGTCGAGCGGGTGCCGCTCGAGCGCCTTCCGCGCGAGGGAGTAGCCGTTCGAGTGGAGCCCGCTCGAGGCGACGCCGAGGACCAGGTCGCCCGGCACCACCTTCGTGCCGTCCACGATCCTCGCGCGATCGACGCAGCCGACCGCGAAGCCGGCGAGGTCGTACTCTCCGTCGGCGTAGAAGCCGGGCAGCTCGGCGGTCTCGCCGCCGATGAGCGCGCAGCCGGCGCGGCGGCACCCCTCGGCGATCCCCTTCACCACCTCGACGCCCTGCTCCGCGGCGAGCCGCCCCGTGGCGAAGTAGTCGAGGAAGAAGAGCGGCTCGGCGCCCACGACCGCCACGTCGTTGACGCACATCGCCACGAGGTCGATCCCGACCGTGTCGTGGCGGTTCGCCTGGAACGCGACCTTGAGCTTGGTGCCGACGCCGTCCGTGCCGGAGACGAGGACCGGCTCCCGGTACTTCTTCACGTCGAGGCCGAAGAGGCCGCCGAAGCCGCCGATGCCGGCGAGGACCTCGGGCCGGAGGGTGGGGCGGGCGAGGGGCTTGAGGAGCTCGACGAGCCGATCGCCCTCGTCGGTGTCGACGCCGGCGCCGCGGTAGGTCAGGGACATGGCGGCCCCTTACCGCGGCGGGCGCGGCGGTGCAAGGGCGGGCCGCCGGCGGGCGGCCCAAATTGACACCCTCGTTTCAGGTCAGCTAAGCCTCTCCCGATGACGGATGACCAGCTCTTCCAGCGGTTCGGCAAGGAGTTCGCGAAGGGCGCCGTGCTCTGCCGCGAGGGAGAGCCGGGACACGACATGTTCGTCATCCAGTCCGGCCGGGTCACCATCAGCAAGACCGTCGGCGACCTCGAGAAGGTCCTCACCACGCTCGGGCCGGGCGAGTTCGTCGGCGAGATGTCGATCCTGACGAACCGGCCCCGGTCGGCGACCGCCACCTGCGCCGAGGACGCGAAGGTGCTCGTCATCGACGCGCGGACGTTCGAGGCCATGATCCGGGGGAACGCGGAGATCGCGCTCCGGATGATCCGGAAGCTCGCGGACCGGCTCCAGGAGACGAACGAGCAGATCGAGACGCTGCTGTTCAGCGACGCGTCGCTGCGCGTCGTGCACTTCCTCACGACCGCGGCGGAGCGGGCGCCGCGCGGGCCGGCGGGCCACCGCGTCGCGGTGGCGCCGGAGGAGCTGGCGCGGCGCGCGGGCGTCCGGCCGGAGCAGGCCGACGAGGCCGTGCGCAAGCTCCTGCGCGGCAAGTTCGTCGCGGTCGAGCGGGACGGGTTCCTCGTGCCGGACGCCGGGAAGCTGCGCCGGTTCCTCGAGTTCCTCCAGATGAAGTCGCAGTTCGGGGACCTGGCTTGAGGCTGCGCGTGCTCGGCTGCTCCGGCGGGGAGCTCCCCCGGCACCGGACGACCTGCTTCCTGCTCGACGGGAGGCTGGCGGTGGACGCAGGGGCGCTGACCGCGAGCCTGTCGCTCGAGGAGCTCCTCCGGGTGGACGACATCGTCCTCACCCACGCGCACCTCGATCACGTGAAGGACGTGCCGCTCCTGGCCGACATGCTCGTCGGCCGGCGCCGCCGGCCGCTCCGCGTCCACGCGTCGCGCGAGTGCGCGCGCACGCTGCGGGAGAGCGTCTTCAACGACCGGCTCTGGCCCGACTTCACCCGGATCCCCGATCGCCGCGCGCCCGTCCTCGAGATCGTGCCGTTCGCGCCCGGCCGGCGGTTCCGCGCGGGCGCGCTCGCCTTCCAGCCGATCCCCGTGCGCCACCCGGTGGAGTCCGTCGGGTTCCTCGTCTCCGACGGCGCGACCACCATCGGGATCTCCGGCGACACCGGCCCCACCGACGCCTTCTGGCGCAGGGTCAACGCGCAGCCGCGCCTCGCGGCGCTCCTCGTGGAGCTGTCCTTCCCCGACACCCACCAGTGGCTCGCCGACGTCTCCGGGCACCTCACGCCGCGCACCCTGCGCGGGGAGCTCGCGAAGCTCGAGCGTGACGGCTTCCCGGTGCTGCTGTATCACCTCAAGCCCGCCCACCGGGCGGCGCTGAAGCGCGAGCTGGCGAGGCTCCGCCTCCCGAACGTCCGGGTGCTCGAGCAGGGCGACGAGTTCGTGTTCTAGAACGCACATGGCCTGGTTCACCAAAGAGAAGAAGCTCCATACGCGCCCGACGCCGACGAACGGCGCGTCCGCGCCCGAGGCGCCCGCGCTCTGGTACCAGTGCGAGGCCTGCTCCGAGGTGAGCACCCGCGACGAGTACGAGAAGCGCTGGAACGTCTGCCCGAAGTGCGGCCAGCACGACGCGCTCCCGGTCCGCCGCCGGTTCGAGCTCGTGCTCGACCCGGGCACGTTCGAGGAGCTCGACGCCGAGCTCGCGCCGGCCGATCCGCTCGGGTTCAGCGACTCGAAGAAGTACCGCGACCGCCTGAAGAGCACCTTCAAGGCGAGCGGGCTCCGCGACGCCTTCGTCTCCGGCGTGGGCGTCGTCGGCGGGCAGCCGGTCTCGGTCGGCTCGTTCGCCTTCGAGTTCATGGGCGGGTCGATGGGCTCGGTCGTGGGCGAGAAGGTGGCCCGGATCTTCGACCGGGCGACCGAGCGGCGCACCCCGGCGATCGTCTTCACCTCGAGCGGCGGGGCCCGCATGCAGGAGGGCATCTTCTCCCTCATGCAGATGGCCAAGACCTCGGCCGCCATCCACCGGTTCCGCGCGGTGCAGAAGCCGTTCGTCTCGGTGCTGCTCCACCCGACCACCGGCGGCGTCGCGGCGAGCTTCGCCTGGCTCGGCGACGTGGTGATCGCCGAGCCCAAGGCGCTCATCGGCTTCGCCGGCCCGCGCGTCATCGAGCAGACGATCCGCGAGAAGCTCCCGCCCGGCTTCCAGCGGAGCGAGTTCCTGCTCGAGCACGGGATGATCGACGCCATCGTCCACCGGCACGAGCTGCGCGACCGCCTGGTCCAGCTGGTCTCGTTGCTGGGGTGACCCGAGCCCGAGCCCGCGCCCACGCGCCGCGCTCGGAGGGTTCGGCTTCGGTCGGAGCATGAGCGACGCCCTCGACTACCTGCAGCAGCTCCAGCCGCTCGCGATGCGCTTCGGCCTCGAGCGCATGGAGCGGGCGCTCGCGGCGCTCGGCCACCCGGAGCGGCGCTACCCGGTGCTGCACGTCGCCGGGACGAACGGGAAGGGCTCGACCTGCGCGATGGCCGCCGCCGCGCTGCGCGCCGCCGGCCACCGCGTCGGCCTCTACACCTCTCCGCACCTCGTCCGCTTCCACGAGCGGATCGCCGTGGACGGGGCGCCGATCGGCGACGGCGCGCTCGCCGCGCGCGTCGAGGAGCTCCGGCGCGCCTGCCCCTGGCACGAGGGCGGCCGGGAGGACGAGCGGCTCACCTACTTCGAGTTCGCGACGCTGCTCGGGCTGCTCGAGTTCGCGGTCGAGGGCGTCGAGGTGGCCGTGGTGGAGGTCGGGCTGGGCGGGCGCTGGGACGCGACCAACGCGATCGCGCCCACGGTCACCGCCGTCGCGCGCATCGGCCTCGACCACACCCAGCTCCTCGGCGACACGGTCGAGCTCGTCGCCCGCGAGAAGGCGGGCATCTTCAAGCCCGGCGTGCCCGCGGTCGTGCACGCCGATCAGCCGGGCGGCGCGCTGGAGGTCCTGCGCGAGGAGGCCGGCCGCCGCGGCGCGCCCTTCACCGTGGCCGCCGCCTGGGACGGCCCGGTCGGCCTCGCGGGCGCGCAC
>JAEYZK010000406.1 GCA_023428085.1 Pseudomonadota bacterium
GGCCGGCGCCGATCGCCTCGCCGCGCGGCTCCTCCCCGGCCGCCCCGCTCCGCTCACCACCCTGGCGCGCGCGCTCGCCGGCCGCGCGCGCGCCGCCGCCCGCACCTGAGGACCCGCCATGCCCGCGCACGCCTTCATCCCCTTCGCGCTGCCGCACGTCACCCAGGCCGAGATCGACGGCGTGGTCGAGGTGCTGCGCTCGAGCTGGATCACCACCGGCCCCCGGGCCAAGGCCCTCGAGGCGGGCTTCGCGGCGGCGGTGGACGCCCCGCACTGCGTGGCGGTGAGCTCCTGCACCGCCGCGCTCCACCTCGCGCTCGAGGCGGCCGGCGTCCGCGAGGGGGACGAGGTGATCGTCCCCACCCTCACCTTCGCGGCGACCGCCGAGGTGGTGGACTACCTCGGGGCGATCCCGGTGCTCGTGGACGTGCGGGCGTCCGATCACAACGTCGATCCGGCGGCGATCGCCGACGCGATCGGGCCGCGGACCCGCGCGATCGTCCCGGTCCACTTCGGCGGCGTGCCCGCGGACATGGACGAGATCGCCGCCCTGGCGCGGCCGCGCCGGATCGCGGTGATCGCCGACGCCGCCCACGCGTTCCCGTGCACGTACCGGGGGCGCAACGTGGGGGCGCTCGCCGACGTGACCTGCTTCTCGTTCTACGCGACCAAGACCATCACCACCGGTGAGGGCGGCGCCGCCGTGACCGCCCGCGACGACTGGGCCGACCGCATGCGCATCATGTCGCTCCACGGCATCTCGCGCGACGCCTGGAAGCGCTACATGGCCGACGGGAGCTGGTACTACGAGATCCTCGCCGCGGGGTTCAAGTACAACCTCTCGGACCTCGCCGCCGCGCTGGGGATCGCGCAGCTCGCGCGCGCCGAGGAGATGCGCGCGCGCCGCGCGGCGATCGCCGCCCGCTACGACGCCGCGTTCGACGCGCTCGAGGAGCTCGAGCGGCTCCACCCCCCGCCCGACCGCACGAACGCCCACCACCTCTACGTGGTGAAGGTGGACGCGGGCCGGCTGGACGTCGATCGCGCCGCCTTCATCCGGGCCCTCGGCGCGCGCGGGGTCGGCGCGTCGGTGCACTTCATCCCCTTGCACGAGCACCCCTACTACCGGGAGACCTTCGGCTACGAGCCGGAGAGCCTCCCCGTGGCGCACGAGGTCTTCGCGCGCTCGGTGTCCCTGCCGCTGTACTCCGCGATGACGGACGAGCAGGTCGAGCAGGTGATCGCCGACGTGCGCGCCGTCGTCGAGGCGCACCGGCGGCCGCGGTGGAGCGCCGCTCCCGGGGCGGCGCTCGGGCAACCGGCCCCGGGGTAGCCGCGCCGCGCCCGGAGCCTCCGCCCGGGATTGACACCCGATCGCGGAGGAAGAATGCTGCGCCCGCCCTCCGCGCGAGGGTCAACCGGGAGCGCACTGGATGCGGGTCGGCGACGTTCGGAGCTACACGGAGGGGAGCGCCGACGTGCTGGCCGCGGACGTGCGGTGGGGTCGCGACCGCGCGGAGACGATCGAGTTCCGGGTGGTGGACGGGCAGGGCGAGTACCGGACGGACCGCGGCGACGCGTTCCTGGCCGCGACGCTCCTCCTCGCGATGCTCTAGCGGGAGCCGCTCCGGATCGAGGCGCCGGTGTCGCGGCGGCTCCTCCGCAGCGTCGATCGGATCCAGGACGTCTATTGCCGCTGGGTCAAGGGAGCGCAGCGGATCCCGGTCGAGGCCGCCGGCGTCCACGAGGACCCACCCGTCGCCGGGGGCGTCGGCTGCTTCTTCTCGGGCGGGGTGGACTCGTTCTATACGTACCTGAAGAACCGGGGCGAGATCACCGACCTCGTCCTGGTCCGGGGGTTCGATCGGATCCTGAACCTGGACGCGGTCTACCGCCAGGCGCGGGAGAGGAACGCCGAGGTGGCCCGGGCCGGCGGCAAGCGCCTGCGCGAGGTCGTCACGAACGTCCGGCGGCTCTCCGATCCGATGGTGGACATCGGCCTCTACCACGGCGCCCTGCTCGCCGCGGTGGGGCACGTGCTGGGCGCGTCCCTCGCGAAGGTGCTCGTCCCCGCCTCGTACGCGTACGAGCAGCTCTACCCCTGGGGCAGCCACCCGCTGCTCGACCCGCTCTGGAGCAGCGAGCGGCTCGCGCTCGTCCACGACGGCTGCGAGGCGGACCGGTACGAGAAGATCGCCCGGCAGATCGCCGGGTCGGACCTCGCCCTCCGCACGCTCCGGGTCTGCTGGGAGCTGAACGGCGACTACAACTGCGGCGCGTGCGAGAAGTGCCTGCGGACGATGGTGGGGCTGCTGCTCGCCGGCGCGCTCGACCGGTGCACCACGTTCGCCCGGCCGCTCACGGGGGACGCCGTCGCGCGGCTCCGGCTCCGCAGCCACAGCCAGCTCCTGTTCAACCAGGAGAACCTCCGGTACCTCGCCGCGAAGGCCGATCCGAGCCCGCGGGAGCGGGAGGTCCACCGCGCGTTGCGCCGGGTGGTCCGCCGGGGAGAGCGCCGCGTCGCGTTCCGGCTGTGGCGGGGCCGGGACCAGCGCTGATCAGCGCCGCACCACCGCCTCGACCTCGCCCGCGTGGCGCGCCAGCACGTCCGCGCAGCGCTCGTGCGCGGGCAGCGCCTTGAGCTCGGAGAAGACGCCGGCGGGGAAGAAGACCGGGAGCCCGAGCTGCCCTTCGTGGCTCGAGGCGGCGAGGGCGCGGCGGGGGCGCGCGGCGGCGGCGAGGGCGCAGAGGTGGTCGGGGTCGACGGGCGGCTCGCACGCGACCACCACGACGCCGACCGCCTCGGGCGCGCACTCCGCGACGCGCATGAGCCCGCGCCGGAGCGCCCCGGCCTGCCCGGCCCCGCGCGCCTCGCTGGCGACCGTGGCGACGGGCAGCCCGGCGAGCGACGCGCGGAACTCGTCCGCGGGATCGCTCACGACGACGACCACCGGCCAGAGCCGCGCGTCGAGCACGGCGCGCACGGCGCGCCGGAGGCGCAGCTCATCCACGAGCTCGTGCGCGGAGCCGTCTCCGGCCCCCACGAGGACGATGCCCCCCACTCCTCGGACGAGGTCTTCGCGTTCCACGGTCCCCCGCGGCGCCACCGGTGCGGTGCGCTGGTCCGCGTGATCTGCTCGGCGCAGGGCCTCCCGTCCGCACGGAATTCCCGCTCACCCCAATCGGGAAGGGTCGGCCGTACGCGGGCGGACGCTCACGAGGGCGCGCCCGCGGCGAAGGCCATGCCGGCGCGCGGGCGCGGCGCCACCCGCCGGCGGCGAAGGTGGGGTATCCATGTCGGCGTGCTCCCCTGGAGGACCATCGCCGAAGCGCAGGCGCCCGGCGGCGCGCGGTGGGAGCTCGCGCGGCGCGGCGACGAGTGGGTGGTGCGGGCGGCGGGCCGCGTGCTCATGAGCACGCGGATGCACGGCTCGGAGGACGCCCTCGCGCGGGTGGCGCTCGCGCGCGCCGCCCGTGCGCGCAC
>JAEYZK010000128.1 GCA_023428085.1 Pseudomonadota bacterium
GCCTCCGGCGCCGGCGGCGGAGGTGGGCGCACGGCCGCGCGCGTGGCCGGAGACGCCACGGCGATCGTCTCGAGCGGCGTCGGACGCGGCGCAGCGGCCTCGTGCCCCTTCGGCGCGCGCGCGCCCTGCGCCTCGAGCTCGAGCACCCGCTCGGCGAGGCGCGCCACCTCCTCGCGAAGCGCGCGCTCGCGCCGCCGCATCCCGACCACGGAGACGAACGAGACGATCGGCAGCACCAGCCCGAGGAGCCCCAGCAGCATCAACACCGTGATGACGAGCGTCTCCATGGGTCCCCCCGGCGCCACCGCGTTCCGGACAGGATACCCGACTGGAGGCGGCCGCGGGCGCCCCCGCCCTGCCGCGCGGTCCCCATGGAAGGCGCCGGACGTACGTCTCCCTGCGGCGGCCGCGCGTGCGCCAGGGAACCACCCCGGCTAGACGACTCGCGTGCTCACCACGCCGTTCCAGCCGAGCCTGCTCGGCCGCGAGGCGCCGGGGTTCGACCCCGGGTTCGGAGCCCTCGTCCGGATCCCGCTCGACGAGACCGCGTGGCTCGAGCACGCGCCGGGGTGGGTGCGCGGGGCGGACGCGCTGTTCGACGAGGTGCTCCGGGCCCGGCGCTGGGGGCAGCGCACCCGCTGGATGCACCAGGGCAAGGTCCTCGAGCCGCGCCTCACCTCGCACTGGGAGCTCGCGTCGGGCGAGCCGCTCCTGCCGCCGCTCGTCGAGGACCTCCGGCGCGCGCTCGGCGATCGGTACGGGGTGGTCTTCGACAGCGCAGGGTTCAACCTCTACCGCGACGGCAGGGACAGCGTCGCCTGGCACGGCGATCACATCGACGAGGCGATCGCCCAGCCCGTCGTCCCGCTCGTCTCGCTCGGCGAGCCGCGGAGGCTGCTCTTCCGCCCGAAGGGCGGCGGGAGGTCCCGCGCGTTCCTGCTCGGCCGCGGTGACCTGCTCGTCACCGGCGGCACCGCGCAGCGCACCTGGGAGCACGCCGTCCCCAAGGTGGCGCGCGCCGGGCCGCGCATCAGCATCGCGTTCCGGTACGGGCTCGGCGGCGAGTACCGCCGGCTCCCGGCGCGGTGAACGAGCGCGCGCGCCGCTCCGCCGGGTTGACAGGGCCGGAGCCGGACCGCATCCTCCCGCGCGCATGAAGCTGCACCACGTCGGCATCGAGGTGAAGGATCTCTACGCGGTCGAGCTCTTCTACCGCCAGGCGCTCGGCTTCACGGTCCGGTATCGCTACGTGAGCAAGAACACCCCGGGGCTGCGGACCGTCTTCCTGGAGCGCGACGGCGTCCAGGTCGAGCTGCTGGAGCGGCCCCGCCCCGACGACTTCCTCGCGCGGCGGGCGTTCGCGCCGGATCACCTCTCGCTCGAGGTCCCGGACGTGGACGCGGAGCACGCGCGCCTCGCCGCGCTGGGCTGGCCGGGCGTCACCGTGGGCGCGCCGCGGAACACCGGCGACGGGTTCCGGGAGTTGACCCTCCGCGACCCCGAGGGGAACGTCCTCGAGCTCTCCGCCCGCGTCGGGTCGGAGCCGCGCTCCCCGATCCGCGCGGTGCTGTTCGACCTCGACGGCACGCTCATCGACAGCGAGGAGAACTACTACCTCGCCGACAAGGAGCTGATGGCGCGGCGGGGCATCGAGTTCACCGAGGGCGACAAGCGGAAGTACATCGGCGGCTCGAACGCGGACATGATGGTGGACCTCGTCCGGCGCTACGGCCTCCCGGACGATCCCGCCGCGCTCGGCGCGGAGAAGAACCGGCTCTACCTGGAGATCGCGGAGCAGCGCACCCGCGTCTACCCCGAGATGAAGCGGTTCTGGGATCTCGTCCGCGGGCGCGGCCTGCCGGTGGCGGTGGCCTCGGGGTCCGCGCCGCACGTCGTGCGCCGGCTGCTCGAGGTGGTGGGGCTCGCGGGCGAGGTGCAGGTGGTGGTCTCGGCCGAGGAGGTGCCGCGCGGGAAGCCGGCGCCCGACGTCTTCCTCGAGGCGGCCCGGCGGCTGGGCGTGCCCGCGCACGAGTGCGCGGTGGTGGAGGACGCCCGGTTCGGCGTGGAGGCGGCGCGCCGCGCGTTCATGCGCTGCATCGCGATCCCCTACCTGCACGAGAAGCCGCTCGACCCCGCCTTCCACGCGGCCGACCTGCTGTTCGAGGACGGGATGGAGCGGTTCGACGCCCTGCGCGCCCTGGAGTGGCTGGACGCGCAGGGGAGCTGAGCCTGCCTACTGCGCCTGCGTCAGGCCGCGCGGGCCGAGGACGACGAGGTCGCCCGGCCGGAACGGCGCGGAGCCGCGGTACGTGAAGGTCTCGTAGCCGCCGTCCTCGAACCGGACGTAGACCTCGTACCAGCGGTTCTCGGCCCCGCTGCCCTGGCTCGCCGCGGCGCCGACGGCCGCGCCGCCGATGGCCCCGACGACCGCGCCGGCGGGGTTGCCGTGGTGGTGGCGGTACCCCCACCGGTCATAGTGGTTGCGGCCGCCGATGGTGCTGCCGATGAGGCCGCCGATGATGGCGCCGGCCACGGCGCCGCCGGCGGGGTTCCCGCGCTGCCGCTGCACGATCTCGCGGACCGAGTCCACGCGTCCGCGGCGCTCGTACGCCTGCTCGTCCCCGCGGTCGTACCAGGTGCGGCTCTCGGTCGTGGTCGTCACGCAGCCGGAGAGGGGAGCCAGGGAAGCGAGCGCGATGAGTGCGATGGTGCGGCGGAACATGGTGCGCCTCCTTCGAACGGCATCCTTCGAGACCACGAGCCGGTTCTTTGCATTCCTCGCGCCAGCGGCATGCCCCGGATCTCCAAGGACTTTCCGGGCGAGCCACGGCTCGGCCCCGTGCCCCCGCAGCACGTCGGTGGCCCGGGCGCACGGGGCGAGCAGACCCCTGCGGGAGGTCGCGCTCGCTCCTCCTACCCGACTTCCACCCAGCCGCTGCCCTGCTCCGCCGAGAGGGCGACCGCGTCGAGCACGGCCTGGACCGCGGCGCCGTCGGCGAAGTCGGGCGCGGTCGAGGGGCCTCCGCCCCGGATCGCTGCGAAGAACGGATCGGTGAGCCGCCGGAACGCCTCGTTGCGGTTCGCCTGGGGGTCGGGCCCGTCGAGCCCGCGCTTCAGCTCGTCGGGGATGGGCACCGGCGCGAGGTGCGTCGCCTCGGGCCTCCCGGCGAGGAGGCGGCCCTCCCACGTCGCGTCGAACCCGGGGGCCGCCTCCCACAGGAGCGAGCCCGCGGTCCCGTGCAGCTCGATGCGCTGGTGGTTGCCGCGCCCGGCGACGAGCTTGCTCGCGTGGAAGGTCGCCTGCGCGCCGCAGGCGAGCTGCGCGAGGAAGCTCACCTGCTCGTCGGCGTCGAGCGCGACGCCGTCCCGCTCGCGCGTCACGGTCATCCACTGTCCGTTCACCCGGGTGCAGTCGCCCAGCCACCACCGGACGAGATCGACGAGGTGCGAGCCGAGGTCGCCGAGCACGCCCGTCCCGGCCTGGGCGCGCTGCATCCGCCACTCCGCCCCCTTGCCGGGGCGCAGGTGCGAGTTGCTGAGGTAGCTCGCGGCGACGTGCACGGGGCGGCCCAGGTGGCCTGCCTCGACGAGCCGCTTCGCGAGCGCGCTCGCGGCGAGCGCACGATGGGTGAAGAAGGTGAGCGTCTGTCGCCCCGCGGCCCGGGCGCGGTCGCGCAGCGCGCGCGCCTCGGCGGCGCGCATCGCCAGCGGCTTCTCGCAGATGACGTGGCAGCCTGCGTCCAGGCCGGCGAGCGCCTGTTCGTGGTGGAGCGCGTTGGGGGTGGAGACGACGAGCACGTCGAGCCGACCCCGGGCGAGGAGCGCGCGCCAGTCGGTGTACGTCTCGGGGATCTGGTGCTTGGCGGCGAGCGCGGCGAGCCGCTCCGCGTTCCGCCCGCAGAGGCCGGTGACCTCCACGTCGCCGCGCGCGCGGAGCCCCGGCAGGTGCTCCAGGTCCGCCCACCAGCTCGTCCCGATCACGCCCACGCGGAGCTTCTCAGCGGCCATCCCGTCTCCTCAGTGCGGGCTATCTACCGCAGGACCGCCGCCCAGGCCCTAGCTTTTGCCAGCGGGCGGTGCGCCCGGACGGGAGGCGGATCATGCGGCGGTGGTGGGCGGTGCTGGCGGCGGCGGCGGTGGCGGTGGGCTGCGACGGCGGCGGGGACGACGACGGCGATCCGACGGGGGATGCGGTCCTCACCGTGGACGGGGCCAACCCGCTCAACGCGAACAACTTCGCGGCGGTGACCCAGACCTCCACGTGCAGCGTCGAGGGAGCCGACGTCGGGGTCGCGTACGCCGTCCTCATCGCCTCCGACCAGGGCGGGATCTGCGGCTACCTGGAGCGGAACGAGGACAAGGCGGGCGCGCGGTCGATCAACGTCGTGCTCCTGCAGGTCGATCGCGAGAGCGCGACCACCGCCATCGAGCCCCGTACGTATCCGATCGTCCCGGACCCGACGGGGTTCGAGTCGGAGGTCGCGTTCGCCTGGGTGTCGAGCAACGACGCGGCCTGCAGCTCGGACGACGACGGCGCGACCGGCGGGACCGTGACGGTGACCTCGACCACCGGCGGCCGCCTGCGGGGCACCGTGGACGCGGCGCTCGCGAGCGGCGCCAGGATCAGCGGGAGCTTCGACGCGGCGGGCTGCGCCGTGACGTTCCCCGGCGACGTCTGCCAGGGGCAGATCGGGCCGCAGAGCCCCACCTGCGCGCCGTGACCCCGTTCTAGTCCACCACCTTGTTGAGCGGGAACTCGACGATCCCCTCCGCGCCCGCCTCCTTGAGCTTCGGGATGAGCTCGCGGACGGCCTCCTCGTCGACGATGGTGTTGACGGCGTACCAGCCCTCGCTCTGCAGCTTCGACACCGTCGGGCTGCGGAGCGACGGGAGCAGCCCCTCGACCAGCGCCAGGCTCCTCTGGTGCACGTTGAGCATGAGCCCGACCTTGCCGCGCGCCGCGAGCGCCGCCTGGAGCAGCATCGCCATGCGGGAGATCTTGCTCCGCTTCCAGGGGTCCTCCCACGCGGCGCGGTTCGCGATGAGCTGCGTCGTGGACCGCAGCACCTCGTGGATGATCCGGAGGTTGTTCGCCTTGAGGGAGCTCCCGGTCTCGGTCACCTCGACGATGGCGTCGGCGAGGTAGGGCGGCTTCACCTCGGTCGCGCCCCAGGAGAACTCGACCTCGGCCTCGACGCCGTGGTCCGCGAGGAACTGCTTCGTGAGCTCGACCGCCTCGGTGGCGATCCGCTTCCCCTGCAGGTCCTTCACGGTCGCGATCTTCGAGTCGGTCGGGACGGCGACCACCCAGCGCACCGGGCGCCGCAGCTGCTTCGAGTAGACGAGGTCCGCCACCTGCACGACGTCGCGCTTCAGGATCCAGTCGAGGCCGGTGATGGCGACGTCGAGCAGCCCGTGCTCCACGTACCGCGCCATCTCCTGGGCGCGGATGAGCATGCACTCGATCTCGTCGTCGTCGATGGCCGGGAAGTAGCTGCGGCTCGAGACGGAGATGGAGTAGCCGGCCTTCTCGAAGAGCTGGACGGTGGCGTCCTGGAGGCTGCCCTTGGGGAGCCCGAGCTTGAGCACGGGCATCACTTGCTCCCGTACATCTGCTCGGGGGTCATGAGCCGCTCCCCCTTCGTCTCGAGGCTGCCGTCCGGCTTCACGGTCCGGAAGAAGCAGCTCTTGTACCCCTCGTGGCAGGCCGGCCCCTTCTGGCGGGCGCGGACGAGCACGGAGTCGAGCTCGCACCCGACGCGCAGCTCGACCAGCTCCTGCATGTTCCCGCTCGACTCGCCCTTCTTCCAGAGCTTCTTCCGCGTACGCGAGTAGTAGTGGACCTTGCCCGTCTCGAGCGTGAGGCGGAAGGCCTCCTCGTTCATGTACGCGACCATCAGGACCTCGCCGTCGTCGGCGTCGATCGTGACGGCGGTGATGAGGCCGCCGGCCTTGGCGAAGTCGGGCGAGAACTGCGGTGTCATGGGTGACCTCTCGGAAGGGAGGACATGCGGTTACCTGCGGGCGCGGCGGATGTCAACGAGCGCTGCGCGGCGGGTGACGCGATCCGGGAGGGGGTCCCAGCGAAGCTGGGGGAGGGGCGAAGCCCCTCCTCCGCGGGGCGGCCGCGCGCAGCCGCGAAGCGGCGAGCACGGCGCAGGGCCCCGCGGAGCAGGGGTGGGGCCCGGACGGCTTCGCCGGCGGGGCGGGGCGGCACGCCCCGTGGAATCACCGCGGCGAGAGCGTTCCTGGCGAGCGCCAGGGCGGGCTGAAGCACCGCGCGCGCGCGGGGTGCGCTAGGATCCCGGCCATGTGGACGGTCGCGGCACCCGCGGGAGCGGCGGGCCTCCTCGCCGACGCGCTGTACGTCGCGGCGGTCGCGGCGTTCCTGCTCCTGCAGCGCGTCGGGCTCCGGCTGCGCCGGGCGGAGCACCGGGCCTGGTGGGCGGGCTCGGGGCGGGACCTCCTCAACCTCGCCGGCCTCCTCGCCCTCGCCGGCGCGCTCCGCCTGCTGGGCCTCTCGTGGCCCGCGGCCCTGCTCGTGGGCGGGACGCAGACGTTGCTGCTGTTCGGGGCGACCGTGTTCATCGCCACGCAGACCCGCACGGCGCACCCGCAGCGGTGGGCCCTCGCGGTCGGCGCGGTCGTGGCGGCGCCGCTGCTCCTCTTCCGCGGCGAGGTCGTCGCCGGGTTCGGACGCGCAGCCGTTGCGCTCTTCCCGCAGGCGGGCGCGGCGGGCTGAAGGGGCGCTCCCACCGCCTCGATCAGAACAGCTCGGTGACGACGACCTTGTAGTCCTCGATGCGGAGCTCCTTCGCGGAGCGGCCGGCCGGGAGATCGACGCCGGTCATCCCGCCGTGCGCGCGCTCCGCCGGCTCCATGTCCACCGGGTGGTAGTCCGTCGCCTGGAGGGATCGCGCCGAGGCACCCGCAGGGAGATCGATGCCCACGTCGCCGGTCCGCTTCACCGCTGCCATCAGCACGGTCAGTGACATCGCGAACCTCCTGCACGATGATGCGCCGCGTCGCGCGTGAAAGCAAAGGGCGTCCCGAAGAAAGCAAAGGGGCCGCCCTGGCGGGCGGCCCCGATACCAACCTACTCGGGCAGGGATCTGCCTACATCATCCCGCCCATGCCGCCCATGCCGCCGCCGGGGGCGGGCGCAGCCGACTCCTCCTTCGGCTTCTCCGCGACCATCGCCATCGTCGTGAGCATGAGGGACGCGACCGAGGCCGCGTTCTGGAGCGCAGACCGGCTCACCTTGGTCGGGTCGATGACGCCCGCCTTCACCAGGTCCTCGAAGTCGCCGCTCTGGGCGTTGAAGCCGAACGCGGCCTCCTTCGACTCCTTCACCCGGTTGACGACGATGGAGCCCTCATAGCCGCCGTTGCCGGCGATCTGGCGGAGCGGCTCCTCGAGCGCGCGGCGGACGATGTCGAGGCCGAACTTCTCGCCCTCGATCACCTTCACGCCCTCGAGCGCCTTGAGGCAGCGCAGGTACGCGACGCCGCCGCCGGGGACGATGCCCTCCTCGACGGCCGCGCGGGTCGCGTGCAGCGCGTCCTCGACGCGGGCCTTCTTCTCCTTCATCTCGGTCTCGGTGGCCGCGCCGACGTTGATGACCGCGACGCCGCCCACGAGCTTCGCGAGCCGCTCCTGCAGCTTCTCGCGGTCGTAGTCGCTCGTGGTCTCCTCGATCTGGGCCCGGATCGTCTTCACGCGGGCCTCGATGTCGGCCTTGCCGCCGTTGCCGTCCACGATGGTGGTGTTGTCCTTGTCCACCGTGATCCGCTTGGCGCGGCCGAGGTCCTTCAGGGTGACCTGCTCGAGCTTGAGGCCGAGCTCCTCGGCGATCATGCGGCCGCCGGTGAGGATGGCGATGTCCTCGAGCATGGCCTTGCGGCGGTCGCCGAAGCCCGGCGCCTTGACGGCGCAGACGTGCAGCGTGCCGCGCAGCTTGTTGACGACGAGGGTGGCGAGCGCCTCGCCCTCGACCTCCTCGGCGACGATGAGGAGCGGCTTGCCCGAGCGCGCGATCTGCTCCAGCAGCGGGAGCAGGTCCTTCATGTTCGAGATCTTCTTCTCGTGGATGAGGATGTAGGCGTCGTCGAGGCTCGCCTCCATGCGCTCGGCGTCGGTCACGAAGTACGGCGAGAGGTAGCCGCGGTCGAACTGCATGCCCTCGACGACCTCGAGGGTGGTCTCGAGGCCCTTGGCCTCCTCGACCGTGATGACGCCCTCCTTGCCGACCTTCTGCATCGCCTCGGCGATGATGTTGCCGATGGTGGTGTCGCCGTTGGCGGAGATGATGCCGACCTGGGCGATCTCCTTCTGGTCCTGCGTGGGCTTCGAGAGCTTCTTCAGGTCGCCCACGACGGCCTCGACCGCCTTGTCGATGCCGCGCTTGATGTCCATCGGGTTGTGCCCGGCGGCCACGAGGCGGGAGCCCTCGCGGTAGATCGCCTGGGCGAGCACGGTCGCGGTGGTGGTGCCGTCGCCGGCGACGTCGGAGGTCTTGGATGCGACCTCCTTCACCATCTGCGCGCCCATGTTCTCGAACTTGTTCTCGAGCTCGATCTCCTTGGCGACGGTCACGCCGTCCTTGGTGATCGTCGGGGAGCCGAAGCTCTTCTCGATGACGACGTTCCGGCCCTTGGGCCCGAGCGTCACCTTCACCGCGTCGGCGAGGGCGTTCACGCCCTTCAGGATCGCGTCGCGGGCCTTCTGATCGAAGAGGATTTCCTTGGCAGCCATTTCTGTTGCTCCGTTCGCTAGGGGTGAAGCAAGTGCGCGGCTAGCCCTCGATCACGCCGAGGATGTCCTCCTCGCGCATGATCAGGTGCTCCTCGCCCTCGATCTTGATCTCGGTCCCCGCGTACTTGGAGAAGAGGACCCGGTCGCCGGCCTTCACGTCGAGCGGGCGGACCTTGCCGTCCTCCTGGACCTTGCCGTTGCCGACGGCGATCACCTTGCCCTCGATCGGCTTCTCCTTGGCCGTGTCGGGGATGATGATGCCGCCCTTCGTCTTCTCCTCCTCCTGCACGCGCTTCACGATGATGCGGTCCTGGAGGGGACGGATCTTGGTGGTCATGAGTGCTCCCTGCCTTTCGTTCCGGGGGCCCCGGCCGGTACGGCCGCCCCCCTGGTTTCAAGGTCGGATGCCTTGGCACTCGTAACCCACGACTGCCAAAGGCGCGGGTAGCTTAACCACCGACCCTGGGCTGTCAAGCGACCAGGGCGCGCTCATAACCATCGGAACCGAAAGGCAAATTGCCGCAAAGCTGGCAGTTGACCCGATCGAGTGCTGGCCGCCCGCTGGCAGTCGTCAGCCCCGGCTGCTCGGCTGGCGCCGATGTATGAAAATCCCTTTAATCACGGGGCGTTGCGAATCGCAGGGTGCGGGCGTTAGCTTTTTCCCCAGGAGGGGCTTGGGGCAAACGTCCACGTGGCGGGCGCCCGGAGGCACGGCAGCGATGACCGAGAAGATCATCGTCGGGAAGAGCGCGCGGGAGTGGTTCCGGGAGGCCGTCGGGGAGACCCTCGCCCACCGGAAGCTCCGGGTCCAGGCGGTCACGGAGTTCTACCTCGTGGACCTGCTCGCGAGCTTCCTCGAGCGCGAGAAGCTGTACGTCGAGGGGCCGGACGGGACGGTCCGCGCCCAGCCGCTCGCCATGATCCTCCTCGAGGCGCTGCAGAAGGACCGCGCCGCGCGGACCCGCGAGCTCCGCCGCCTCGGCGACACCGCCCTCTACGTCTCCGGCTTCTTCGGCGACTCCCTCGCCCGGTCGGTCGCGGGCGTCGACTACTACATCGCGATGGGCGAGAGCGCGTACGGCGCGCTCGCGGACGGCGGCCGGGACGACCTCTTCGGCGAGCTGGCGGAGCGGTTCGGCGACTTCGTGGACGTGTTCGCGGAGATCGCGGAGCTGTCCAACCTCCGGTCGAACCGGGGGCTCCTCCGCCTGTACGAGCGGTTCCTCGCGACGCGGTCCACGCGCGTCGCCGAGCTCCTGCGCGAGCGCGGCGTGGCGCTGTTCTCGGGGCCCGGGAACCCGCCGCGGGGCCTCAAGCAGTGAGCGCCGCGGCCGGCCCCGCCGCCTCCACGCTCGCGTACCTGCAGGAGGAGCTCGAGGCCATCTACGGCGTCTCCGCGCCGCCCGTGGGCGAGTTCCTGCTCGGCCGCGAGGCGGCGACGGCCGCGGGGTGCGCGCCCTTCGCGCCCGAGGAGCTGCTCGTCCTCGAGGAGGAGGACGGCCTCGCGGTGGGCCTCTTCCTCGACGACGAGGTCCTCGCGGCGGCGGCCGGCGCCGACCCACACCTCCGGCGCCCGCGCCTCGTCGCCCGGCGCGTGCTCCGCCTCCTCGCCCCCGCGGCGGAGGGCGTCTCGCACTTCGTCTACCTCTCGACGCGCGCGGCGGCGGGCCGGTCGGTCTCGCTCCTCGAGCTCGAGGTCCAGGCCGAGGTGGACAAGTTCGCGCTCCTGCTCCTGCACCTGTGGCGGCGCGGGCTCCGCCGCGTCAGCCCGGCGCTCCGCCGCCGCCTCTTCGAGCGCGTCGGGTTCCACGCGCACCTCGGGGCCGACGAGCTGCACCGCTATCGCGAGGCGAACCGGCTCGGCGGCGGCTACGCGCGGTGGCTCGAGGGGCGGTACGTGGACGACGCCGATCTGGAGGGGCTCCTCCGGGAGCTCCGGCGGAGCTACCGGCTGGGCACGAGCGAGAAGCTCGGGTACCTCGGGCGGCGCAGCACCCCGTGAACGAGCCGACCCCGCGTCCAGCCCGGGGGACCGCGCGCTCGAAACGCGAAAGGGCGCGCCGCTCGGCGCGCCCTCGGGATTCCGCTCGACTCCGCTCGGAGATCCGTTCGCCTCCGCGCGCGCCGTCGTCCTACCGCAGCGTCCGCGTCTGCCCGGCCGGGATGCCCTTCTCCTTGTCGAACTTGCCGGCGAGCGCCTCGCGCACGGACCGGTCGAACCGGACCTTGCCCGTCGCGATCTCGCGCAGCGAGAGGACCGGGGGCTTGTTCTTCGTGTCTGCCTGGAGCGGGCGCGCGCCGGCCATGAGCTGGCGGGTGCGCTTCGTGGCGAGGAGCACCAGCGCGAAGCGGTTCTCGACCAGCGGCAGGCAGTCCTCGACGGTTACGCGGGCCATGTCGGTTCCTTCTGTCCCCAGGAGACGCGGACGGACGGCGATTCATAGACGGGCGGGCCCTCCGGGTCAACCCTGCGGACGCGCGCACCTCGCGGGGGAGCGCGTGCCGCCTCGGCGGCTTGCCCGGAACGCCGATCGGGCGGGATCATCGGGACCATGAGCGATTTCGCGCAGACCCGGCACGACCTCGAGGCGTCCGGGTGCAGCGGCTGTGGCACGTGCGCCGACGTCTGCCCCACGCACGTCCTCGCGCTCGAGGAGCGGGGCGGGAAGAGGCGGGCGGTCGTGGCGCCCGCGTTCGCGGAGGCGTGCATGCGCTGCGGGCACTGCGTGGCCGCGTGCCCGACCGGCGCGCTCGCGGTCGAGGGGATCGGGCCGGAGGACCTCTCCCCGCTCGCGCCCGAGCGGTCCGACCCCGACGCCTTCCAGCGGCTCCTCGAGCGCCGGCGCTCCGTCCGCACGTTCCGCGACGACCCCGTGCCGCGCGCGCTCCTCGAGCGGCTCGTCGCGATGGTCGCCCTCGCGCCCATGGGCTACACGCCGCACAAGCTCGACGTGACGGTGGTGGAGCGGCCGGACACGATGCGGCGTGCGCTCCCGGCGATGGTCGCGCTCTACGAGAAGCTGGTGCGCGCGTGGCGGAGCCCGGTCGGCCGCTGGATCGTCTCCCGCACGCTCGCGCCCGACGCGCGCCGCGCGCTCGCGACGCACGTGCTCCCGACCCTGGAGGCGCGGCTCGAGGGGACGCGCGCCGGACGCTGGGACACGATCACCCGCGGCGCGCCCGCGATGCTCCTCTTCCACGCGCTGCCGGACGCGGGGAACGCGTCGGAGGACGCCCGCATCGCCGCCGCGTGGGCGCTGCTCGCGGCGCACGCGCTCGGCCTCGGCGCGACGATGGTCGGGCTCGTGCCTCCCGCCGTCGAGAAGACGCCGGAGCTCCGGCGCCTGTTCGGGATCCCCGCGGCGCACCGCGTCCACGCCGCCGTGATCCTCGGCTTCCCGCGGTACCGGTTCCTGCGCGGGATCCGCAGGCGCCTCCCGGCGGTGCACTGGACGTGAACGAGCGGCCGGGGGCTACGGCGCCCGCGGAGCAGGCCTCGCCGTGAGCACCGCCGCGAGCGCCTCGTTCCGCCGGGCGGGCGGCTGGCTCGCGGGCGTGCCGTACAGCCCGAACGCCTCCTCGTGGAACGCGTGGTACGAGAAGCTCACGCCCTCCGCGCCGACGAGGTCGAGCACGTCGGCGACCCACGCGGCGCCGTTGCGCTTCCCGGCGAACCCGTCGCGGATCACGCCGAACTCGCCGAGGAACAGGGGCACGCCGTGCCGGCGGCCGAAGGCGAGGTACGGCGCGAGCTCGCGCGCGAGGTAGGCGCGGTCGCCGGCCTTCGTGACGCCGTCCCAGTCGCGGAAGGGCCCCGGCCACGCGGTCGTGACGCCGCGGAGCTGCGGGAACCAGCTCGAGCCCTGGTGGGTGAACGCCATCGGCTTGTAGAAGTGGAACTCGTAGACGACGTTGGTGTCGTCGAGGAGGAAGAAGTTCATCTCGCCGTTGCGGTCCTCGGTCCAGTCCGGCTGGGGGCCCGCGCCGATCACCGCGTTGAGGCGCTCGACGAAGATCGCGTGGGCGGGGTCCACCTCGCGGATCGCCGCCACGGTCCGGCGCGCGAGGCGCTCCCACGCGGCGGGATCCCGGAGCACCACCGGCTCGTTGAGGAGGTCGTAGCCCGCGAGCGCCGGCTCGTCCTTGTAGCGCCGGGCGAGCTCCCGCCAGAGCGCGACGAACCGCTGCTGGTTCCCGGGGTCGCGCCAGAGCGCGCCGCCCTGGCCGAGCGACTGGAAGCCGCCCTGCGGCACGTGCATGTTGAGGACGAGGTAGACCCCATGCGCGCGCGCCCAGGCGAAGTTGCGGTCGAGCCACTCGAACCCCTCGGGCACCCACTGGAACGGCTCGCCGTCGTCCTCGAAGAACCGGTAGCTCAGGTAGAAGCGGACCGCGTTGAGCCCCATCGCCCGGAGCTCGCGGTACTCGGCCTCGTCGTGGTGGTTCGCGGGCGGCTGCCACCGGTTCGACCAGACGTCGTTCCCGAACCCGATCCCGCGCAGCACCACCTTGCGGCCCTGCCCGTCCACGAGGTCGCGCCCCTGCGCGTGCAGGAACGGGTTCACCTCGGGTGCGAGGCCGGTCCGGCCCTGCGCGGGCGGCGGCTCCGGAGGCGGCGCGGCGGCGGGCGCCGGCGCGGCGCGCGGGGCGGTGCAGGCGAGGGCGAGCGCGGAGAGCGCGGAGAGGAGCGGGCGGCGGGGGCGAGCGGCGCGGGCGAGCATGGGGAAGAGCTTGCCACGCCGCCTCCTCCCGGGGAACCCACGCGCCCCGCGCCTGTCGAAGGGCGGCGGCTGGATCAGCCCCAGTACGCCCCGCCGCGCGGCCCCGAGTTCGGCTGCAAGCCGCGGAAGTCGCTCCCCGGATCGAGCTTCACGAGCTCGCACATCTCCTTGAGGCGCGAGTAGATCCGGTCGCCGACGCGCTGCGGGAGCGTCATCGCCTCGGCCTCGCGCGCGAACTCGGGCGAGCGGGTGGACACGCGGCGGCCGGGCTCCTCGCGGACCGGCGACTCGTCGGCGCGCAGGAAGTAGTTGGTCGCGAACAGCGTCGAGAGGCCCGAGTTGAACCTCCGGCTGATGAGCTCGTCGAGCATCGACCGCTCCCACTCGGTGCCGCGCTCCTTCCCGAGCTCGTCGATGGCGAGCACCGGCACCGCGAGGAGCGGCTTCAGGATCTCCATGTGGCTGCGGTTCGCGTTGAAGCCGGCGCGGATGTCCGAGAGGAGCAGCAGGAACTCGACGTAGCGCGAGGCGATGCCGCGCTCGAGGGCGAGGTACCGCAGCGTCGACGCGAGGAGGTGCGTCTTCCCACCGCCCGGCCGCCCGTAGAGCAGGAACCCGCGGGTCGGCTGGTCGAGCCGGAACTTGTGGGCGAACGCCTCGGCGATGCCCTTGGCCTGGACCTGGCCCGGGTGCCAGGTGCGCGGGTACTGGAAGGAGGCGCGGGCGATCACCGGAGGGACGCCGATCTGGTTGAAGAGGGCGATCCGCTCGTCGAGGTGCCGGCAGGCGCAGGGCTGCGCGACCGAGGTGGCGCCGGACGGCACGAGCACGTAGCCAGAGCCGCCGCAGCGCGGGCACGCCGACTGGCACGTGCACCGGCGCGCGCGGGCGCTCTCCCCGAGCACCTGCTCGACGACGTAGCCGGCGCCGGCGCACTCCTGGCAGCCGCTCTCGCCCGTCTCGGCCATGGGCGCGGGAGTCTACACCGAACCGCCCACCCACGTGAGCCCGGCCTCCCGGCCGAGGTCCCGCAGGTGGGCGCGCAGGCAGCCGCGGTAGGCGCGGCGGCTCTCGCCGGGGCGGCGCGCGCCGGCGCGGCGCCGCACGCGCACGCCG
>JAEYZK010000139.1 GCA_023428085.1 Pseudomonadota bacterium
AAGCTCATGGGCCCGCACCACGCCGGCATCGCGGGCATGCCGACCAACCCCTGGCACTTCTACGAGCAGATGGGGTTCATCGACGCCGTGCGCAACCACGCCTCCGGCAACCTGCTCGACTCGATCGCCATCTTCGCCAGCAACGACTACGTGGACGGCGGCCTCGCGAACCACGCCGTCATGCTGCGCGGGTACTGGGAGGGCATCGCCAACGTCCCGGCCGCGTGGGCCCAGTGGTCGCCCGCCGGGAACATCTCGCAGTACGGGAAGCAGAACTGGTTCCAGGAGTCGTCCGGCGAGTCGAACAACTGGGACAAGGACAACGCGCTCGGCCTCGCCCAGAAGATCCACGACGGGCTCGTCTTCGGCCACGCCTCGGCCTACATCTACTGGCAGACGATCGACGACCAGACCGGCGTCGGGCCCCAGACGCTCCTCGGCACGAACCAGATCGCGAACCCCGGCGCCAGCAAGAAGTACAGCGCGATGAAGCACTTCTCGCGGTACATCCGGCCGGGCGCGCAGCGGGTCAAGGCGACCTTCGACGCGAACGGCTGGAGCGCCTACGGCGGCGCGACCCAGGACGACACGTACAACAGCCTCAACGTGAGCGCGTACCAGAAGGGCAACGCCCTCACGATCGTCCTCGTCAACATGCGGTCGGTGGCCGAGCCGACGACCATCGCCCTCCCGGCGTCGCTCGGCATCACGAGCTTCCAGGCCTGGCGGACCACCACCGGCGAGAGCTTCGCGGCGCAGCCCGACCTGGCGGTCAGCGGCAACGCCGTCACCGTGAACGTCCCGGCCTACTCGGTCGTCACGTTGACGGGCCAGGGCGGCGCGGTCACCAGCTACACGCTCGCCGTGACGAAGGGCGGGACCGGCAGCGGGGCGGTGACGTCCACCCCCGCCGGCGTCGCCTGCGGCGCGACGTGCAGCGCCAGCTACGCGAGCGGCACGAGCGTCACGCTGACCGCGTCGGCCGCGAGCGGCTCGACGTTCGCGGGCTGGAGCGGCGCCTGCACGGGGACCTCGGCCTGCGTGGTGTCCATGACGGCGGCCCGGACGGTGACCGCGACGTTCAACCCCGTCACCCCGAGCTACACGCTGACCGTGACCAAGGCCGGCACCGGCGGCGGCACGGTCGCCGGCGGGCCGATCAGCTGCGGGGCGACCTGCACGGCCACCGTCGCGAGCGGCACGACCGTCACGCTGGCGGCGACGGCGGCCAGCGGCTCGACGTTCGCCGGGTGGAGCGGCGCCTGCACGGGGACCTCGGCCTGCGTGGTGTCCATGACGGCGGCCCGGACGGTGACCGCGACGTTCAACCCCGTCACCCCGAGCTACACGCTGACCGTGACCAAGGCCGGCACCGGCACCGGCACGGTCGCCGGCGGGCTGATCCACTGCGGGACGACCTGCGCGGCCAGCTTCCCGAGCGGCACGACCGTCACGCTGACGGCGACGCCCGGCAGCGGCTCGACCTTCGCCGGCTGGAGCGGTGCCTGCACGAGCTCCCCGTGCGTCGTCACGATGACCGCGGCGCGGTCGGTCACCGCCACGTTCACCGCCCCCCTGAACGACGCCGCCATCTCGGTGACGAGGTCGGGCACGGGCGCGGGGACGGTCACGTCGAGCACGGGCGGCCTGAACTGCGGCACGGTGTGCAACGTGATGTTCGCGGCCGGCACCGTGGTCACCCTGACCGCCACGCCGGCGGCGGGCTCCACGTTCGGGGGCTGGAGCGGCGCGTGCGCGGGCACCGCCGCGACGTGCACGATCACCGTGACCGGCGGGCACGCGGTCGGCGCCGCCTTCCAGGCGCAGAGCACCGGCGCGCCCTGCGCGAACCCGATCACGCTCACGGCCGGCAACAGCGGCAACTTCAACACCACCGGGGCCGTCTGCTACCGGACGGCCGCCAGCGTGAACGGCTGGGGCTGCTACAACATGGCCGGGCGGACCGTCTCCGTGAATGGCGGCGCGCCCACCGAGGCCTGCGGGCAGATGCCGCTGCCCGCGAAGTGGTCGGACGGGTACCACTACTTCGCCTTCACGGCGGGGCAGTACCCGTGGGCCGGCCTCTACTACTGGTAGCGGCCGTCTGACGGCGGCGAGGACGGCGGGCCCGCCGCGGCCCGCCGTCGCCTCGTCCCCGCGGCGCGGGTCCGCCCGCGCGGCGGTGGGGGTGGTGCGGGTCGGCGTTCCGCGCTACACCCCGACTCCGCTCGATGGACCTCGCGCTGCGCCAGACCCTCGACACGCTCCCGGCCGAGCCGGGCTGCTACCTCATGAAGGACCGTGAGGGCGAGGTGGTCTACGTCGGGAAGGCGGGCAACCTGCGCTCGCGGGTGCGCTCGTACTTCGACGCGGGGCGGGGCGACGACCGCATCTTCGTCCCGCTGCTCGAGGACCTGCTGGGCGACATCGAGGTCATCGTCACGCGCTCCGAGAAGGAGGCGGTGCTCCTCGAGAACGAGCTCATCAAGAAGCACAAGCCGCGCTTCAACGTCCGGCTCCGCGACGACAAGGACTTCATCGTCCTGCGGCTCGACGAGCGCCACCCGTACCCGCGGCTCGAGGTGCGTCGCGCCCGCGAGAAGCGCGTCCCGGGCGCGCGCTCCTTCGGGCCGTACTCGTCGGCCTCGTCCATCCGCGAGACGCTCCGGGTGGTGAACCGCCACTTCCAGCTCCGCACCTGCAACGACCACGTCTTCGACCACCGGAAGCGGCCGTGCATCCTGTACCAGATCAAGCGGTGCCCGGCGCCGTGCGTCTACGAGGTGCCGCAGGACGAGTACCGGCGCTCGGTGCAGGACGCGATCGAGTTCCTCGAGGGGCGCGAGACGGAGCTCACCGATCGGCTGCGGGCGCGCATGGACGACGCGGCCGCCGGGCTCCGGTTCGAGGAGGCCGCCCGGGTGCGCGACCAGCTCCACGCGGTGGAGCGGAGCCTGGAGAAGCAGCGGGTCCTCTTCACCGACCGCGCCGACCGCGACGTCCTCGGGCTCTACCGCGAGGGGCCCGACCTCGTCGTCCAGGTGCTCTCGATGCGCGGCGGGAAGCTCCAGGACGCGCAGAGCTTCCCGTTCCGCGGGCAGGAGTTCCCGGCGGAGGAGATCCTGTCGTCGTTCCTCTCGCTCTTCTACGAGCAGAACCAGGCGCCGGACGAGGTGCTGGTCCCGATCGAGCCGGTCGGCGCGGAGGCGCTCGGCGAGGTGCTCTCGGAGCGACGCGGGCGGCGGGTGCGGCTCCTGACCCCGCAGCGCGGCGCGAAGGCCGACCTGCTCGAGGTCGCGGCGCGGAACGCGGAGCAAAGCTTCCGCTCGTGGCACGAGCACGACGAGCGGCGCGAGCAGGCGCTCGCCGCGCTCACCCGGGCGCTCCACCTGGCGCGCCCGCCCCGGTGGGTGGAGTGCTACGACATCTCCACGTTCCAGGGCGCCCTCGCGGTCGGGTCGGGCGTGTCGATGAAGGACGGCGAGCCGGACAAGGCAAACTACCGGCGGTACAAGGTGAAGGGGGTGCCGGAGCGGCGCGGCTCTGCCGCGACGCGGGCGGAGGCGCAGCCGAAGCCACCGGCCTCGCAGGACGACTTCGCCATGCTGTACGAGGTGATCTCGCGGCGCCTCAAGCGCGCGCTCGCCGAGGGCCAGCTGCCGGATCTCATCGTCATCGACGGCGGGAAGGGGCAGCTCAACGCCGCGCTCGCGGCGGCGAAGGACCTCGGGGTGCCGGTGAAGCCGGCGCCCGGGAACGAGGGGGTCCCGTTCGTCGAGCTGGTGGGGCTCGCGAAGAGCCGGCTCCTCGACGCGGCGTCGCTCGGGACGACGCGCGTCGTGGGGCGGCGGGAGCAGCGGGCGCCGCGCCCGGCGCAGGGCGCGCGCGCGGACGGCGCGGGCGCCGCGCTCGCGGACGCCGTCGAGGCCGCGGAGAAGGGGTTCGTCCCCGAGCTGGCGCGGAGCGCGGAGCGGGTGTTCCTCCCCGGGCGGAAGGATCCGGTCGTGCTCCGGCAGAACTCCGCCGAGCTGTTCCTCCTCGCGCGGCTGCGCGACGAGGCGCACCGGTTCGCGATCACCTTCCACCGCAAGCTCCGGCGCGAGCGGAACTTCCAGAGCGTGCTCGAGGAGATCCCGGGCGTGGGGGAGGGGAGGAAGAAGGCGCTCCTGCGCCACTTCGGCGCCCTCCGCCGGGTGCGAGAGGCCACGGTCGAGGAGCTCTGCCAGGTCGAGGGGTTCGGCGAGAAGCAAGCCCGCGCGGTGTACGACTTCTTCCACGCGCCGGCCGCGGAGGCCCCGGTGCCTCCCGGGGTGCAGGAGGCGCTGGAGGCCGACGCCGAGGTGGCCGGCGCGGCCGAAACGGCCGCCGAGGCCACCGAGGACGAGATCGACGCCGCGCTGGCCGAGGAGGGCGGGGAGCCCGATCCCGAGGCCAGGTGACGCGCCCCGGCTGCGCGCTGCGGCGCCCCGGGGGGCCCCTTATGTACGCCGCCGGCGGCGGCGGGCCTGGTAGCGTGGGGGCGGACAGCCCGGGAGGAAGTGCCTTGAACGAGCCGAAGCGAGTCCCCGCGGTGGACGAGGTCGCGCTGGCGCCGGTGGTGGACCAGCTCTGCCGCGCCGCGACCTCGACGTTCGCCCCCAACGGTCGGGTCACGCTCCCGTCGCGCGAGGCGGTGCTGACCGCGGTGGACGAGCTCCGCGCGGTCCTGTTCCCGGGCTACTTCGGGACCAGCGACCTCCACGACGAGAGCCTGCACTACTTCGTCGGGGCGACGCTGGCGCGCGCGCTCGGCGCGCTCGAGGAGCAGATCTGCCGGGGCATCGCGTTCACCGAACGTCACGAGCTCCCGGGGTGCACGCACTGCGGCGTGGCGGCGTCGCGGATCACGAAGAGCTTCCTCGCGGTGCTCCCCGAGATCCGCCGGCTGGTCGCGACGGACGTCGAGGCGGCGTACGAGGGAGACCCTGCGCTGAAGAGCCGCGACGAGGCGATCTTCGCGTACCCGGGGCTCTTCGCCGTCACGAACCAGCGGATCGCCCACGCGCTCCACCAGCACGGGGTCCCGCTCATCCCGCGCATCATCACCGAGCACGCCCACACGGTGACCGGGATCGACATCCACCCGGGCGCCCGCATCGGCGAGAAGTTCTTCATCGATCACGGCACCGGCGTCGTGATCGGCGAGACCGCCGTCATCGGGCGCAACGTGCGCCTCTACCAGGGCGTCACGCTCGGCGCGAAGAGCTTCCCGCTCGACGAGCACGGCAAGCCGATCAAGGGGATCGACCGCCACCCGATCGTCGAGGACGACGTCGTCGTGTACGCGGGGGCGACCATCCTCGGCCGCATCGTGATCGGGCAGGGCTCGTCGATCGGCGGCAACGTCTGGGTGACGAACAGCGTCCCCCCCTTCAGCCGCATCACCCAGGCCGAGGCCCGGGAGGTGCGGTACTCGCACGGCGGGGGCATCTAGCCCCCGGGAGCGCCTGTGGCCTATCACCCCTGGCACGACGTCGAGCTGCCCCGGTTCGTCGAGGACCGGATCCCGGCGATCATCGAGATCCCCACCGGCTCCAAGGTGAAGTACGAGCTCGACAAGAAGTCGGGCCTGCTGCTCGTGGACCGGGTGCTCTTCTCCGCCGTTCACTACCCGGCGAACTACGGCTTCGTGCCGCGCACGTACTGCGACGACGGCGATCCGCTCGACATCCTCGTGCTGTGCGGGGAGCAGATCCAGCCCCTCGCGATCATGCAGGCGAAGGTGATCGGCGTGATGAAGATGCGGGACGACAAGGGCGAGGACGACAAGCTCATCGGCGTCCACGCCGACGATCCGAACTACGCCGACTACTCCGACGTGAAGGAGCTCCCGGCGCACCGGATGCGCGAGCTGCAGCGGTTCTTCCAGGACTACAAGGCGCTCGAGAACAAGAAGGTGCTGGTCGAGGCGCCGCAGGGGCGCTCCGAGGCGCTCCAGGTCCTGCGCGACGCGATGCGGCTCTACGACCAGGAGAAGGACCGGCTCAAGGGCGAGACGGCCCCCGCGCCCCCGCGCCCTCCCGTCCGGAGCCGCCGGGCCGTGCCGACCTCGGCCCGGGCCGCCCGCCGCGGGCGGCGGCGGTGATCGTCCCGCGGTAGCGTATCCGCCCACATCGCGCGTGCGCCCGAGGCCCGTCGCGTGCTCGGGCGCGGGCTCGTTCACGGGGTGGGGCTGCGGTACACTCGGCGTACCGTGCCGAGCCCACGCCTTCGCGCCACCGATTTCACCCTGGAGTTCGTGGCCGAGCTCCTCGCCAAGCAGGGCATCCTCACCGACGACGCGCGCCGGACGGCGTTCGCCCGGGAGAACGTGCAGCGCGCGCGGCTGCTCCGCGACGGCGCCGCCCGGTCCGGCGGCGGCCTGCGCCGGGCCGAGCTCTCGCCGGTGGAGATCCTCGCCTCGTTCAAGTTCATGGACGCCCGGCGCGAGGGCGAGGTGGTGGACGAGGACAAGGCCACCCAGGCGCTCGCGCACGCGCTCCAGGTCCCGTACCGCAAGATCGACCCGCTGAAGCTCGACGCGCAGCTCATCACCCGCACCCTCTCGCGCCCGTTCGCGCGCAAGCACGGGGTGCTCCCGCTCGAGCGCCAGGACGGGACCCTCCTCTTCGCGGCGACGAACCCGTTCGACCGCGAGCTCTTCGAGAACCTGCGCGGCCTCGTGGGCGGCGAGGTGCAGCCGGTCCTCGCCGCGCCCTCCGACATCCACCGGGCCATCGCCGAGATCTACGGCTTCCGGCAGCAGATCTCGCAGGCGCGCGTGCAGCTCGAGGGGCAGGCCGCGCCCGACGTCGGCAACCTCGAGCAGTTCGTGAACCTCTCCGGGATCGAGGCGCTCGAGGCCTCCTCGGAGCCGGTGGTGGCGGCGGTCGAGTATCTCCTGCACTACGCGTTCGAGCAGCGCGCGAGCGACATCCACATCGAGCCCCGCCGGGAGGAGTCCGTCATCCGGATGCGGATCGACGGCGTGCTCCACCCGGTGCACCGGATCCCGAAGGCGGTGCACGGGGCCATCGCCAACCGGTTCAAGATCATGAGCCGGCTCGACATCGCCCTGAAGCGACCGCAGGACGGCCGCATCCGGACGGCGCGGGGCGAGGCGGAGATGGAGCTCCGCGTCTCGACCGTCCCCACGACCTTCGGCGACAAGGTCGTCGTCCGCGTCCTCGATCCCAACGTGCTCGTGCGCGACCTCTCCGAGCTCGGGTTCCTGCCGGACGAGCGGGAGTCGTTCGAGCGGTGGCTGCTCCGGCCCCACGGCCTCGTGGTCGTGACCGGCCCGACCGGCAGCGGGAAGACGACGACGCTCTACTCCGCGCTCCAGGCGCTCACCTCCCCGGAGGTGAACGTGACGACCATCGAGGATCCCATCGAGATGGTGCACGAGGACTTCAACCAGATCGCCGCCAACCCCAAGACCGGCACGAGCTTCGCCGAGGCGCTGCGCCACGTGCTGCGGCAGGACCCCGACGTCATCATGGTCGGCGAGGTCCGCGACCCCGAGACCGCCACCCAGGCGGTGCAGGCGGCGCTCACGGGACACCTCGTGCTCACGACCCTGCACACCAACGACACCGTCAGCGCCGTAGCCCGCCTGCGCGACCTCGGCGTGCCGAGCTTCCTCATCGCCGCGACGCTGACCGGCATCGTCGCCCAGCGCCTCGTCCGCCAGGTCTGTCCGTCGTGCGCGCAGGACGTCTCCCTCACCGCCGACGAGGTGGCGGCGCTCGGCGTGCCCCACCCGGAGGACCACGCGGGCCAGCTCCTCGTGCGGCACGGCCAGGGCTGCAACAAGTGCCGCCTCACCGGCTACTACGGCCGGAGCGGGATCTTCGAGGTGCTCGGGGTGAACGCCCGCCTCCGGCACCTCGTCGCCGAGGGGGCGACGCCCGAGGTGCTGGCGCGGACCGCCCGGCAGGACGGCATGCGCGGGCTGCGCGCGCACGCCATCCGGAAGATCGCCGCGGGCGTCACCTCGTTCGAGGAAGCGATGCGGGCGACCGCAGACGCGGAGGCCCTGTGAACGTCTCGGCCGAGATCGCGGAGCTGTGGTCGGCGGGGACGCCGCTCGTCTACCTGGTCACGCAGGAGGAGGAGCGGGCGGTCGCGCTCTGCGCGGCGGCCGCGGCCGCCTTCGGCGCGCGCGCCGGCGTCTGGTCCTCGCACCGCGGGCTCGAGCCGCTCGCGCCCGCCGCCAAGGACCCGGCGGTGCTCCTCGACGTCCTCCTCAAGGCGCCCGCGCCGTACCTGTGCGTCGCGCTCGACCTCCACGAGGCGTTCGGGGCGCCGGCGTTCGTCCGGAAGCTGCGGGACCTCGTGCCGCGCCTCTCGCGCGAGGGCCGGTGCCTCGTCGTCGTGGCGCCGCGGCGCGCGCTCCCCGAGGGCCTGGCGGGCGACGCCGCCGTGCTCCGCCTGCCGCTACCCGACGACGGCGAGCTCGCGGCCATCCTCGACGGGGTCCACGGGGCCACCGCCGGACCGCGCGCCGCCCCGCTCGCGCCGGAGATGCGCCACCGCGCGATCGTCGCCGCGCGCGGCCTCACCGACCCGCAGGCACGGCGCGCGTTCACCCGCGCGCTGCGCCGCGATCCGGCGCTGGGGCCGGAGGGCGTCACCGCGGTGGCGGCGGACAAGAGCCGCCTCCTCGCCGCGGACCTCGGGCTCGAGCTCGTGGACGGGCTCGACCGGCCCGAGGACCTGGGCGGGCTCGCGCAGTTCAAGGCGTGGATGGAGGAGCGGGCGCTGGCGTTCGACGCCGAGGCGTCGCGCTACGGCCTGCCGCCGCCCCGCGGCGTGCTCCTCGTGGGCGTCCAGGGCTGCGGGAAGTCGCTCGCCGCCAAGGCCGCCGCCGCCCGGCTCGGCGTGCCGATCCTGCGGCTCGACCTGCCGCGCGTGCTCGGCTCGCGCGCGGGGGCGGAGGAGGGGCTCGCGCGCGCCCTCGAGGCCGCCGAGTCCCTCGCGCCCGTGGCGCTCTGGGTGGACGAGATCGAGAAGGGGTTCGCGGGCTCCACGCCCGGCGACGGCGGAGATCCGCGCGCCGCGCGGCTCCTCGGCGCCTTCTCGACGTGGCTCCAGGAGCGGCGCGGGCCCGTGTTCGTGGTGGCGACCGCGAACGACGTCTCGCGGCTCCCCCCCGAGCTCCTCCGCCGCGGCCGCTTCGACGAGCTCTTCTTCGTGGACCTGCCGGATCTCGAGGCCCGGCGGGAGATCGTCGAGCTCCACCTCCGCCGGCGCGGGCGCGATCCCGCGGCCGTGGACGTGACCACCATCGCCGAGCAGTGCGCCGACTACTCCGGCGCCGAGCTCGAGCAGGTGGTGGTCGGCGCCCTGCACCGCGCGTATGCGCTCGGCCGCGAGATCGAGACCGGGGATCTCCGCCGCGTCGCGCAGGACCTCGTGCCGCTCTACAAGACGTACGAGGAGCAGATCAAGGCGCTGCGCGAGTGGTCGCGCGGCCGGGCCCGGACCGCGGGGCGGGCGGGGGCGGTGGTCGATCTGTTCCGGCGGGCGGAGGGGTGACGCCGCGCTCTTCGTCGTCGTGCAAGGGAGGGACGATGCGCGCTTCGAGCACCTGGTGGCTGGCCGTGTGGGCGTCCGGCATCGCGACGGGCTGCGTGGCGCCCGCCGTTCGGCCTGGCCAGGTCACTCCCGGGACGGAGGACGGGGTGATCCTCCTGAGCGTCACGTGGAACTCGCCCAACGTGCTCGGCATCGACGTGCTCGACGTGGAGCGCGTCGATGCCGGACACGGCGGGATCGGCGTCGCAGTCTCCGGCCAGCAGCTCACCGTCGTGGGATCTCGCGACACGTCCCTACTGGTGGGCGCGCTGCCGGCGGGTGAGTATCGGATCACCGGCTTCCAGGGTTCGGTCATGGCCTGGCACAAAGCCGCAATGACCTTCACGAAGGGATTCTGGGCACCGGCGAGAGCCGCGATTCGGCCGGATCCCGAGAGCGCACGGGTCGGCGTCTTCCGGGTGGAACCCGGCGCCGTCCACGACCTGGGCCGCGTCGTCCTGGCCGTGGAGGCGGGCGAGAAACACTGGGTGTGGAACGCCTCCATCTACGGAGACCCGCTCCGCGGCGCGATCGGTCGGAGCGCGATCACCACGTCGAACGCGGACCTGGTGCGGCGGTTCTCGCCCGAGAACGCCCGCCTCCTGGAGGGCTCGGTAGATCGAGGCTGGATCGCGCCCCGTCTCCCGGAGGATCGGGTGGAGGAGAACGCGAGGTCTCACCCAGGCGGGCCGCTGAAGCTCGGTCTGCTCTCCAGCGGGGAAGGCGTGGCGATCGGGCGCTTCGGTGCCTGGATGATCCGTGACCGAGGTGGTCGCTGGTCGGTATCGAACGCCCCGGGCATCGAGTCGTTCCTCTGCCTGCTGCCGGTGGGCCCCGGGGCAGTGCGTTCTCTCGACGGTGTTCTCGCGGTCGCCGTCGGCGAGTTCAACTCGATCGCCGCCCTGGACGCCACGGGGCGCGTCCGCCGCCTGAGTCCGGGGAACATGCCTCCCGGCAACCTGATCTTCGTCCAGGGGGACGACCGGGAGGGGTGGACGGTCGCGCTCGTCGCGCGAGGCGCCGTCACGTTCCATCGCTCGCCGATGCTGGAGCACGGCACGTGGACGGTGATCCAGACGGTGCGGTTCGCCACCTCGTCCTCGTACATCTGGGTCTGGCCCACGCGCGAGGGATTCGGATACGCGAACACGGAGGGAGCGCTTCGTGTGTACCATCGGACGAGCGGCTTCTTCGCCGACCATCAGGGCCGCCCGGGAGCGGAGCGCATCCTCTCGCTCGCGTACTCTCCCGGCGTCGGTATCGGCGTGCTGACCGGCTCCTGGTACGAGCCAGGTCACTACTTCTCCCGCGACGACGGCCGGACCTGGGTCGAGACCCGGTCGCCGTTCAAGGTCCAGAAGGCTCCACCCCAGTACACTTCGCAAGGGCAGCTGTTGGTGATGGGGGCCGACCGGATCGTCGATCACCCCATCCTCCGCGCCACGAAGGATGGCGGCGCGACCTGGGAGGAGCTGGCGGAAGAGCTTCCGGCATACACCGACGTCCTCGACCTGCCGGGCGTGGGGCTCTTCCAGCTGGGAACCGGTATCGCCGATGGGGAGATGTTCATCCGTTCCTCGTCCGACGGTGGCAGGACGTGGGCGACCGAGTACCCGGGTGGCGAGCCGTAGGAGGGGCTCGGCGAGACCTGGGCCGCCGTCGGCCGATGGTCGAGTTCACCGGCTCCGGCGGTCTGGTCACGGTTCGCCCTGGAGCGAGCGGAGCGGCACGGCCCGGTAGAACTGCGCGGGCTCCCCCGCCCGCGTGAGCGCGGCCTCCCAGAGGACCGTCCCGTCCCGCGCGACGCGGTACACCCGCCCGAACATGGAGGCGCCGACCCACGTCGTCCCGTCGGCGTCCCTCACCGCGGAGGCGGTGAACGCGTTGAACTGGTCGAGCCGGTACTCCCACACCATCCGCGCCGTGCGCGCCGCGACGTCGAGCTCGTACTCGACCGCCCTCGAGGTGGGCGGGTCGTGCAGGGTCCCGTTGTCGAACAGGAGCAGCCGGTCGCCGGGCAGGAGGCGCGCGTCGTGCTGGCCGGAGAACCCGCCCAGCGGATCGTCCACGAAGGTGAAGTCGCTGCGGTTGCCCCCGAGGCGCCAGTGGACCGCCCCCGTGGTGCGATCCACGAGGTAGAGCGCGTCCAGGTTCCGGAACGAGACGAGGTAGTCGCCCCGCGGGTCGAGCTCGAGGGAGTTCGGGTGGTCGTAGTCGAAGCCCTCGATCTGGCCGGGCTGGATGGGGTTCACGAGCTCTTCGAGCGCGACGTGGTCGAAGGCGTTCCAGGTGAACTCGGCCTCGCCGCTCGGGAGGAGCCGCTGGATCACGTGGCCGACGACGGGGCCGGTCCCGGAGAAGCCGAGCGGCGCGAGCTCGACGGTCCGGCTCTCGTAGCCGAGGAGGTGGATCCGCTCCTCCGGCGTGCCGGCGTCCGTGACGAGCGCCTCGTGGCCGTCCGTGAAGTAGGGCGGGGTGGCGCGGAGCGTGCGGAGGAGCTCGCCCGAGGGGGCGAGCTCGACGTACGCGCCGTGCTCGAGGGTCCAGCCCGGCGAGGAGCCCACGAAGGCGAGCACGTTCCCGCCGGAGAGCTGCTTCGCCTCGATGACCGGGTGGTTCCCCTCGAAGAGCCGGTACCACCGGAGCGTGCCCTGCCCGTCGAACGCGACCAGGACGCCCGGGTCTCTGCCCTCGAGCAGGTTGACGAGCAGGTACTCCTCCGGTGGCGCGCCCGAAACCTCGAGCGCGATCTCGGCCACGGCGGCGGGGAGCTCGCCGGTCGTGAACGTCACCGGCTCCGACCGCAGGGGACCCTCGGGCGCCTCGAGCTCGACCACCGCCTCGTACCGCGCCCCGGGCCGCAGGCCGAGGACGTCGAGCACGGCCTCGGCCCCGGTGAAGGGCACGCGCGAGCTCCGTCGCAGCTCCCCATCCTCCGACCACTCCGCGCGCGCCGTGGTCGCGCCAGGCGCGTGGACCCGGAGGCGCATGGCCAGCGCGCTGTGTGGGTTCTCCTCGGCGACCACGTCGATCGAGGAGACGCTCGGTGCGCCGTCGCGGTCGCCTTCGCAGGCGAGGAGCCAGACGCCAAGGCAGCAAGCCAGGAGCATGGGGTGACGCATCAGCAGAAGATGCGTCCGCCTTCACGCGTCGGCTTCGCGCTGGTCGGAGCCCGGCCCGGCCGGGGCCATGATCCGACGCGCCGGAGCGAGGCGGGACAGGAGGGCCATGGCACGCCGGCCGGCGCGTCACCGGAACTCCGTGTTCACCGGCTCCAGCGCGTTGGCGTTGGTGGAGATGCCGGGCCTCCACTGCCAAACCGTCGACCCGGCGGTGTTGCCGTGGAAGAGCGAGTCCCGGATCGAGAGCGTGCCCTTCCGCGACGGGTCGTTGCTCGTGAAGAAGATCGCCCCGCCGAACGCGTCCTCGCCAGCGCGGTTGTTCCGGATCTGCACGCCGCAGACGGTGACGTTCATCGCCACGCCGTCGCTGTAGAGCGCGCCGCCGTTCCCGCCCGAGCCGGTCTGGTGCTGTCCGGCGTTCAGGTAGGCGCACTTGCTCGCGTCGTCGTTGTTGGCGCCGTACCCGGTCGCCTCGTTCCCGTCGAAGAGGCTGTCGTAGACGTTGAGCGTGGCGAAGAGGCCGCCGAGGCCCCCGGCGTTGCTGGCGCGGTTGTTGAGGAAGCTGCAGCGCGCGATCGTCGCCGGCCTCGTGCCGAGCAGGTAGACGGCGCCGCCGCCGGTGTCGGGGCCGAGCAGCGCCGCCTGGTTGTTCGCGAAGGTGACGTCCACGGCGCGCAGCACCCCGTCGCGCATGAACAGCGCGCCGCCCTGGCCGTCGTTCCACCCCTGCGAGCAGGGCGGGGGCCGGCCGGTCGGGATCTGCTGCGTGGGAGTGGCCCTCCCGTTCACGATCGCGAGGTGCTGGAGCGTGAGCACGTTGGTGTTCACCTGCCAGTTGCCGCTGTACCACTCGAGGATGCGCACGGCGTTCCCGCCGTCGAGGGTGATCCGGCCGCCCCCGTCGATCACCGTGCTCCGGTCGGTGGGGAGCCGGAGGGTCGAGGTGACCGGGATCGTGTGCGGGCTCGCCCCGCAGTCGAACGTGATCACGCCGCCGCGGGCCACCGCCGCCGCGAGGGCCGCGAACGTGCAGCTCGCCGGTGTACCGGTGCCCACGACGGTGGTGGGGCGCGAGGTGTCCGCCGGCAGGGCCGCCGCCGGGAGCGCCTGGCTGCAGGAGCCGTCCGGGTTTCCGGCCGGGGGCAGGGTGCCGTCGATCACGCAGTACCCGGGCGCGCCGTCGGTCCTCGTGCAGCTCAGCCCCGCGCCGCAGCTCCCGCACTCCTGCGTCGCGTCGCAGGAGTCGACGAACGCGCCGCACTGGAACCCCTGCGTGGCGCAGGTCCGCGTGGGCGTGCACTCCCCGCCGGCGCGGCCCGCGCACGCGAGCGCCGGCAGCGTGACAAGCGCGATCCAGAGCGTTCGCATGCGCGCCCTCCAGGAGGTCCGTCGACGGTCGAGCGATCCGCACGTTCGGCGAGTTCGGCGGGCCCGGCAAGGGGTGGCGCATCACACACGGGCGCAGCTCGGCGCGGCGTGGGGCCCCCTCACGCGCGGTCGGTGCGTGCCGCAGCGTCCGGCGTGAGGGCGGTGAGGACGACACTTTCACGCCCGCTACGGCGCGCACGAGGCGCTCGTCGACATCGAGTCGCTGAGCCTCTTGAGAGGCGAGCTCCCGAGGCGCGCCCTCGCGCTGGTCCTCGAGTGGGCGATGCTCCACCGCTCGGGGCCGGCCTGGTGATGATCGCGGGCGTCGGGGATGCTGATCGGGTTCGCGATCGTCGGGAACGTGTTCAGCTGGGGGTTCCTGGCGCTCTGGGCGGCCGGCGAGCCCGACTGGCCGAAGGCGCTGCTCGTCTTCCCGGCGGTCGGGATCGCCATCGCCGTCCTCGCGGTGCGCGCGCGCATCCGGGAGAAGAAGTTCGGGACGAGCGTGATCGTGTGCCGGACCATGCCGGCCTGGCTGGGCGAGCGGTTCGAGGGGACGGTCGAGACCGGCGTGCCGCTGCGCGGCCGCGGCGAGAAGGCGTTCGCCGTCCGGCTCCGCTGCGTCCGCAGGAGTTCAAGGACCGTCCGGGGCAGCGACGGCCGCAGCGAGACACGCGTCTCGGAGGAGACGCTCTGGGAGCACGAGGAGACCGTGCGCGGCGCGGTCTCCCCCAAGGGGCCCACCTTCCAGGTCCGCCTCGATCTCCGGATCCCCGAGAGCCTCCCCGCGACCGAGCTCGTTCCGGACGACGACCGGCCGCTCTGGCGCCTGCAGCTCCGGGCCGAGGACGAGGGCGTCGACTACGCCGCCGACTTCGAGATCCCGATCTATGCCCGCACGGCGGAGCGCGGCGAGGCGAGCGAGGCTGAGCCGAGTTCCGGCGGCGACGCGGCGAGCGCGTGAGCTATCCGCCCGCCGGGGCGCTCTCGTCGCCGCTCGTCGCGTCCGGCGCCGGCGCGTCGGGATGGGAGCCCCCGAACGATCCGAGCTTGCCCGACCGCTCGCGCGCCCAGGTGCGCCCGTTCTCCTTGCGGAGCTCGTACCAGGACCCGCCGCCGAACTGCTCGCAGTCGTGGTGCGCGGCCCCCTTCACCTTGTAGTTGCCGAACAGGCCACTGGGCCCACCTTGCTGGAGATCGAACACCAGGAGGCGCGCGACCTCGGCGATCCCACCTGCCACGGCCCGCCGGACGGGGGCACCATCGTCGGCAGCCCAGCGTTCGACCGCGGTCCCCTCGCCGGGCGGGACCGCTACCGAGGCGAAGAGCTCCCCGCGGTAGAGCATCGGAATGCCGGATGTGATGGGAGTCAGCTTCAGGACCTCCTGGATCGCCAGCGACGGGCTCCGCTTGGCGGGGAAGAGCGCTCCGATCGCCCAGACCACCACCTCGTTGCGGGATGGGCTCAGGTGCCAGGTGAAGTACACGGAGAGCACCGCGTCGACCTCCTCCTGCGCGATGAGGCCGTCGAGGACGGGTCCGAGCTCGCCCTCCCTGCGGAGCACGAAGGTGCCGCCGCGGAACGGCTCGATGCCCTGGAGCTCGCGCGCGACGGCCGCCTCGGCCAGCGGCGCCGCGTCCCAGCCCTCCATGATCGTCTGGAGCGGGAGCGCCAGGCGCCTGGCCTCGTTCGCGCGGGACGCGTTGGTGGCGTCCGTCAACGCGTCCGCGAGGGGGTTCCCCATCGTGCTCCTGGGGAGCGTGCCCACGAGGTCGATCCGGTTTCCGGTCCCCTTGGCACTGTATGCGACGTGGAGCCCCTTCTGATCGAGGCTCGTGACGATCTTGGTGTGCGTGATCGCGGCCCGGATCGCGTCCTCGAGCGGGGTCCTCGTGCGTCGACCGGGCGCGGCCGGTGTGCGCACAGGCGCCAGCGTGACCAGCAGGACGAGACTCCCGACGATGGCGCGCAGCGTTCTCATGCTCGCTCCTCCGCGAATATCGGTGCCGGGCCAGGGTACCAAAGCGGACGAGCGGGCAAACGATCATTCAGCCGGGGCCATCGGCGTCACCGGGCCCCGACTCCGTCCGTTCTACCCCGCGGGCTCACCCAGGTACTGCGCGGCGCTCCGGAGGTCGGGCTCTTCACCGTGGGGAGCGGCCTGGACCGAGGAGAGTCCTTCATCCGGTTCTCGAACGACGGGGGCAGGACCTGGAAGTTCGAGTACTTCAACCTCGTGGCTCGCGCGTAGCCAGGTCCGCGTCCGCGCGAGCGGCGAGCGGGGAGTCGCGCTTCGAAGTTCGGGCTGCGCGCGGAGTCCCGGCTCACCCGGCCGAGAGCACCGCGGGCGATTCCGTGAGCCGATCGAGCAACGCCCGCCCCTCCGCCCACGCGCCGAGGCTCGACCGCGCGTTCACGTGCCCCTTCGCGCCGACGGAGACGAGCGCGCTGCCCCAGCGGCGCGCCACCGCCTCGGAGTGTGCGTGGGTCCCGTACGGATCGTCGGTGCTCGCCACCAGGATGGACGGGACGGGCATCCCGAGCGACAGGGCAGGGCGGAAGCCCGTGGCCTCGGCGGGGAAGCTCGGACCGTGGACGTCGGGGACCGCGACGAGGAGCGCGCCCGTCACTCCCGCCTGCCGGAGCGCGTCCGCGCCCTCCGCGACGACGAGGCAGCCGAGGCTGTGGGCGACGATCACCTTGGGCCCTTCGACGCGGCGCAGGTCGCGCGCGAGGGCCGCGACCCACTCGTCGCGGACGGGATGATCCCAGTCCCGCTGCTCCACCCAGATCGATCCCGGGAGCGAGGACGCCCAGATCGACTGCCAGTGCGCCGGGCCGGAGTTGCCGATGCCGGGGACGAAGACGACCGTCGGTTCCATCCTCCTCCCATGCGTTCGACGCGGCCCCTTGCCAACGCGCGGGAGCGCACGGACCCACGAGGAGGCGCGGCGAACGAGACCGGGGTTCGGTCGGTGGAGCCGTGGCGAGCCCTGGGATCCTTCACGCGGCGGCCCGCCCCAAACGGACCGTTCGAGTCTCCGCCGCCCGTGCGAGGCTGGGCCGGCTTCGGTGGATCTACCGGCCGTCCGGGGACGCGTTCGCGTCCCGGCGCAGCGGCCCATTCACGGAGGGGATCATCCATGCACGTTCGCACACGCTCGTCCGCCCTCTCGATCGCAGCAGCCTGCGCGCTCCTCGCGTGCAGCGGCGGCGCCCCGGGCAGCCTGAGCACCCTCGACGGCACGGTGCACGGATTGACCGAGTCCGGGCTCGTGCTCCAGCTCAACGGCAGCAAGCACCTCCCGATCGCTGCCGGCTCCACCAGCTTCTCCTTCGGCCGCTTCGCCGAGGGCACGGACTACGACGTCCGGGTGCTCTCGCAGCCAGGCGCCCTGACCTGCACCGTGGGCTACGGCCAGGGGACCACGGGCTCCTCGAGCCAGCGCATGGTGGTGGTCTGCGCGCACGGGTCCTGCGGTGACACGGTCGTGAGCCGTCCCGAGGACTGCGACAGCTTCGACTCGTTCGCCTGTGGCGGCTGTGGCGAGCCGGGCTCCGGAGTGGATTGCCTCTTCGGGGCTCCGCTCCCGGCGACGGGGAGCATCCTCGTCGAGAGCACCGCGCTGACCGGCGTCACCGTCTCGGTCGACGACGGTTTTGGGACCAAGGAGACGTTCGAGTTCGTCTCCGGCACGGCGGCGCAGCGCGGGCACCGGGCCGTCGACATCACGGGCGCCGACGCGATCGTGATCACCCAGCGGCTCGTGGACGCCTGGCACGCGACGGGCCTGCAGATCGACGCGGCGGCGATGACGGACCGGACGCGGCTCATCCACCAGCGGTACGGTCTCGTCGGCAACCGCCCGCTGGTGGTCAGGCCTCAGGGCACCACGGCCGTCTCGATCGACGGGATGCGGGGTGGTGCGGGCTGCGAGGCTGGGCGGCGCTGCTCGCATGACGACGACTGCGTCAGCAGGACCTGCGGGACGAACGGGCTCTGCACTGCGCAGTGAGGCCTCGCGCGCCGTGAGGCGACGGGGGGACGGAGGGGTCAGCGCCCGGCGAGCACCCCCAGCACGTACTCGTGCACCGTGCCGTTCGAGGCGACGCAGCTCCCGGACGCGTGCGTGGGCTTTCCGTCGAGATCGGTGAACCGCCCGCCGGCCTCCTCCACGAGGATCGCGAGCGGGGCGAGGTCCCAGATCTGCACGCCCGCCTCCACCCAGGCCTCGGCTTGCCCGCGGAGCACGAGCGCGCAGCCGGCGAGGTCGCCGTAGCACCGGGCGCAGGCGCAGCTCGTGGCGAGGCGGCCGACGCGCTCCAGCATCGGCGGGCGGAAGAGCACGTGCGGCTCGCCGAGCGAGAGCGTCGCGTCCTCCCAGGCGGCGATCCCGGAGACCGAGAGCCGGACCGGCGCGCTCCCCGCGGCCGACATCCAGCAGCCGAGCCCGCGCGCCGCCCAGTAGGTCTCGCCGAGCGCCGGGAGCGCCATCGCGCCGGCGACGATCCGGCCGTCGTGCTCGAGCGCGACGAGCGGCCCCCAGAACCCTCGCCCGCGGGTGAACCCCTTCGTGCCGTCGAGCGGATCCACGATCCACCGGCTCCGCGCGGATCCGGCGTGCGCGCCGGTCTCCTCGCCGAGGAAGCCGTGGTCGGGGAAGGCCTCCTGCACCACCGCCAGGATCGCGGCCTCCGAGTCGCGGTCGGCCTGCGTCACCGGGGTCCGGTCGGGCTTGACCTCGACGCGCACGCCGCGCCGGAAGTGGGTGAGCGTCGCGGCGGACGCGGCCTCCACGGCGCGCCGCGCGGTCTCCATCGCCTTGGCGAGGTCGAGGTCGAGGTCGAGGTCGGGCATGGGCCCGGTTCTACACCAGGTGGCGCCCGATCTCCTCCAGGAGGAGCCGCAGCGCGTCCGGCCCGCGCTCGGCGAGGCGGAGGCGCCCGCCGTCCTGCTCCAGGAGCAGGCCCTGGTCCACCATCCACTCGATCGCGTTGCCGATCGTCGCCTTGGAGAGGGACTCGCGCAGGACCACCTCGCCCGAGAGGAAGGAGGCCCGCCCGCGCTCCAGCGCCTCGCGGAGCAGCGCGCGCCGGTCCATGAGCGAGAGCCGCCGGGAGACCGCCAGGGTGGCCGACGCGGCGATCCGGTACGCCTCGAGGTACGCGCGCGTCAGCTCGGCGAGGAACCCGAGCGTCTCCGCGTCCCGTCCCGGCCGGAGCTCCTCGCCGGCGCGCTCGAGGGCCCCGAGCCGCAGGAGCAGGGCCGCGTTCTCGCCGAAGATCTCGTCGAACCGCGCGCCCACCCGGTACATGAACTCGAGCTTGAAGAGGCGCGAGAGCCACAGCGCCCGCGCGCGCACCGCCGCGCCGTCCTGCGGCCCGCGCGCGCGCACCGCGGCGGCGACGAGCGCCGGCGCGACGTACCGGTGGATGACCGCGTTCCGGTGGTAGTCGAGGAACGCCCGGCGCTCGTCGGGCACCTGGTAGATGGTCTCCTCCGCGGCCCGCTGCTCGCGCACGAGGAGGAGCCCGACGAACCCGTCCATGGCGTCGCGGATCGGGCCGGGCACGCGCGGATCGGTGGGCGCTCCGGCGAGCCCCGACGCGAGCCGCGCGCCGCCCTCGACCGCGAGCGCGCGGAGGAGCTCGATCCGGCGCGAGACCTGGCCCGCCGCGATCCCGCGGCGGACGTGGGAGAGGAGGGCGGCCGCGACGAGCCCGACCGGCGTGATCGTCACGGCGCGGCTGATGCCGTACGCGATCCGGTTGGCGAGCGCCTGGACCATCCGGCGCTTCGCCGGCTCCCCCCCGCCCTCGCGCCCCGGGGCGACGATCGCGGTGGAGGAGCGGGAGCGCTCGCCCTCCCAGGCGTCGTCGAGCGTGAGCGCACTGGCCCCGCGGCCCAGGCGCTGCTCGGCGAGCGCGCGGAGCGAGATCGGCTCCTCGAACTGGACGTGGAGCCGCTCGTACCGGTGGAAGAGCACCTTCACCGCGCGCAGGAGGGCGCCGAAGGTCTCCTTCTGCTTCTCGCCGCCCTCGAGCTCGCGCGCGTAGCTGCCCGCCTCGATGAGCCGCTCGTAGTCGATCGCCATCGGCACGAACAGCACGTCGTCGGCGGCGCCGTCGAGCCAGGCGTCCACCTCCATCGAGACGAGGCCCGTCTTCGGGAAGAGGAGCTTGCCGGTGCGGCTCCGGCCGCCCTCGACGTAGAACTCCTGCGGGAACCGGTCCCGGAGGAGGAGCTTCACGTACGCGCGGAGGACGGCGGTGTAGACCCGGTCGCCCTTCACCTTGCGCCGGATGAAGAACGCGCCGCCGCGCCGGGCGAGGGCGCCGAACGGCCAGAAGGCGAGGTTGATCCCCGCGGCGACGTGCGGCGGGGTCATGCCGTTCTCGTACAGGAGCCACGGGACCACGAGGAAGTCCACGTAGCTCTTGTGGCTCGGGCAGAGGACGATCGGCGCCTCGGTCGCGGCGCGCTTCACGCGCGCGAGCCCCTCCTCGTCCACCTCGACGCCCTTGTAGAGCCGGCCGAAGACCCAGGACAGGACCGGCGCCAGGAGCCGCACGAAGAGCGGATCGTACCGGCTCGCGAGCTGCTTCAGGTCGCGCGCCGCCTCCGCCTGGACCGAGGCCAGGCTGCGGCCCAGCTCGCGCGCGACCGCCTCGAGGGTCGCGCGGAGCGTGCGATCGCGGAGGACCTTCTCCTTGACGCGCGACGGCGCCTTGAGCGGCGGGCCGACCGCGGCGCGGAACTCGCGCGCGAGGTGGTGGTGGAGCACCCCGCGCGCCTTGCGCGCGACCACCGCGTCCGGCTCGGCGGCGCGGTCGGCGACGAAGGCCTTGAGGTCGAGCGGGCGGCCCACCTCGAAGATCGCCCGCCGGAAGTTGCGCAGGAAGGCGATGAGGTTCGCGAAGACGCTGGGCGCGTCGGGCGTGCCGTACAGGACGTCCCAGATCGACCCCTCGAGCTTGGGCGCCCGGCGGCTCCAGACGAGGAGGACGGGCACGAGCAGCACCGGCTGGAAGAGGTCGCGCTGCAGGCGGACGAGCGTCGCGAACGGCTCGCGCACGGGGACCTTGCGGCCGAGGAAGACGACGCTCGCCGCGCCGCCCGCCACGGCGTCCTCGAGGGCGCGGCGGGTCCGGCGCACGCGCGCCAGCCAGCCGAACAGGCCCGGGAAGCCCTGCGCCGCCTTGAGCGGCGGGAGCCCGTGCCGGCGCAGGAACCAGCGCAGGTAGAGGAAGTTGAGCAGCCCCGGCGACCGCATCACGAAGACGAGGCTGCCGCGCGTCGCCTGCTCGGCGAGCGCCGCGGGCACGTCCTTCGCGACGCGCACGGGCTCGAACCACCGGCCGAGGAACCTGGAACGCTTCGGCGCCGATCCCGCGGGGACCACACCCGGCGAAGGCTCGGTGGCGTTCCTCACGGGGGGAGTCTAGCCGCTTCGGGGAAAGGCGACACGCGATCGCTCACCCGCGCTTCTTCACGCGCCCCTCGCGGTCCAGGTAGTACGGCTCGACGAGGAGCGTCTCGACCGTGGGGCGGTACCCCTTCACGTCGGCGCCGATGCGGACCATCGCCTCGAGCACCTCGCCGCGCACGCGGGCGTTGTCCCGGTCGCGCAGGAAGAGCTGGATGAGCCCCTCGCGCACCGCCTCGACGGGCGCGAGCGCCGCCAGCGCGCGCACCGCGGCGATGCGCACGTCGTCCGAGAAGTCCTCGAGCAGCGGGAGGAGCGCGCCGGGGACGTCGCCCGGCGGCGACGCGTCCTTCTGCTCGACCAGCCAGGTGAGGAGCACGAGCTTCTTCTCCGGGTCGCGCGTGTACACGCGCGCGAGCCGCGCCAGCTCCTCGAGCACGAACGCGGTGACGCGCTCCGCCGGCCAGATCTCCGCCAGCGCGCGCAGCCCCCAGGCGACGCCCGTCTCCTCGGTCCGCACGAACGCGGACAGCGGGTCGGCCGCGCTCGCGCCCGCCTCGACCAGGATCCGGCGGGCGCGCTCCTTCTCCTCGCCGTCCGTGATGCCCGGCTCGGCGTGCACGGTGAACCGGAGGCAGAGCGTGCGCAGCGCGCCGGGCGTGCCGAGCGCGCCGAGCTGCTCGAGCGCCCGCTGCCGGTTCTCCGGCGGGCCGTACCGCTGGCTCACCGTCTTCGCGAGCTTCTTGAGGGCGCTCTTCTCGCGCTCCTCCTTCGAGCCGAACAGGCCGAACAGTCCCATGGCCGAGGGTTCTACAACGAGATGCCCGCGCGCGGATCGCCCACGTACAGGGCTTCCAGGGGGCCCACCGCCTTCCGGAGCGCCTCGCTGGGCTCGGGCAGCACGATCTGCACGATCGCGTAGAGGTCGCCGCGCGCGCCGCCGTGGAGGTCGGGCATCCCCTTGCCCCGCAGGCGGAGCTTCATGCCGGGCTGCGCGCCGGCCGGCACGCGGAGCCGCACCGGCCCCTCGAACGTCGGCAGCTCGACCTCGGTGCCCTTCACCGCCTCCGGGACGGTGAGCGGGAGGTCGAGGAAGAGATCGCGCCCGTCGCGGCGCACGCGGGCGTGCTCGCGGAGGCGGACGGTGAGGATGAGATCGCCCGCCGGGCCCCCGCGCGCGCCCGGTCCCCCCTGGCCGGCGAGCCGGATCTGGGACCCGTCGGTCACGCCCGCCGGGATCTTCACCCGCAGCGTCCGCTGGTCGATCCGGAGGTCGCGCTCGGCCCCCAGCACCGCGTCGCGGAGGTCCACGAGCAGCTCGCCCTCGGTCCGCGCGCCCTGCGCCGGACCGGCGTGGCGGGCGCGGGCCCGGCCCCCCGCGCCGCCGCCGAAGAGGTCGCCGAAGATGCTCCCGAAGTCGAAGGAGCCGAAGTCGCCGACGTTCACCCGCTCGTAGTTGCCGAAGTCGAAGGGCATGCCGCCCTCCGGGGCGCCCTCGCGCTTCCAGCGCCGGTACTCCGCGGCGCGCCGCTCGTCGAACCCCGAGCGCAGGGAGTCCGGCCCGAACTCGTCGTACAGCCTGCGCCGCTTCTCGTCCGAGAGGACCTCGAACGCGGCGGTGACCTCCTTGAACTTCTCCTCCGCCGCCTTGTCCCCCGGGTTCACGTCGGGGTGATACTTCTTGGCGAGCTTCCGGTACGCGCGCTTGATCTCCTCGCCCGTCGCCTTGCGGGACACGCCCAGGATCTCGTAGAGGTCTCGCTCTGGCACCCGGGGAACCTAACGCCTCCCCGGAGACCGTCAATTTCCGTTGATTCGACTGGGCATTCGTCCATTCTCGGGAGCGCCGTGAGTACGTTGGGTGCAGTGGGTGCGGCCATCCTCCTCGTCGCCGGAGCGACCCCCGCAGGGGCGCCCGCCGGCTCCACCGTCGTGGAGGAGGTGGTGGCGGTCGTGCGCAACCCGGCCGGCGCGCCTCCGCGCGTCATCACGCTCACGCGCCTCACCGAGGAGGCGCGGATCGTGCTCGTCTCGCGCGGCGCGGTCGAGGCCGCCTTCCAGCCGCTCGACGCGCGCGCCCTCTCCGCGACCCTCTCCTGGCTCCTCGACCAGATGCTCCTCTCCGACGAGGCCAGCCGGCTCGGGCTCGGCGAGCTGCCGCGCGAGCAGGCGGCCGTGGAGCTGCGCCGCTTCCAGGCCCGGTTCGGCGAGAAGGGGGCCTGGAGCCGCTTCCTCGCCTCGACGGCCCTCTCCGAGGAGGAGGTCGCGGCGGTGCTGATGCGCACCCGGCGTGCCGAGCGGTACCTCGAGTCGCGGATCGGGCGGGGCGGATCGGTGGACGACGCCGAGGTCGAGGCGTACGCGCGCGCGCACGGGATGGCGGTCGAGAGCCGCGCGGCGCGCGAGGCGGTCCGGGGGCGCGTCGCCGAGCTGCGGACCGAGGCCGCCGTCCGCGCGCTGCTGGCGGAGCTGCGCGCGCGGGCCGACATCCGCGTCCTCGACCCGGAGCTCGCGCGCCCGGAGGAGCCCTGATGCGCCGCCCCGTGGACCCGCCCGGCGCCGGCTCCGCGCGCGTGCGCTTCCGGCGCATGCGCAGCGAGGACGTGGGCCGCGTGGTCGAGATCGAGAAGGACGGGTTCCAGCACCCGTGGTCCCGCGAGCTGCTCGAGCGCGAGCTGTCGCACGCGTGGTCCACGGTGCTGCTCGCGGTGGACGACGGCCCGCGCGGCGAGCGGATCGTCGGGTTCATCGTGTTCTGGCTCGTGCACGACGAGGTGCACGTGCTCAACATCGCGACCGCCCGCGAGGAGCGCCGCCGCGGGATCGGGCGCGCCCTCATGGAGGAGGCCGCCGAGGCCGGGCGCCGCCGCGCCGCGACGCTCGCCACGCTCGAGGTCCGGCGCTCGAACGCGCCCGCGATCGCGCTGTACCGCGCCCTCGGGTACCGCCAGGCGGGGGTACGGCCGAACTACTACGCGGAGGAGAAGGAGGACGCGATCGTGATGGTCCTCGATCTGTGAAGGATCACACCCGCGAGGAGAAGCCGGGCCCGATGCCGCACCCGCTCCCGGTCCCGAACCCGGTATTTCCTCCGCTCTTTTCTCCGAGATTGCCCCCCCGGCCCCCCGCAGTGTAGGTAAGCCGCGCCCATGCTCTGGCCGGTCCTCCGCTCCGCCCTGTTCCGGCTCGATCCCGAGCGCGCGCACGCGCTCGCCGCGGGGGCGCTCCGGGCGATGCCGGCCGGCGTCGCGCGCGCCCTGCGCCCGGCGGTGCCCGCGGCGCTGCGCGTGCGGTGCCTCGGCCTCGAGTTCGCGAGCCCGATCGGCCTCGCCGCGGGGTTCGACAAGGGCGAGGTGCTCGTCCCCGGGCTGTTCGGCCTCGGGTTCTCGCACGTCGAGATCGGGACCGTCACCCCGCGGCCGCAGCCCGGAAACGATCGGCCCCGCCTGTTCCGCCTCCCCGCGCACAGGGCCCTCGTCAACCGGATGGGGTTCAACAACGCCGGCGCCGCGGCGTGCGCGGCGCGGCTCGCGGCGGTGGCGCCGCGGGACCGGCTCGGGGTCGTCGGGATCAACGTCAGCAAGAACAAGGGCACGCCGAACGAGGAGGCCGAGGCGGACTACCTCGCCTGCATCGATCGGCTGCACCCGTTCGCCGATTATCTGGTGGTGAACATCTCCTCCCCGAACACGCCCGGCCTCCGGCAGCTCCAGGAGGGGGCGGCGCTGGAGCGGCTGCTGCGCGCCTGCGCCGGGCGGCTGCGGGAGCGCGCACCGGGCAAGCCGCTGCTCGTGAAGCTCGCGCCCGATCTCGAGGACGCCGCGATCGACGAGGCGGTGGACGTGGCCGTCGCCGCGGGCGCGGCCGGGGTCGTGGCGACGAACACCACCATCTCCCGGTCCGGCGTCGCGGGCCACGCGCACGCCGCCGAGGCGGGTGGGCTCTCGGGAGGGCCGCTCGAGGTGCGGGCGACGGAGGTGGTGCGCCGCTGTCACGCGCGCGCCGCGGGCCGCCTGACGATCGTCGGGTGCGGCGGCGTGCTCTCGGCGGAGGACGCCTACCGGAAGATCCGCGCCGGCGCGTCGCTCGTTCAGACCTATACGGGGTTCATCTACGGTGGGCCGGCCTTCGTGCGGCGGCTCCACGCGGGGCTGCTCGGCCTGCTCGCGCGCGACGGCCTCCGGTCCATCGCCGAGGCCATCGGAGCGGATGCCGGGCGGCCTTCCGAGCAGCACCCAGTTCCAGGCGTGGCCCCATGAGGGGAGGTCCGGGAGGGGAACTCCGTCGCCACCGATCGGTGGCGTCCTGCTTTGCGCGCCGCGTCGCACCCATGACGTGATTTGTCGCGGATAACGCAGCGCGTTATGATGTCGGCCCCCGGGATGGAGTCCCGGGAACACGGCTCGCGCCCGGAGGCTCTACATGGCCGAAGTCCACAAGCTCGATAGCGGTACGCTCAAGATCCCGGAGTTCCTGAAGGAACCGCTCGAGGCCGCGCAGGTCCGGCTCGAGAAGCTGGAGGGGGAGGCCCAGCGGGTCTGGAAGGACCTCATGCTCAAGGGACGTGCGGGCCGGAAGGATCTCGAACAGATCGTGCAGCGCCTCGCAAAGCAGGACTGGAACATGCTCGAGATGCGGCAGCGCTTCGACAGGCTCCGCGCCCAGGGTGTCGAGCGCGCCGCCGGCTGGCGCGGCAAGGCGGAGTCGTTCCGGGCCGAGGCGCTGGAGCGGATGGTGGAGCTGCAGGGGAAGGCGGTGGCCTTCCTGGGGGTGGCGACGCGGGAGCAGGTCGAGGAGCTGTCGCGCGAGCTGGACCGACTGGCGCGACGGATCGAGCGCGGGCAGAAGCCCGCCAAGGGCGCCAAGGCGAGGAAGGCCAAGCCTTCCGCGCAGAGCTAGCACGGAGGCAAGCCATGGCCGACATCCAGACGCTCTTCAAGGAGGCCTGGTCGAACGCGCTCGCGGGCGTCAACGCCGCGGAGCAGGAGGCGGAGAAGGTGCTCGCGCGGATCGCCGACGCCGCGGGGTTCTCGCCCGAGGACGTCCGGCGGCAGGCGCGCGAGTTCGGCGAGCGGCTCGCCAACCAGCGGCGCGAGGTGGAGCGCGCCGTGGACGAGGCCGTGCGCCGCGCCGCGAACCGCTTCCGCATCCCGAGCCGCGAGGACATCGAGAACCTCGAGCGCCGCCTCGACACGGTGGCGCAGCGCCTCGAGCAGCTCGCGAAGCAGAAGGAGAACGCGTAGGGATGGTCTCCCGGCGCGCGAGAGCCGTCGTGGGGATCGGTGTGTCCGCCGCCGTGTGGGCGGCGGTCCTCCTTCGTCCCACGTCCCTCGCGCCGGAGCCGCTCCCCGCGGCGCCGCCGAGCGAGTCGCCGCTCGACGGGCGGCTCGCCGACGCGCTCCACGACGTCCACGCGCGGCTGAAGGTGGCCGCGCCGCGGCTCGACGCCGAGGAGCGCCGCACGCTCGCGGAGGTGATCGTGCTCGAGGCCGATCACGCCCGGCTCGATCCGCTCCTCGTGCTCGCGGTCATCGAGGTCGAGTCGCGCTTCGACGCGGCGGCGCGCTCGGGCGCGGGCGCCGTCGGCCTCATGCAGCTCCTCGAGCCCACCCTCCGCAGCGAGCTCGCGCGCCACGGGCTCGAGGGCGGCGACCCCCACGATCCGACGACCAACGTCCGGGCGGGGGTGCGCTACCTGCGCCGGCTCATGAACTCCTTCCGGCGGCAGGACGTCGCGCTCATGGCGTACAACGCCGGCCCGAACCGGATCGTCGGGTACATCCGCGAGGGCGAGATCCCGGAGCGCTTCCACGTGTACCCCCGCCGCGTCAACGCGGTGCTCCGGCGGATGCGGAGCGTGCCCCCGCGGCCGCCGACGGTGGCGGCCGCGCGCGAACCGGGCCGCTCCCCCGCGCCCGGGAGGGCCCTCCAGAACTGAGCGTCGGTCGCCGCGCGCGGCGCCCCGGCCGCGCGGCGCGGGATCCGCTATAACGCTCGCCGCCGCATGCGCGTCACCGAGATCTTCTTCAGCCTCCAGGGGGAGGGGACCCGCGCCGGGCTCCCCTGCGTCTTCGTCCGCTTCACTGGCTGTGATCTTCGCTGCGGGTACTGCGACACGGCCTACGCCTTCCACGGCGGGGAGGAGATGAGCCAGGCGGCGATCCTCGACGCGGTGGGGCGTCACCCGAGCAAGCTCGTGTGCCTGACCGGCGGCGAGCCGCTCCTCCAGCGGGAGCTGCCGGAGCTCGCCCGGGCGATGCTCGCGCGCGGCTACGAGGTCACCGTCGAGACCCACGGCCAGCGGCCGCTCGACCGCCTGCCTGCCGAGGTCGTCCGGATCGTGGACGTGAAGACGCCCGACTCCGGCGAGGTGACGACCGACTTCGCGTACCTCGACCGGCTCGCGCCCCGCGACGAGGTGAAGTTCGTGGTCGCGTCCCGGGCCGACTTCGACTGGTCGCTCGAGGTGGTCCGGCGCCACGCGCTCGAGGGGAGGGTGCAGGTGCTCTTCTCGCCGGTGTGGGAGAAGGTGGAGCCGCGCGCGCTCGCCGCGTGGATGCTGGAGAGCGGGGTGGACGCGCGCCTCTCGCTCCAGATCCACAAGGTGATCTGGGGGGCGGAGACGAGAGGGGTCTGAGCAGGGAGCCATAGTTGACGTCCCCCCCGCGCGGCGATACCACGGAGGCGTGTTCCGGCCCGAGCCCAGCATCACGCACCTGCCCGTGCTCCGGGAGCAGGTCGTCGCGATCGTGGAGAGCATCAACCAGCCCCAGGTCTCGGTCCCCGGCAAGCCTTCGCAGACGGTGGCGGGCCACCTCTGCGGCGTCCGCAACGGGAACGGCACGTTCTCCATCTACGTGGGCCTGTTCCTCCAGAAGACGGGCGAGAACGTGGTCTACGTCGCCGAGCGGCCCCAGCTCACCCTGGAGGAGTACCGCGGCGTCGAGGTCGAAGGGCTCCACTTCCTCGAGTCGATGGGGTTCATGCTCGACAACCTGAACTTCCGGAGCCTCGCGCCGGACGTGCAGGAGCAGACGTTCCGGCGCATCCCCCTCTTCCATCCGCCGCGCCCTCCCCAGCCGCAGCCCGCCGCGGCCGCCCCCACCCGCACGCCGGCGCCGGGCACCGCGCCGACGCCGCCCCCCGTCGCCGCGCCGCAGCCCTCGACCGATCTCGGGCGGCTGGCGCGTCTCCTCGCCTCCGCCTAGCCCCGCGCCATGTCCCGAACGACGCTCACGCTCGTCACCCTCGCCGCCGCCGCGATCGCCTGCGCAGGCCCGGGCGCGCAGAAGAAGCGCCGCGGGGCGGAGATCCACCACGACCTCGCGGTCGCCGCGCTCAACGCCGGGCGCGCGCAGGAGGCGCTGCGCGAGTACGATCAGGCGCTGGCGATGCACGCGGACTTCCCGGAGGCCCACCTCGGCCGCGGGATCGTCTACGAGTTCGGCTTCGGGAAGCTGGAGGAGGCGGAGAAGGACTACCGCCGCGCGCTCGCGCTCAAGCCGGACTACCCCGAGGCGCACAACAACCTCGGCCAGCTCCTCGCCAAGACGGGCCGCCTGGAGGAGGCGATCCGCGCGTTCGACGCCGCGCTCGCCGACATCATGTACCGCGAGCCGTACGTGGCCCGCTGCAACAAGGGGCTCGCGCTCGTGCGGCTGGGGAAGAAGGAGGAGGGCAAGGCGGAGCTGCGGAGCTGCGTCGCGCTCTCTCCCCGGTACTGCAATGGGCGGCGCGAGCTCGGCAACCTGTACCTGTCCGAGGGCCGCACCCGGGACGCCATCGAGCAGTTCACGGCCTACGCGGACGTCTGCAAGATCCCCGACGCCTACCTGCGGCTCGCCCAGGCCAAGATGAAGAGCGGCGACGTCGCCGGCGCGCGCGCCGCCTTCGAGGAGTGCGGCAAGGTCGGGCGCGGCACCGCCGAGGCGGACGAGTGCGTCCGGAGCCTGAACGTGCTCCAGTGACGGCCCCGGCCCCGCGCATGGACTCCGACGCCGCCGCCCCTGCCGCCCCCGAGGACCGCGACGCGCGGCTGGCCTCGTTCTCCCGCTGGCTGGCGCGCGAGCGCGAGCTGCGCGGCCTCTCGCGCGACGAGGTGCTCCGGGTCACCCGGCTCGCCCCCGCGGTCGTCGAGGCGCTCGAGGCCGGCGATCCCGCGCGCCTGCCGCCCCGCGCCTACGTCGTCGGGTACCTGCGGGCGTACGCGGGCGCCGTCGGCCTGGATCCGGACGACGTGGTCCTGCGGTGGGAGGAGGCGGCCGGCGGCCGCGCCCCGGGCAAGGGGAGAGCCCGGCAGCGCGCCGCGCCGTGGATCGCCGCAGGCGTGGTGGTCGCGCTGGCCGCCGCGGCCGCGATGCTGTGGCTGTGAGGCGCGGCACCGGTCCGTTACAATGAGCCGGCGCCCCGGCGCGCCCGGGGGAGGGACGGAGCGGATGCCGCGCCTGGTCCGAACGGAGGAGTACCTCTCGGCCCTGCCGGGCGGGCTCTCCGCCTATCCAGAGTGCCAGGCGAAGGGCATCCTCGTGCGGATGCTCGCGGCCCAGGAGGCGTACGCCGCGGCGGCCCCCGAGCTCCCGCGCGACCTCCGCACCATCGTCGAGGAGCCGCCGATGGGCTCGGAGTGGATCCCGGAGGTCCACTTCCAGGCGCTGCTCTACGCGATGGCGGACGCCGTGGGCCAGGACGACGAGGCGCTGCTCGCCGCCGTCCGCCCGCGCGACCGGGAGATGTTCGGGAGCCCGGCGTACCGGATCCTGATGGCGACCCCGAGCCCGGGCGCGCTGCTGCGCGGCGCCGAGCTGCGCTGGGCCAACTGGCACCGCGGGTCCACGCTGGAGGTGGAGGGGATCGCGGACGACGGCGTGCGCCTCGCGCTGCGCTTCCCGCGCGCCCTCTTCGACGGCCTGCAGCTCCGCGTCGTCGCCGAGTCCTTCCTGGCCGCGCTGGATCTCACCGGGGCGAGGTCCCCGCGGGCGGAGATCTTCCAGGCGGGGCCCGGGTTCGCGCGCTACAGGATCGCCTGGGAGTGACGATGGCGGGGCAGGAGCGCGCCAAGCTCACGGCGATCGTCTTGCGGACCGTCGACTACGGCGAGAGCGATCGGGTCGTGACCCTCCTCTCGCGCGAGCGCGGCAAGGTCTCGGCCTTCGCGCGCGGCGCGCGCGCCTCCCGCAAGCGGTTCGGCGGCGCGCTCGAGCCCTTCACGCTGCTCACGGCCGAGGTGCGGATCCGCGGCGCGTCCGAGCTCCTCGGGCTCGACACCACCCAGGTCGTGCGGGGCCACGGCGGGATCCGGGGGGATCTCGCCCGCATCGCCTGTGCCGCCTACGCCGCCGAGCTCGCCCGCGAGCTCGTCCGGGATCACGAGCCGCACGACGAGCTCTACGCGCTCCTGGCAGGGTACCTCGACCTCCTGGACCGGGCCCCGGCGCGGCCCGCGGCGCTGCGGGCGTTCGAGCTGGGGGCGCTCGGGGCGGCGGGGCTCGCGCCCCGGCTGGACGCGTG
>JAEYZK010000225.1 GCA_023428085.1 Pseudomonadota bacterium
CCGCGCCGCCAACGAGGCGATCGCCAATCTGGACGGGAACACGCAGCTGACGCCCGAACTCCGCGACCAGCTGTTGGGCGAGGCCCGCTTCTTCCGGGGTTTCTCCTACTTCATCCTCTGGCAGCTCTACGGGGATGTCATCCTGCTGGACCGCCCGATGGACTCCGACGCGGTAAACCGGCTGGCAAAGTCTCCGGCGGACAAAATCCGGGATTTCGCAGGGGAAGACTTCAAGGCTGCGGCTTCGCTGCTGCCCCCGGTCCGTTCGGCGGCCGACAACGGCCGCATATCGGGCGGCGCCGCGACGGCGATGCTCGGCAAGATGGCCCAGAGCGCGCTCCGCGCCGCCGGGACGCAGCTCGGCCGCGAGGTGATGCGCGGGATCCTCGGCGGGCTGTTCGGCGGGCGCCGGCGCTGACCACCGGCTCCCCCTCGGGCTCCGAGGGGCGGCGGCGGAGGCGTGAGCGCCGCCCTGCTGCGCGGATGCCTAGCGTCCCTGCATGACGGTCGATCGCGAGGCCGTGACCGCGTGGGTCGCGGCGTACGAGCGGGCGTGGCGGACCCCCGGGGGCCCTGCCCTCGATCAGGCGCTCGCCGCGCTGTTCGCGCCGGAGGCGACCTACTCCACGGCCCCCTTCGAGCAGCCGTACCGCGGCCTCCCGGCCATCGTCGCGATGTGGCAGGCCGAGCGGAGAGGCCCGGACGAGCCCTTCACGCTCACGCCCGAGATCGTCGCCGTCGACGCCGCGCACCGCACGGGCGTCGTGCGCGTGGAGGTCCGCTACGGCGGGGGCGCGGAGCAGACCTACCGCGATCTCTGGATCGTGCGCTTCGACGGCGCGGGCAGGTGCGAGCGGTTCGAGGAGTGGCCGTTCTGGCCGCCGGGGACCGGGGGCACCTACCCGCGGGGCCCGTCCCCGGTCGGCTGACGCGCTCGTCCGGCGCGCCGGCGCAGGCGCGGGGTCAGCGGAGCCGGATGTGTGCGTCCGCCGTGTCGCGCTGCACGTGGGCGGCGACGTCGTCGAAGCGGGGGTAGCGCCACGCGCGGAACGGGCGCCACATCCCGCTCGGCTCGCGCGGGCCGAGCCGGCCCAGGTCGAGGCGTCCGTTCTCGTTCACGTCCTCGAACGCCCCCAGCGCCCAGCGGCCCCGATCCACCTCGAACGTGAACCGCTGGTCCGCTCCAGCCGGAATCCGGGTCACGGCCACCGGCCGGGACAGGAAGTCCTGCTCCCGCCAGAGCGCCACGACGACGGGGTGCCGCCCGGACCCGCCGTCCACGCGGCCGGCGAGCGTGACCCTCGGAGGCTCCGCCGGGCCGGCCCCGGAGAGGAGGGCGGCCGAGAGGGCGAGCAGCGCCAGGGATCGCTTCCGGACGACCATGCCGCAGGCTTGGGTCGCCCCACCGCACGCGCCAGCGCTCGTGCGGGGAAGCGCCCCGCGCTCGCCGCCCCCCGCCGCGAGCGGTGCCGCCGGCGCCTCCTCAGGGATGCCGCCGCGCAATCCGCGAGGGCGCGGCGCGCTCGCGGGACCGCGCATAAGAGAGCCGCGGAGCCGCCATGGACGGCGATCGCCTCATCGCCCTCTCGATCCCGTTCTTCTTCCTGCTCATCGGGATGGAGCTCCTCGTGGCGCGCGCCCGGCGCAGGCGCGTGTACCGGCTGGCGGACGCGATCGGCGATCTCGGCTGCGGCATGGCCCAGCAGCTCGTGCTCGTCTTCGTCGGGGCGGCGCTCCTCGCCGCGTACGCGTGGGTGCACGACCGCTGGCGCTTCTACACGCTCGACGCGGCGACGCCGGCTCCCTGGATCCTGTCGTTCGTCGCGGTGGACCTCCTGTACTACTGGTGGCACCGGGCCAGCCACCGCGTGAACGTGCTCTGGGCCGCGCACGTCGTCCACCACCAGAGCGAGGACTTCAACCTCGCCGTCGCGCTCCGCCAGGCGATCGGGACGAGCTTCACCACCCTGCCCTTCTACCTGCCGATGGCGCTGCTCGGCGTGCCGCCGATCGTCTACGCCACGATGGTGGCGCTCTCGACCCTGTACCAGTTCTGGATCCACACCGAGCTCGTGGGGAAGCTCGGGCCGCTGGAGTGGGTGCTCAACACGCCCTCGCATCACCGCGTGCACCACGCCGTCAACGCGCAGTACCTCGACCGGAACTACGGCGCCGCGCTCATCGTGTGGGACCGGCTCTTCGGGACCTTCGCCGAGGAGCGCGAGCAGCCCGTCTACGGCACCGTGAAGCCGTTCCGGAGCTTCAACCCGGCCTGGGCGCAGGTGGCCTACTTCGGCGAGCTCTGGCGCAAGGGCCAGACCTTCCCGCGCTGGCGCGATCGCCTCCGACTCTGGGTGATGCCGCCGCCGTGGGTGCCCGCCGGCGCCCCGCACGAGCCCGATCCCGAGGTGCGCGGCCGCGCGAAGCACGACCCGCCGCTGCCCGCGTCGGTCCGCTGGTACGCGCTCGCCCAGTTCGTGCCGGCGGTGGTCGCGACCGCGCTCGCCCTCTGGTTCCGGGCCGAGGCGTCGCGCGCCGCGCTCGCCGCGGCCGCCGTGCTCGTCTTCTGGACGCTGATCTCGCTCGGCGGCCTCCTCGACCGCCGCCCCTGGGCGGTCGTCGCCGAGGCCGCGCGCCTCGTCGCCGTGGCGGCGGTGGCCGCGGCCGCGCTCGCTTGAAGGAGAACGCAGCACGCACCGAAGCGGAGGAGAGCTCATGCTCAGCGGATTCCGGTCGTTCCTGTCCCGCGGCAACGTGGTGGACCTCGCCGTCGCCGTCGTCATGGGCGCGGCCTTCAGCGCGATCATCGGCTCGCTCGTCGCCGACGTGATCACGCCCATCATCGGCGCGCTGTTCGGACAGCCCGACTTCTCGAGCCTCACGCTCGGCCCGGTGCAGATCGGCAAGTTCCTCAACGCCGTCGTGAGCTTCCTCCTCGTCGCGGCGGGCGTCTACTTCTTCGTGGTCGTCCCCATGAACCGGCTGCTCCGGAAGAAGGCGGTGGAGCCGCCGCCCGTCACCGCCGAGCAGAAGCTCCTCGCGGAGATCCGGGACCTCCTCGCGCGGCGTCCGGGCTGATCCAGGTCCTCGCGGCGGGATCGACCCTCTGCGCCACGCGAGCAGGGCGCGGCGGCGCCGAGGACGAGCGCGAGGCAGACCAGGCACCGGATGGGCGAGCGCATGCACCAGCGCCCGCAGCGGCACGCGGGGATCACCCGGCCCCGACCCCAGGGCGCCAGCGTCCCGTGAACGAGCCGCGTCCGTGAACGAGCCCGAGAGACCGGGCCGGGCGCGGGCGCGTTCACGGGAGCGACCGAGCGACCTCGGTCACCGCTTGCTGCGGCGGCTGCTCGACGCCGAGCGCGCGCGCGGCTTGGCGGCGCCGGTGCTCGCGGACGTCGCCTTGCCCGCGGCGCGGGCTGCGGCGCGCGCGTTGCGGGAGCGGCTCTTGCCGCCCTTGCGGCCGATCTCGGAGAAGAACTCCGGACCGCGGGCGCGGAGGGTGGCGCGGCCGCCCTTGCGGCCCGCGTCGCTGCGGGACCGCTTGGTCGTGGACTGCTTGCTGGTGCGCCGGCGCGCGGTGGTCTTCGCCATTCCATTTCTCCTCGGGGCGGACGTGCGCTTGCTTTGCCCCGGGCAAACCCTGATCACGCGAAGCCCGGTGCGCAACCGTGTCGCGCCCGGAAGTATGCGAATCACCTGCTCGGTTGCCGTACGGTCCCGTTCACACGAGACGGTGACGCAAAATGTGCGCCCCGCGCGGATTGATCGAGGGCAACACGCAACGTCTGCGGTTCCGGACGAACAGACCCCAGTGATTCCGCGGGCCTGCCTGATGCAAGTCGACCCGGATCAAGAGCTCTTGCCCCGGAGGTCGCGTGCTTTCGAACGCTCCCGTGTCGGATTGCAGCGCCTGCGCCCTGGGCGTCGCGTCGGCCGGTCGGTGTCGGCTCTCGGCGACCACGCGCGAGTCCGGCGCCACCATCTGCGCCCAGGGCGAGCGGCCGCGGAACGTCTACTTCGTGAAGGAGGGGTTCGTCTCCCTCTCGGCGGTATCGCCGCGGGGAGCCGAGCTGCTGCTCTCGCTCCGCGGCCCGTCGTCCCTGCTCTGCACGGAGGCGCTGCAGAACGAGGCCTCGTCGTTCGAGGTGCGCGCCCTGTCGCGCGTGAAGATCTGCGCGCTCGGCGGAGAGGCGATGATGCAGTGGATCGGCCCCGAGCGGAGCGCCGCGCGCGTCGTGCTCGACCTGCTCCTGGGCGAGGGGCGACACCAGCGCGACGAGGTGAACTGGCGCCAGGGCGACTGCCTCTCGCGGGTCGCCCGCTTCGCGCTCGCGCACGCCCGGTTCCTCGCGGACCGGCCCACGGCGGTCCGCAAGCAGGTGGTGGCGCGGCTCCTCGCCATGCGCCCCGAGACGCTCTCGCGCTGCCTCACGCGGCTCGAGAAGGAGGGCGTCCTCGACGCCTCGCGCGGCGTGCGCGTGCTCGACCACCGCCGCCTGGCCCAGATCGCGCTGGAGGACGGCGCGCTCTGAGTGCGGGACCGGGCGCCCCGGACGCGGCGACAGGGAGGTGCCTTCTCGCCCGGGGGCTGTTATGAAGGGGGCGCCTCCCCGACGCGAAAGGCCGAACCCATGGGCGGACTGCGATTCCAAGAGCTCCTGCTGATCCTCCTGATCGTCCTGCTCCTCTTCGGAGCCAGCAAGCTCCCGCAGATCGGCGCCGGCCTCGGCCAGAGCATCCGCGGCTTCAAGAAGGCGCTGAGCGGCGACGAGGAGGAGAAGCCCGCGCGCTCTGCGTCGCAGGATCCGGGCGCGCCGAAGACGTAGCCGCCGCGCGCCTCCGCCGCCCCCCTCCGCTCCGTCGCACGCACGTCGCGTCCGTGCCGCACCGCGGCGCGCGCCGGGCGTCGTTCCCCGCGCGACGCCCCGCCGAGACCCTTCTCTTTCGCCAGACCTGTCCTATCTCAAGGGCCTTCTCCCTTCACGGAGGAGCCTCGCGAAATGAGCATCTCCTTCGAGCCAGCCACGAACGACCATCTCCTCAACGTGCGGGTCAGCTCCTCGTTCCAGGTGGAGGACGCGCTCCAGCTCGGCGCCGCCGTCGCGGACGCCGCCCCGGGCACCGAGGTGGACGTGGACTTCCTGCAGGTCCGCGAGTACCAGGGACCAGCCCTCGCCAGGCTCGCCGAGGTGATGCGCTCGAGCCGCGCGCACCTCGCGTTGCACGGCCTCACGATCCACGAGCGGAAGCTGCTCGGCTATCTCGGCGCACCCGCCGATCCCCAGCCCGACCCGCCGCCTCCCGGGTAGCGGGGGCCCCACCGGCGGCAAGCTCGATTGACCTGCCGCCCCCCGGCGCCCTATCAACGGCTCCATGGCCGAGCCGGTCCTCGACGAGCTGAAGCGGTACATGGGGTTCGGCCCAGCGGACGAGGACGCGCTCCGCCAGCTGCACGCCGCCGCGGCGCCGGGGTTCGGCGCCATCGCCGACCTCTTCTACGCGCGGATCCTCGCCCACCCGGAGGCGCGCCTGGCGCTCCAGGGCGAGAGCCGGGTCGGGCACCTCCGCACCACCCTCGTCGCCTGGATGGATCGGCTCCTCTCCGGCCCGTGGGACGAGGCGTACTGGGAGAGCCGGCTGCAGATCGGCCGGGTCCACGTCCGGATCGGCCTCCCCCAGCACTACATGTTCGGCGCCATGAACGTGGTGCGGACCGCCCTCGCCGGCGTCGCGTCCGAGCGGTTCGGCGGCGATCCGGCCGCGCTCGCGCTCGTCCACACCGCGCTCGACCGGATCCTCGATCTCGAGCTCGCGATCATGCTCCACACCTACCGCGACGATCTGCTCGCGCAGCAGGCGCGCACCGAGCGGCTCTCGACCTTCGGGCAGCTGGTCGGCTCCATCGGCCACGAGCTCCGCAACCCGCTCGGCGTCATCGAGAGCTCGGTCCACCTGCTCCGGTCGCGGGTCGGCGAAGACGCGCGCGTGCGCAAGCACGTGGAGCGGATCTCCGACCAGGTCAAGGTCGCGAACGGGATCATCTCCAACCTGCTCGACATGATCCGGGACCGACCGCTCGCCCGGGAGCCGGTCCAGCTCCAGGGCGTGGTCGAGGGCGCGGCCGCGTCGGTGCCGCGCCCGGCGGAGGTCTCGCTGTCGCTGGAGGGCCTGGACGCGCTGCCCGCCGTGGCCGGCGATCCGGTGCAGCTCCGCCAGGTCTTCGCGAACCTCATCCAGAACGCGATCCACGCGATCGGGCCGCACGGAGCGGTGCGCGTGCGCGGCCGGCGCGCGGACGGGCGCGTGTCCCTCGACGTCGAGGACAGCGGCCCTGGCGTCGCGCCCGCGGCCCGGCGGCGGCTCTTCGAGCCGCTCATCACGACGAAGGAGCACGGCGTCGGGCTCGGGCTCGCCCTCGTGAAGAGGATCGCCGAGCGGCACGGGGGGAGCGTCGAGTACGCGGACCGCCCCGGCGGCGGCGCACGCTTCACCGTCCACCTGCCCGGCTGAACGCCCGCGCCATGGCCCCCGCCCCCACCCCGCCGCGCGTCCTCGTCGTGGACGACAACGCCGACCTGGCCGACAACCTCGCGGAGCTGCTCGGCGAGGCGGGGTACGCGGCGCGGACCGCGGGGACCTGCGCGGACGCCCTCCGGTCCGCGGCGGACGGCGGGTTCGACGTGGCGCTCGTGGACCTGCACCTGCCCGACGGCGACGGGAACGGCCTCGCCCCGCGCCTCAAGGAGCACGCCCCCGACGGCCAGGTCATCCTGCTCACGGGCTTCGCGACGCTCGAGTCGGCGGTGCGGGCCGTGCGCGCCGGCGCGTGCGCGTACCTCATGAAGCCGTGCGCGATGGAGGACGTGCTGCTCGCGGTGGAGCAGGCGATGCGCCAGGTCCGCCTCCACCAGGAGAAGCGCGAGCTCGCGCGGCGCGCGCACGTCGCCGAGAAGCTCGCCGCCGTCGGGACCATGACGGCCGGGCTCTCGCACGAGATCCGCAACCCGCTCAACGCCGCCACGCTCCAGCTCGAGGTGCTCGACCGGCGCGTCGGGCGCCTCGCCGCGGCGGATCGGGCGCCGCTCCGCGAGCCGCTCCGCCTCGTGCAGGCCGAGCTCGAGCGCCTCGACCACATCCTCGAGGACTTCCTCCAGTTCGCGCGTCCCCGCGAGCTCTCGCGCCGCGCGCTGGATCTCGCCGCGCTCGCGGGCCAGGTGCTCGACTTCCACGCCGGCGCGTTCGCGCAGCGCGCCGTCCGGCTCGAGCGGCGCCTCTCCGGGCCGGCGCCGATCCGCGGGGACGAGGAGCGGCTCCGCCAGGTGCTCGTGAACCTGTTCCTCAACGCGCTCGAGGCGGTCGCGGACGGCGGCCGCGTCACGGTCGCCTCCGCCGCGCTCCCCCCGGGCCCCGACGACGCGCGCCAGGTGGAGCTCGTGGTGGAGGACGACGGCCCGGGGATCCCGGCGGACGTCCGCGATCGGATCTTCGAGCCGTTCTTCACGACCAAGGCGAGCGGCTCCGGCCTCGGGCTCTCGATCGTCCACGCGATCGTCATCCAGCACGGAGGCACGATCGAGGCGCAGCCCGCGCCGGACGGCGGCGCGCGCATGGTGCTGCGGATCCCGATGGCGAGCTGAGTCGAGCGCGACGCAATGCCGCACCCCCGCGCGCGGGGTCTGCAGTCCCGGGACGTCACACCCGGCACGGTCGGCGTTCATAACATCGAAGCAACGCCCAGACCTCGAAGGCGGGGGATCACGGGGCGTCCGCCCGCGCCACCGCGGGCGGCGCCCTTCTTCAATGATCACCGGGAGCTGCGATCGCGCCGCTCGCGCACGATGGCCGCGAGCCGCCCCTTGATCCGCTCGTACCGTTTTCGCAGGGTCGCTGCGTCCACGGTCCGCCCCTCGACCGAGAGGACCTCGGCGACCTCGTCCCAGGTCAGCTCCTGGTCGAGCCGCAGCGCGAGCAGCGTCTGATCCTCCGCCGTGAGCTCTGCGCGCAGCACCTCGAGCTCCTGGCGCAGCGTCTCGAACCGCAGGGCCGTGTTGGTGCGGACCTCGTCGGCGAGGTGCGAGGCCGCGCTGGACGGGAGGCCCTCGCGGAGCCGGCGCCAGGCATCGTCGCGGACCTTCATCGCGGCGCTCCAGGCCGCCTTGAAGGCCCACGTCTTGACCGACGAGCGGCCCTCGAAGTTCGGCATGCCCCGCCACACCTGCTCGGCGAACATCGAGAAGGCGTCGGCCGCGTCGGTGTCGTTGCCGAGCAGGCGGTGGAGGTACCCGAGCGCGCGGGGACCGTACCCGCGGATCACCTCGGTGGCAGCACCCCGGTGATCCCCGGCGGAGAGCAGCGCCGTCACCCGCGCCTCGACGTCCACACCGTCCGCCATGGGCGCAACATTATGCGACCCACCCCCGTTCGGTCGAGCCGGAGCGCGGGCCAGGTGGGGGCCGCGGCTGAGTGTACGTTTACCCGGGGACGACGAGCTTCGACGCACCGCGCCGGCGGATCCCGCCGCGCGCGAGCAGGGCGGCGAGCGCGGCGGTGATCGGCTGGAGCGTTCGCCGCTCCACGAAGCGCCACTGGCCCGCGGGGTTCAGATCGAGGAACCACCACCGTCCGTCCGCGTCCCGCCGGAAGTCGATCGCGGCGAAGGCGAGGCCGAGGTCCTCCATGAGGCGGCGGAGGCCGGCCTGCTCGCGGTCGGGCACCCGGCAGGCGGAGAAGCGGCACTGGCGCTCGAAGCCCCGGAAGTCGTCCGGCGAGCTCGAGCGGCGTGCGTCGATGTCGGCCGCGAAGAGCTCGTCGCCGACGATGGTGACGCGGACGTCGATGCCGGGCACGCGCTGCTGGAGGATGCGCGGCGCGTGGCGGAGATCGCGGAGGCCGGCGGCGCCGCGCGGGCCGACGCGGCGGGTCCGGCGCCAGTCGTCGGGCGTCGCGTGGAGCTGCTTGTGGACCGCGCCGACCCGTCCGCGTCCCGCGAGGAACCGGCGGGCCGCCTCCGGGTCGTTGGTCACGAGCGTCGGCGGGACGGCGAGGCCGGCGCGCTCGGCGGCGGCCAGCTGGAGGGTCTTCTGCCCGGCGGCGTCGTCGCGCCACGGGTGGTTCACGAGCAGCGTCCCGGGATCGAGCCCGCCCAGGAGCCCGGCCATCGCGTCGAGCGTCTGGCGGGCGCCGAACTCCGCCCGCCGGCGCGGGAGCCCGCGCGGCGGCTCCGGCGGCTGCGGGCGCCGCCACCAGAGCGCCCGGACGCGGGCGGCGTCGATGGGCGCCCCCCCGTCGAGGTGGATCGTCCTCGGGCCCGCGCCCCCGTACGCGAGCGCGAGCCGCCCGCGCGCGGGGAGCTGGGCGAGATCGAGCACCGCCACCTCGGCGCCCTGGCGGTCCAGGGCGTCGAGGACGGGGCGAGCGTGCTCGTCCGCGCGGTGGGTGACCGCGAGGATCACTTCTTCTTCGCGGTCTTGCGCGCCGTCTTCTTCTTCGCCGTCTTCCGGGCGGCGGGCTTCTTCGCAGGCTTCTTCGCGGTCTTCTTCGCGGCCTTGGCGGGCTTCGTGGGGCCGAGGAGCTTGCGGATCGCATCACGGGCAGCGACGGTCGGATCGGGCATGACTTCTCCTTGTTCAGGGATGCGAGACGTTCGCATCCGCGGGTGTTACCGCTCCTGCAGCTCGCTCCGGAGGAGGCGAGCCTGCTTCAACAGTACGACGTCGCGATCTGCGCGGGCGATGAGCCCGAGCAAGCGGTCCACCTCGCGACGTGCTGCGTCGCGATCGCCGAGCCGCGCGTGCGCGCGCGCCGCGAGGTACAGCGCGCGTGGGTATGCCCACGCGCGCCAGATCCGATGAGGCGGGAGACGCTGGAACCGGCCGACCATCGCGACGACCGAGACGTCATCCCCGGCGGCCGCGGCCACCTCCGCGGCGAGGTACGCGGGCGCCAGGCCCGCGCTGGGCAGCGGATCCTGCGCCTCGGCCTGGGCGAGCTGGGCGAGGGCGCCCGCCGCGTCGCCGGCGCGCCACGTCCGGAGCGCCCGGTACTGAAGCTCCTCGGGAGAGCCCGGATCGAGCGACGCCCCGAGCTCATCCGCGCGCCCGAGGTCCCCGAGCAGCAGGAAGACGAGCGCGAGGGAGGCGGTCGAGCGGCGGCCACCGGAGGCGTGCGCCGGAGCGGCGTACCGCCAGATGCGGGCGGCGTCGCCGGTGGCCGCGGCGATCATCGCCTGGCGGTACGCGATCTCCTCCCGGTCCTGGGCAGGGGACATCCGGATCGTCTCCTCGAGCCAGCGGAGCGCCTCCGTGACCCTCCCCTGCGCCGTGAGCGCCATGTCCACGTGGAAGCGGGTCTGGACCGAGGTCGGGTCCGCCTCCACCTCCGCGCGCGCGACCGCCTCCATCTCGCGGTACTCCCCGGCCGCCTGGAGCGCGTACCGAAGCGTCCCGAGCTCCCCTTCCCCGCGCTCGCGCATCGCCGCGCGCCCGACGCCGACGGCGGCGGCGGGATCGCCCATCCACACGAGCGCATCCACCAGGAGCCGCGCACGGCCGTACCCCTGCGCCTCCAGCCGCGCCCGGATCGCCCCGAGCTCGTCGATCCGGTTCGTGCGCCCGAGCGCAGCGATGAGGAGGTCCAGGGGGAGATCGTCCTCGGGCCGGACCGCGACGAGCTTCTCGAGGTACCGCGCGGCGGAGGCCCAGTCCGTACGCTCCGCGTGCACCGCGGCCGCGCCCGCGAGGGCCTCGGGATCCTCGGGAGCGGTCGCGAGCAGCTCGTCGTAGATCCGCACCGCGTCCGCCCTGCGGCCTTCGATGCGCGCCGAGAGCGCCCGCACGAGGGCCGCCTCGCGCGGCGGCAGCCGCGCGAGCGCCTCCTGCGCGGCGCGGAGGTGCGGCTTCGAGGCGTCGCCGGGGGAGCCCGGGAGGAACTCGATCGCCGCGAGCTGGTGGTGGGCGAGCGGGAAGCTCGGATCGAGCGCCAGCGCGCGCTCGAACAGCCCACGGCACTGCTGGACGGTGCCGCGACGGGCCACGGGCCTCGCCACGCAGTCCACCCCTTCGTAGTAGAACCGCGCCGCCTCCGGGCTCGCCGTGACCGTCACCGCCACCGGCCGCCGGATGCGCCGGTCCTCCGACCGCTCGTTGAGCTCGCGCCGGATCGTATCCGAGAGCGCGTCCACCGCGGCCTGCAGGCCGCCGGACGCGAGGAGCGAGGCGCTCTTGCTGAACATCGTCCGCCCGCTCTCCGCCTCGATCGCCTGCACGCCGACGACGAACTTCCCGTCCTCCTGCCACGCCGTGGGCACGAGCAGCGCCGCCGCCCCGGCGAGCCGCGCGAGCTCGCGACCGCGCGCGGCGTCGATGCGCCCCGGCTCGCCGAGCCCGGCCTGCCGCGCGAGGTACCCGAGCCGAGACTCGGGGACGACCCTCACGCGGCGCGACGGCTCGAGGGCCGCCGTGAGCAGGCCCGGCACCGCCTCCAGCGACGGATCGCCCGCGGCGCTCTCCATCTCCGCCAGCACGACGCGGACCTGCTCGCCCGGCGGCGGCTCGCGCTGGAAGTAGATCCAGACCGCCGCCGCCACGGCCGCCGCCGCCGTCCCCAGCGCGCCCAGGAGCACCCGCCGCCGCCCCCGGTTGCCCCGGTGCGCCCGCACGGCGAGGAGCGCGTCGCGGACGGCGCGCGCGTGCGGGGGCCGGAGCTCCGGCTCGCGGTCGAGGAGGGCGCGCACGAGCCGGCGCAGCGCGCGCGGCGCCTCCCGGTTCCGGACGCGCGGCGTCTCGCCGGGCTCGAGCGCCTCGCTCCAGCCGCGGTCCACCCGGTACGGGAACTGCCCGGTGAGCGCCTGGAAGAGGATCACGCCGAGCGCGAAGAGGTCGGTCCGCGCGTCGCCCTGATCGCCCTCCCACTGCTCGGGGGCCATGTACGCCGGCGTCCCGCCGTCGTTGGCGCCGTCGCGGCCGAAGAGGTGCGCGAGGCCGAAGTCGAGCACCTTGATGCCGCCGTCCTCGGTGAGGTGCACGTTGGCGGCGGTGAGATCGCGGTGGACGACGCCCGCGCCGTGCGCGTGCACGAGCGCGCGCGAGACGGCGATCCCCACCTCGACGACCTCGTCCACCGGGAGCGGGCCCGCGCGCAGCTTCTCGGCGAGCGACTCGCCCCGCAGGAGCTCGAAGACGAGGTACGGGCCGGACGACGCCTGCCCGAGATCGTGGAGCGTGACGATGTTCGGGTGGTTGAGCCGGGCCACCGCCTCCGCCTCGCGGAGCAGCCACTGGCTCCCGCGGTGGGCGATCCGCGTCCCGGCCCGCACCACCTTGAGCGCGACCGTCCGGCCGAGATCGCCGTCCGCCGCCTCGTACACCACGCCGAAGCCCCCGCGTCCCAGCTCGCGCACGAGCCTGAAGCGGCCCACGGCGCCGCCCGGCTGGAGATCGGGCGACCACGTGTCGACGGCGATGTCCTGCCCGCGCACCATGTCGGCGAGCAGCGCGGAGAGCTGCATCGAGATCCGCTCGTAGCTCTGGGGCTCACCGGGCGAATCGCCGCTCTCGCCTCTACGTGGTTTGCCCACCGTGGACCCCCGGAACACTGCCCGTTCTAGCAGAACCGGGCGGCGCCGTCGCGGGGGTGGCGCTCACTCCGGCGATCGGGGGGCGCCCGGGTCGTCGGGGCGCGACGGCTCCCGCACGCCGCTCGCGTACTCCTTGAGCCGGTACTGGATCTTCCGGACGCTGATCCCGAGGATCTCGGCGGCGCGCGAGGTCGAGCCGCCGACCATCTCGAGCGTGCGCAGGATGGCCTCCCGCTCGATCTCGTAGAGCGTGGCGCCGGGGATGAGCGCGCCCGGGGCGCGTTCGCGCGGCCGCGGGCCGCGGAGCGTGGGCGGGAGGTCGTCGGCGGTGAGATCGCTCCCCTTCGAGAGGACCACCGCGCGCTCGACCACGTTCTCGAGCTCGCGGACGTTGCCGGGCCAGTCGTGGCTGAGGAGCGCGTTGAGGGTGCCCGGCGCGAGGCCCTTCACCTCCTTGCCGTAGGCCCGGCCGTACTTCTCCAGGAAGTGCGAGACCAGCGCGGGGATGTCGCCCTTGCGCTGCCGGAGCGGCGGCAGCGTCACCGCCACCACGTTCAGCCGGTAGTACAGGTCCTCGCGGAACCGGCCCGCCTTCACCTCCGCGGCGAGATCGCGGTTCGTCGCCGCGACGAGGCGGACGTCCACCTTGAGCGTCTGCGTGCCGCCCACGCGCTCGAACTCCCGCTGCTGGAGCACGCGGAGGAGCTTGATCTGGAGCGCCGGCGAGATGTCGCCGATCTCGTCGAGGAAGAGCGTCCCCCCGTCGGCGAGCTCGAAGCGCCCCTCCTTCCGGCCGATGGCGCCGGTGAACGCGCCCTTCTCGTGCCCGAACAGCTCCGACTCGAGCAGGGTCTCGGAGAGCGCGGCGCAGTTCACCTTGATGAAGGGGCGCTCCGCGCGGGGCGACTCCTCGTGGAGCGCCTGGGCGATGAGCTCCTTCCCGGTGCCCGACTCGCCGAGGACGAGGACCGTCGCGCGCGTCGGGGCGGCGCGCTTCACGACCTCGTAGACCGCCTGCAGCTCCGGCGCGTCGCCGACGATGTTGTGGAAGCGGTACCGCTCGCGGACGCGCTCGCGCAGGTTGGCGGTGTCCCGCTGGAGCCGGAGCTTCTCGAGCGCCTTGTCGAGGATCACCAGCACTGCGTTCACGTCGAGCGGCTTGACGAGGTAGTTCTCCGCCCCCGCCCGCATCGCCTCGACCGCCGCCTCGACGCTCGCGAACGCGGTCATCATGACGAACACCGCGTCCGAGCCGGCCTCACGCGCGCGGCGCAGGAGCGTGATCCCGTCGGTGCGCGGCATCCGTACGTCGGCGAGCACCACCGCCGGCGCGAACCCCGGCAGGACGCGCATCGCCTCCTCGCCGTCCCCCGCCTCGGCGACCTCGTAGCCCTCGTCCAACAGGATGTCGCGGAGGGCCGTCCGCGCATTCTGCTCGTCATCCACGACGAGGATTCGCTCGGCCCCTGAGCGGGTTGGCACGGCTGGATCTGTCATCGCGAGAGGAGGCGCATGCGCAAAGCATGCGCGAGCGCAAACCATGCACGAAACGACTTTTGAATGCTAGTCCCTGCAGGGCTGCGGACGGGTCACTGCACGCGCCCGATCGCGTCATGAGGGCGCCAGCGGAACCGCGCGCCGAGCGACACCGCGACGGCCCGGCACGCCTCCTCGGACAGCCCGGGGACCGCGACCGCGCTCGCGCTCACCTCGCGGACGTACCGCACCGCGCTGCGGATGAACTCCTGCACGGCGGGATAGGCGCTCGCGCCGTAGCGGCTCGGGCAGAGCCGCGCATACGTCTCGGCGTCGGGGGCGTTGAGCGAGACCGACACCGCGTCCACCCCGGCGGCCGCGAGCTCCGGCGGCACCTCGCGCCCCTCACGCAGGCTCGCGAGGCCGTCGGTGTCGATCCGGACCCGGGCCACGCCGGCGGCCTTGAGGCGCCGCGTGAGGTCGAGCACGACGTCGAGGCGCCGCGTGGACTCGCCGAAGCCGGTGAACACCACCTCCGCCCTCCCCTCGAGCCCCAGGGCCCGCGCGGCGGCCCAGACCTCGTCCGCCGCCGGGTTGTGCCGGAGCCGGAGGTCGAACCCGCCCACGCGGAAGTCGTCGTCGCGGATCTTCGGGCAGAAGACGCAGGCGAGCGTGCAGGCGCTCGTGACGTTGAGGTAGAGGCCGTCCTTCAGGGCGTAGGCGAGGACGGGGGCCTGGGCGTCGGTCACGAGCGAGGCTTTAGCAGGAGCAGGGTGCGGAGACAAAGGAGGAAGGCCGGGTGCAGGACCGGGAGCGGGTTCGGAGGCGGGACCGGGACCGGGAGCGGACGGGGGACGGTGACGGGTACGGGCTCGATGGCTAGCCCGGCACCGCCCTGCGGATCGGCGGGCCCTTCGCGAGATCGATGATCTCGGGCGAGAGCTGCCGCGTCCGCGGATCGATCGCGCGCACGAGCGGTCGGTCCCACAGATCGGGCGACCGTGCCGGCGCGGCGACCCGGGCGAAGCGCCCATCGTCGAGCTCGAGGAGCGTCCCCGGCGGATGGCGGCCGAGGGCGTTCACCAGCACCTGCGCGAGCAGGGGGTGGTAGAGCGTGCCGCCGGCCTTGAGCATCGCGCCGAGCGCGTCGGCGCGGAGCACGCGAGCGCCGTACAGCCGCGCCACGTTCACGTAGTCCTCCGCGAGCCGCAGGATCGCGCCGCCGGGCGTGGGGCGCGCGCCGGGGGTCGCGAAGTCGCGGTGGTGCTCGAGGATGGCACGGAGCCGGCGGACCTTGGCCTCATGGAACCCGCGCTGGCGGAGGACCACCCGGGCGCCCTCCAGCGGGTGGCGAGCGAACGCGGCCGGGCCGTCGCCCACGCCCGGCGCCAGGTAGCCCGTATCGTGGACGAGCGCCGCGATGCCGAGATCCTGGAGGAAGCCGGCGGAGAAGCCCGCGGTCCGCGCGGTGAGGAGCGCGACCATGGACACCTGGGTCGCGTGGATCGCGTGCGGCGCCGCCTCCGCAGGGAAGCCGCCCCAGAACGCGGGCGCGCCGAGCCCGAGATCGAGCACGTCGAGGACGGCCCGGCGAAGCGGGAGCGGGTTGAGCACACGCCCCTGCTCGAGGTTGGTCCACGTCTCGGACACGAGCCCCAGGAGCTGCCGGATGACCTCGTCGGGCGTGCGCCGCTCCTCCCCCTCCTCGAGGCGCAGCCGAAAGACCCCCGCGGGCTCGACCGACGTCACCTCGGCGGCATGGAGCGCCGCGATCAGCGCCTCCCGCTTCCCGCCACCCTCGGGCGGCGGGGCCGCGAGGGCGCCCACCACGGCGCGCACGGCGCCGTCCGCGAGCGGAGCGTGGAAGGAGAGACCGCCGGTGTCGTGCCGCCGGAGCTCGGCGCCGAGGTCCCGCGCCCCGGCCTTCCCCTCGTTCCGGATCCGCACGTCGTTCACGTAGATCTGGTCCTCGACGGTCACGAGGTGGACCGTGCCGAGCAGCTCCACGAGGGCCGCGAGCGCCCTGCCGAACTCCGCCACCGGCGCGTCGAAGGCGCGGTTCTCCGGCGTGTGGACGCGCGTGAGCTTGAGCAGGCCGGAGAGCAGGTGGGCCATCTGCTCGCCCGAGTCGCGGACCCGCTGCGCGAGGTCCCGATCCTCGCCGGCCCGCGCGCGGCCGAGCGCCCTGGCGAGGTCCGCCTGCGCCTGGAGCAGATCGTCCGTCATGGCGCACCGCCCGGCGCCTGACGCCGCGCCTCCGCCCGGCGCCGGCCGACGGTGCCGTGCACGTGCCGCCGGAGCTCCTCCCCGGCCCACTTCGCCACGGCCTCGAGGCGCTGCTCGGCCTCCGGCCCCGGGATGACGCCCAGCCCCGCGACCGCCGCCCAGCGCAGGATCTCGTCGTGTTCGCTCCCGCGGAGCCCGCCCAGCAGGCTCCGCTTGTGCTCGAGCCAGCCGTCGAACAGGCGCAGCGCCGCGCCCGCGTGCAGCGCGCCCAGCGTGCGCCCCAGCGCGGCGGCCTCCTCGCGCGAGCAGGACTTCCGACCCGTGAGCGCGTCCGCGACGGTCCGGGCCGCGGCCGTATCGCCGTGGTGCTCGAGCGCCTGCGCGGCGGCGATCCGGATCGCCTCGACCGGCGACCGGAGCGCCTCGACGAACGGCGCCGCCGGGAGCCGCTGGGCGGAGCCGGCCAGCGCGCGGAGCGCCTCGAGCTGGAGCGAGTCGTCGGCGTGACCGAGGAGCGCGAGCGACACCGGGTCGGCGCGGTCCGGCGCCCGCTGCGCGAGCAGCTTCAGGAGCTCGCGCACGAGCTCCACGCCGAGCCCCGGGAGCTTGGCCGCGACCGCGTCCGCGTCCGCAGGGAGCCGCGCCTCGATGACCGCGAGCAGCGCCCTGCGCCGGGCGGGGGCCTCCTCGGTCGCGAGGCGGTCCATGACCGCCGCCGCGGGCACGAACGGGACGAGCCGCAGCGCCTCGGGCGGCAGCGCGCCGCCCTGCGCCGGCAGGCTCCCGAGCACCACCTCGAGGAGCCGCGCGTCCGCGAGCCCGCGCAGGAGCTCGTCGCGCAGCGGCCCCGCCGGGAGGCGCAGCGGCAGCTCGGCCAGGGACGCGAGCAGCCCGAGCTGCCCGTCCGCCACGAGGAAGTCGCGGAGCTCGCCGCAGAGCTGGGCCACCTCGGCGGAGGGCAGGTCGCCGCGCGCAGCCCAGGCGACGAGCTCGGCGGCGAGCCGCACGCCGGAGACGCCCAGCGCCTCCGGGGCCTCCTCGCCGCGCAGCGCGCCGAGCGCGGGTTCCGGGATCGGCGCGTAGGCGATCGGCCCGGGGGGCGGCAGCTTCGGGAACGGCGTGTCGAACCCGGGCGGCGGCTCACCGCCGCGGTGGCGCAGCCCGGCGTCGGCGGTCCGCTCGTCGGAGGTGTAGCCCTCGACGGCCGCGAACGAGATCGACCGGAACTCCGCCTTGCGGAGGAGCGTGACGACGTCGTCCTCTGCCTGCCGCACGCCGACGAACCGGAGGGCCAGGATCTGGAGGAGCCGGAGGAGCTCGTCTGCGTTCACGCCGCGCCCGAAGGTGACCCGGCGCACGCCGTCCCGGAACAGCTTGAACGCGAGCGATCGCTCCCGGTCCTCCTCCCGGTACACGACCTCCGCGCCGCAGAGCAGCTCGAACGGCTTCACCGCGAGCTCGACCGGTCCGCCGGCCGTGGCCGCCTGCGCCCGCGCGTGATAGTCCCCGATGAACTGGCGGACGAGCGCGTTCCCGGCGTCGTAGAGGGTGAAGGCGCGCGCCGCCTTGGCGAGCGCGACGACGAGGCCGGCGGCAGCCTGCCCCCGCGGCGAGGCCGGGGACGCGAGCGGGGTCGCGTCGGAGTCGTGGGCGGGCGCGGGGGTCGTGGTCGGCCGGTCGTGCATGGCTCCCGCTCGACTTCACACCCGGTACCGGTTTCGGGTCAAGTCGGTGATCAGTGGACGGTCGTCGGTTATCAGTTGAAGGCCGACAACCGACAACCGACAACCGACAACCGACAACCGACAAC
>JAEYZK010000226.1 GCA_023428085.1 Pseudomonadota bacterium
CGGCAGGCCTCCTCCGCCGACGCCGCGCGGCCGCAGGCGACGTCGGCGAGCGCGCGGTTCGCGATCGCCGCGGGGGGCGGCGCCGCCGCCGGCGCGACGAGCGGCGCGTCCCCGAGCGAGGCCGCGATGCGCTCCACCTCCTCGGGTGCGGCGCCCGGCGCGAGCCGGTACGGAGCGAAGGCGGCGACGTCGAGCGGCATCGACCCTACTTAACAGCGATCTCGGGTACCGGAGAAGGTGCCGGGGCGCTCTGGGCGCGGGCGCGCGCCGCGCCCGGGGGAGGCAGGACGCCCGTTGACGATCGCCCGATTGCCGGCGAGGCGGCGGGGGGGCAGGATCTGCTGGGCCGGGGAGGGCGCGCGCGGCGCGCGGACCAGGGTGCGTGTGCGCCGTACCTCCCGCGAATTGACGCCAGCAAAATCCCCGTGATAGGGGATCCCAGTCCCGGGCAAGCGCGTGATCGTGGGACGGGTCCGATGCGCGGCCCCACTCGGAGGACACGACGGCAATGGAAATGTTCCGTGCGATCGCGAAGCACTACGGTGAGGGCGGCTGGATGATGCACGCCATCAGCGTGGCGCTCGTCTTCACCATCCTCCTCGTCCTCGATCGGGTCATCGCGCTCTACTTCCAGCTCTGGACGAGCAAGGAAGCGCTCATGCGGGGCCTCCGCGAGCACATCATCCGCGGCGACCTCGATCGGGCGATCAGCTTCTGCGCCTCCCAGAAGCGCACCCCGCTCGTCTCCGTCGTGAAGGCCGGGCTCCTCAACGTCCCGAAGGGCGAGGCCGACGTCCAGGCCGCCATGGACGAGGCGACCCTGCGCGAGTCGCCGCGGATCGAGAAGCGGACCGGCTACCTCGCCATGCTCGGCAACGTCGCCACCCTCCTCGGGCTGCTCGGCACCATCATCGGCCTCATCAGCGCGTTCGCCGCCGTGGCGACCGCGAGCGCCTCCGAGAAGGCCGCCATCCTCTCCAGCTCGATCTCGGAGGCCATGAACTGCACCGCGTACGGCCTCCTCACCGCCATCCCCGCGCTCGTCGCGTACTCGGTCCTCCAGGGCCGCTCGCAGCACATGCTCGACGACATCAACGAGGCGTCGGTCTCGCTGCTGAACCTCATCCTCGCGAACCGCGACAAGATGAAGATGCCGGCGACGGTCGGCGAAGAGGCGGCGGGCTGATCACGAGAGCGGCCTGAGCGAGCCGGGGGACTGGGGGGCCGAGCTTCTCCCGGCCCCCCAGCAAGAAAGCGGGTGAGGCGATGGGCGGCGGCGCGATGCCCGAGCAGGGCAAAGGCAAGAAGGGCAAGAAGTCACTCGACGCGGTGATCAACGTCGTCCCGGCCATCGACCTCCTGTCCTGCTGCATCACCTTCCTCCTCTACACCGCGGTCTGGACGCAGATCTCCCGCCTCCAGGTCCAGCAGTTCGGCTCCGGCGCGCCGGAGCCGCCGCCCGCCGGCGAGCAGCAGAAGGCGCTGCTCGTGACCGTCCTCGTGCGGGAGAACAAGCTGGTCCTCCAGACGTCCGCCGGCGGCGACGAGGAGATCCCGCTCGTGATGCGGGCCCTCAAGCCGGCCCGGCCCGACGCGGTCGACGGCGGCCGCGATCCCGACTCCGAGGTGAAGCCCCGCCAGGACGTGAAGGGGCTCGCGGCGAAGCTCAAGGTCCTCCGCTCGAACTACCCGGAGGCCGTCTCCGTCACGATCGCCTCCGAGGACACCGTGCAGTACGGCGAGCTCATCGAGATCATCGACACCTGCGTCGGGGAGGGGCTCGTCTCCGTCTCGGTGACGGAGGGGTAGCGCACCATGCCCATCGTCATCCCCGGCAAGCGGCCCGCGAAGCGCTTCGAGAAGTCGCGCATCCTCGGCGGCAAGATCCAGCGCGGCCACAAGGCGACGAACGCCGACCTGAACGTGGTGCCGATGGTCGACATGATGACGATGCTCGTCATCTTCCTCCTGCAGCAGTTCTCGTCCACGGGCGAGGTGCTGTACATGCAGAAGGACATCAAGCTCCCCGACGCGCACCACGGCCAGGTGATCGACGTCGCGCCGGTGGTCACCATCAGCTCCAACGAGATCACGGTCATCGGCAAGAAGGTCGCCGACATCGCCGACCTCGAGCGGGACGGCTACCTGAACATCCCGGGGATCGAGGAGAGCCTCCGCGACGAGAAGAAGCGGTGGGACTTCCTCCACCAGAACGATCCCGAGAAGCGGTGGGAGGGCGTGGTCAACGTGCAGGCCGACCGGGCCGTCCCCTTCCGGATCGTGAAGCGGGTCATGCACTCCTGCGGGGTCGCCGGGTACTTCAACCTGAACTTCGCGACGCTCGACGCCGGCAGCCTCGAGGCGACGAGCGCGCCGCACGCTCCCGCCGGGATCTGACCTCCCCCGCGCGGCGCTGGGTTCCCCGCGCGGCGCGTCCCCAACGTTCGCTGACCCAGGCGGCCCGGCGCTCGTCCGGCCCCTTCCGGTTGTCGCAGAACGTGCTCCGCGCGCCTTCCCGGCCGCGACGACGAGCCGCATCATTCCGCTGACCTTTGTGAAGTGACCGTTCGCCCGGCGAGGCGGACGGCCCTCCGCTCGGCCGCGCGCCGTGGACCGAGCGGGCGGACGGATCCCACACGAACGGCCGGACCAGGGTGCACCGATGATCGGAGTCACGCAGGTAGAGACCCTCGCCCTCGCGGCGACCGGGCAGGGCGGCGGGGAAGCCAACCTCGTCCTCCCCGACCTCCGCACCCAGACCTTCCTGGGCGGCCTCGACGGGCACGCGCTGCTCATGCTCGGGCTCGTCGTCGGCGCGGCGGGGCTCCTCTTCGGGCTGCTCGTCGCCCGCAACCTGCGCGGCCTCCCCGTCCACCGCTCGATGAAGGAGATCTCCGAGCTCATCTACGCCACCGCGAAGACGTACCTCGTCACGCAGGCGCGGTTCATCGGCATCCTCTGGGCGTTCATCGCGGTCGTGATGGTCGTCTACTTCGGCTGGCTCTCCGAGGGCTTCGGCCCGGGCAAGGTCGCCCTCATCCTGCTCTTCAGCCTGGTCGGCATCTGCGGCTCCGCCGGCGTCGCCTGGTTCGGGATCCGGGTCAACACCTACGCGAACAGCCGGACCGCCTTCGTCGCGCTGCGCGGGAAGCCCTACCCGGTCTTCTCGATCCCGCTCCGCGCCGGCATGTCCATCGGGACCATGCTCGTGAGCGTCGAGCTCATGATCATGCTCGTCATCGTGCTGTTCGTGCCGGCGAACCTCGCCGGCGCCTGCTTCATCGGCTTCGCCATCGGCGAGAGCCTCGGCGCCTCCGCGCTCCGGATCGCGGGCGGCATCTTCACCAAGATCGCGGACATCGGCGCCGACCTCATGAAGATCGTCTTCAAGCTGCCCGAGGACGACGCGCGCAACCCCGGCGTCATCGCCGACTGCACCGGCGACAACGCCGGCGACTCGGTCGGCCCCTCGGCGGACGGCTTCGAGACCTACGGGGTGACGGCCGTCGCCCTCATCACGTTCGTCCTGCTCGCCGTCCCGGAGCCGGCGGTGCAGGTGCAGCTCCTCGTCTGGCTGTTCTCGATGCGGATCTGGATGGTCATCTCGTCGGTCGGCTCGTACTTCCTCAACCAGGCGGTCATGAGCCGGCGCTACGGCAAGGCCGACCGGATGAACTTCGAGACGCCCCTCACCTCGCTCGTCTGGCTGACCGCCCTCGTCTCCGTCGCCGTCACCTTCGGCATCTCCCACGAGCTCATCCCGGAGCTCGGCGACGGCACCATGTGGTGGAAGCTCTCGGCGGTGATCTCCTGCGGGACGCTCGCCGGCGCGATCATCCCCGAGGTCGTGAAGGTCTTCACCTCGACGAGCTCGGCCCACGTGCGCGAGGTCGTCACCTCGTCGCGCGAGGGCGGCGCCTCGCTCAACGTCCTCTCCGGCCTCACCGCCGGCAACTTCTCGGCGTTCTGGATGGGCGCGGCGCTCGTCGGCCTCATGGCCGTCGCGTACTACTTCTCCACGCTCGGCATGGGCGCGCTCATGCTCGCCGCGCCGGTCTTCGCGTTCGGGCTCGTCGCCTTCGGGTTCCTCTCCATGGGCCCGGTGACCATCGCCGTGGACTCGTACGGCCCGGTCACCGACAACGCGCAGTCCGTGTTCGAGCTCTCGATGATCGAGCGGGAGAAGGGCATCGCGGGCGAGCTGAAGCGGGATCACGGCTTCGCGCCCGACTTCGAGCGGGCGAAGCAGCTCCTCGAGGAGAACGACGGCGCGGGCAACACGTTCAAGGCGACCGCCAAGCCCGTGCTCATCGGCACCGCCGTCGTGGGCGCCACCACGATGATCTTCTCGATCGTGGTCGTGCTGACGAACGGCCTCACCGCGCACCTCGAGAAGCTCTCGATCCTGAACCCGCTCTTCCTCCTCGGGCTCATCTCGGGCGGCGCGGTGATCTACTGGTTCACGGGCGCGTCCACCCAGGCGGTCACGACCGGGGCGTACCTGGCCGTGGCGTTCATCAAGCGGAACATCCGGCTCGACTCCAACGAGCGGGCCGACGTCACGGCCTCCAAGAAGGTCGTCGAGATCTGCACCGTCTACGCACAGAAGGGGATGTTCAACATCTTCCTCGTCGTCTTCTTCGCCACGCTCGCCTTCGCCTTCGCCGACGAGTACTTCTTCGTGGGACACCTCATCGCCATCGCCATCGTCGGCCTCTTCCAGGCCATCTTCATGGCCAACGCCGGCGGCGCCTGGGACAACGCGAAGAAGGTCGTCGAGACGGAGCTGCGCGCGAAGGGGACCGAGCTCCACGCCGCGACGGTCGTGGGCGACACGGTCGGCGACCCCTTCAAGGACACCTCCTCGGTGGCCATGAACCCGATCATCAAGTTCACCACCCTCTTCGGGCTGCTCGCGGTCGAGCTCGCGCTCCGGATGAGCACGGCGGCGCGGCTCTCGCTCGCCGGCGCGTTCCTCGCGGTCGCGACGGTCTTCGTGTGGCGGAGCTTCTACCGGATGCGGATCGAGACCCCGACGCGCGCCTACGCGCCCGCGATCCCGGCGCAGCAGCGGCCGGCGCACGAGCATGGCTGAGCGGCGCGACGCCCCGGATCGCGGCCAGGCGCTCCAGCGGGCGTGCGGCGCGCTGAAGGTCTTCCCGCTGCACGGCGTGGCCGTGCTCCCGGGCACCCCCACGCCGCTGCACGTCTTCGAGCCGCGGTACCGGGCGCTCGTCCGCGACGCGCTCGCCGGCGACCGGATCGTGGCCGTGCCCAACGTGCGGTCGGCCGAGGGGCTCCGCGAGCTCCACCCGCCGCTCCGGCCGATCGCCGGCGCCGGGTACATCGAGCACCACGTCGAGCACGACGACGGCCGGTACGACCTCGTCCTCCGCGGCGTCGCGCGGGTGCGGCTCGGCGACGAGCTCCGGACCGACGCGGCCTACCGGACGTTCCGGGCCGAGGTGGCGCCGGACGTCCTGCCCGCCGGGGGCGGGCGCCAGCTCCAGTCCGGGCTCGAGTCGCTCCGGCAGCTCGTGCTCGAGCTCTCGACCCGCCTGCCGCCCGAGTCGGGCGCGCCCGCGCTCGCCGAGGCCGTCGCGCACATCGACGACCCCTCGACCGCGGTGGACCTCGTGGCCGCCGCGGCGATCTCCGAGCCCGAGGCGCGGCAGGCCGTGCTCGAGGAGCTCGACGTCTCGCGGCGGCTCGAGCGCGTCGTGTCGGAGGTGGCCGCGGTCGTGCTGCTGCTCACGCGGGGGCGGAACGCGCAGGCGTGACCCCGCTCCCTCGCCCGGGGGGAACCCCGTGTACCGCACGGGGTGGGTACGCTGTGAGTGCAGGCGGGGCCCGCCGGCGCACCCGCGGCTGCAAGCGCGCTTTCGCCCGCCGTGGCGTTGTTCAGGGGCGCCCCCCGTGCCAGCATGGCGGCTGCCGTGACCTCCGGTCCGCGGCACAGGGATGGCCCACTCGAACGCGTCCAGCACTCCACGCGACCTCCTCGCCTGGTCCTCGCGCCTCTGGAGCACGGCGCCGGCGCCGGTCCGGCGCACGGCGGGCCTGCTCGCCTTCGCCGCGGCGAACTTCGCGCTGTGCCAGCTCGGGTTCGCCCTCACCCCCGGCCCGGGCAAGGTCGCGCTGTTCTGGCCCGCGGCCGGCCTCATCTTCGGCACGCTGCTCGTCAGCGAGCGGCGGCGCTGGCCCGCGCTCCTCGTCGCCGCGGCGCTGCCGGTCGCGGCGTTCAACGCGCTCGCCGGCCAGCCAGCGGCGCTGGTCGTGGCGTTCGCGATCGGGAACGCGCTCGAGCCGACGCTCGGCGCGTTCGCCGTCCTGCGGATCTGCGGCGGCCGCCCGCGCCTGTCGAACCCCGGCCACCTCGTCGCCCTCATCCTCGCCGGCCCGCTCGTCGCGAGCGGCCTGCTCAACCTCTTGACGGCCTTCGTGCTCTCCACGGCGGAGGGCGTGGCCCTCGTGCCGGTGTGGCACCACCTCTGGACGGGCTCCGGGCTCGGGATCATCGCCGCCGGGACCCTGGTCCTCGCGTGGACGGAGCCGCGCGCCGCGCGCGGCGCCTCGCCGACCTGGGCGCGCATGGAGCGCGGGGCGCTCGTGATGGCGTGCGCGCTCACCGGCTGGCTCGTCTTCTTCCAGGCACCCGCCGCCGCCCACCCGTTCCAGGTCGCGGTGCTGCCGCCGCTCGTCTGGATCGCCCTCCGCCTCGGGCTCCGGGGCGCGACCACCGCCGGGTTCGTGTTCGTCGTCCTGGCCCTGGCGAGCACCGTCGCGGGGCGCGGCGCCTTCGCGGATGGGCCGCAGGTCGTGGTCCACGTGCAGGTGTTCTGCTTCGTCGTCGTGCTGACGAACCTCTTCCTGGCGAACGCGGTCGAGGGCCGGCAGCAGGCGGCCGAGCGGCTCCGGCAGAGCGAGGAGAAGTACCGCCTCCTCGTGGAGAACCAGACCGACCTCGTCGTGAAGGTGGACGCGGACGGGCGGTTCCTGTTCGCGAGCCCGAGCTACTGCCGCACCTTCGGCAAGACCGAGGCCGAGCTGCTCGGCACGGCCTTCATGCCGCTCGTGCACGAGGACGACCGCGAGCCGACCGCGCGCGCGATGGAGGCGCTCTACCGGCCGCCGTACGCCGTGTACGTCGAGCAGCGCGCGCTCACCGTGCAGGGCTGGCGGTGGTTCGCGTGGGCCGACACGGCCGTGCGGGACGCCGCGGGGCAGGTGGTCGCGGTGGTCGGGGTGGGGCGCGACGTGACCGAGCGGCGGCAGATCGAGGATCGGCTGCGCCACTCGGAGAAGCTCGAGGGCATCGGCCGGCTCGCGGGCGGGGTGGCGCACGACTTCAACAACCAGCTCACCGCGATCCTCGGGAGCGCGGAGTACCTCTCCGGCCTCGACCTGCCGCGCGAGGCGCTGGACACCGTGGGCGGGATCCGCGAGGCCGCTTTGCGCTCGGCCGGCCTCACGCGCCAGCTCCTCGCGTTCGCCCGCAAGCAGCCGACCCGGACGACGCTCGTGGAGCTCGACGGGATCGTCCGCGACGTGCGCGGCCTCCTCGAGCGCAGCATCGACAAGCGCATCACGATCGCCGCGCGGCTCACGACCCACCCGCGCGCCGTCTCGGGCGATCCGGACCGGCTCCACGCCGCCGTCCTCAACCTCGCGCTCAACGCCCGCGACGCCATGCCCGACGGCGGCACGCTGACCCTCGCCACGCGCGCGCTCGAGGTCTCCCCCGAGCGCGCCGGCGTCCTGGGCGTCGCGCCGGGGCGCTACCTCGAGATCGGCGTGACGGACACCGGCGTCGGGCTCTCCGAGGAGGCGCGCAGCCACCTGTTCGAGCCGTTCTTCACGACGAAGCCGGTCGGCAAGGGCTCCGGCCTCGGGCTCGCCGAGGTCTACGGGACCGTGCGCGCGCACGGGGGGGCGGCGGCGGTCGCGAGCGCACCGGGCGCGGGGACCACGGTCACGCTCCTCCTCCCGGCGGCGGAGGTGCCCGCCCGGGCCGCGCCGCCCGCCGCCGCGTCCGACCGGCTCGCCCAGGGGCTCCGGGTGCTGGTCATCGACGACGAGGAGAACGTCCGCCGCTCCCTCGCCCTGCTGTTGCGCGGGAACGGCTGCGTCGTCCAGGAGTGCGACGGGACGCGGGCGGCGGTGCACGAGCGGGCGGCGCAGGCCGCCAGCTTCGACCTCGCCATCGTGGACATGATGATGCCCGACATGACCGGGGCGGAGGTCGTCGCCGTGCTGCGCGCCGCCGCGCCGCGGCTCCCCGTGGTCGTCTCGTCGGGGTTCCACGAAGGGGACGAGGTCGAGGCGCTCCGCGCCACCCCGGGCGTCTCGTTCCTCGACAAGCCCTACACGGAGTCCCAGCTCCGGCGGTCGATCCGGGCCGCGGTCGCGTGAG
>JAEYZK010000237.1 GCA_023428085.1 Pseudomonadota bacterium
GCGCACCGCCGGCGGAGGCCGGCGCCGGTGGCAACGGCGCCGCGGCGGGCGCGCCCCCGCCGAGCTCCGAGCCGGCGGGTGGCGGCTCCGCGCCGCAGGAGTGAGGATGCTCCCCAGGTCGCTCGCGGCGGTGCTCCTGGTGTCGGTCGCCTCGGTCGCCGGCGGCTGCCGTCGCGGGAGCCCGAGCGTGAGCGAGCCGAAGGTGGCCGCCGGCGTCCACGAGGAGGCGCTCCGGGCCGTCGGGCTCGACCCCCGCGCGCTCCGCGAGGCCGCGCGGGCGGCGCTCCGCGGCGCCGGGTTCCGCGTCGTGGACGAGGGCGGCGACTACCGCGCCCGCGTCGAGATCCTCGAGGTGTCCGCCTCCGGCCGAGGGCCGTACGAGATCGCGGTGGAGCTCCAGCTCCTCGGCGGCGAGGCAGCCTCCCCGCGCTCGCTCGCCGACACGGGGGTGGGCACGGTCCCGCGCTCCGCACCCGGGGAGCGCGACGCGCCTGCGTGGCGCGAGGCGTTCTCGGCCGCGGTGGCCGACGCCTCCGGGAGCCTGCGGCGCGCGCTCGCCGCCGAGGGGCGATCGACCGAGCAGCTGCTCGGCGAGCTCGACGATCAGGACCCCCGCCGCCGCGAGCAGGCGATCCGCGTGCTCGGCGAGCGGCGGAGCCGCGAGGCCGTGCCGGCCCTCATCGCGCGGCTCGGCGATCCGGACCTCCGGCTGGCCGAGCGCGCCGCGGGCGCGCTGGCGCAGATCGGCGATCCACGCGCGGTCGGGCCGATCATCGACTTCACCCAGCGCCTCGACGACGGCCCCTATGCGCCGCGCTACGTGCGCATCATCGGCGACCTCGGGGGCAGCGAGGCGCGCGGGTACCTCCTCACGCTCGAGTCGGGGCTCGTCGACCCGGAGGTCCGCGAGGCTGCGCGGGAGGCGCTGCGGGAGCTCGAGGCGCGCGAGCGCGAACAGGCGGCGCTCCTGCGGCCCCGAGAGTCAACGAGCCCGGATTCCGGTAGGATGGAGCGATGAACCGCCTCGTCCCCCTGCTCCTCGCCGCCACGTTCGGCGCCGCGTGCGCCCACTCGACCGGGGAGCCCCGGCCGGAGGATCCCGGCGCGCCGGCCGCGCAGGCACCGGCCCCGGCGCCGGCCCCGGAGCGGCGGGGCGCCAAGGAGCGCCCGCAGGCCGCGGCGCGCCCCGGCGAGAAGGCCGAGAAGCCCGCGCCCGGCAAGGGCACCCCTGCGCCGAAGCTGGGGCCCGCCGGTGGGCCCGGCGACTACTTCCCGCTCGCGGTCGGGAACGAGTGGGTGTACGTGGACCGCTCTCCCGCGCTGCCGGAGAGCCGGCGGGGTGCGCTCCGGACCGTGCGGATCCTGGAGCGGACGGCCGACGGGTACTACCGCGACAACGAGCGCGGCACCCTGCGCGTGGATGGCCCCTGCGTGCGGGATCGCGGTCGCCGGCTCCTCTGCCAGCCGTTCACCGCCGGGGCGTCCTGGACCTCCGTCGTCTCCCCGACCGTCATCGAGCGCTACGAGATCGCCAACCCGAGCGAGACCGTCGAGACGCCCGCCGGCACGTTCGAGCGCTGCGTCCGCGTCCGCGCGCACAACCGCGTGAAGGCCAGCATCGACCAGGTGCTCGAGATCACGTACGCGCCGCGGGTCGGGCCGGTCCTCATCGAGACGTACGTCGTCGTGGACGGCCGGGTCACGCCGCAGGTGAAGGCGCTGCTCCGGTCCTACAAGCTGAACGGCGGGGGCTGAGGGCGCCGCGCGCAGGACAGGCGCCGGTCGAGAGGGCCCGGTGAAACCTACCCGGGGCGCGTCGGGTGCGCGCACGCTTGGTAGAAAGGGTTGGGCGATGGTGAGGACCGAGGTGCGCGTGCTGTACGCAGACACCGACCGCATGGGCGTCGTGTACTACGCCAACTACCTGCGCTGGTTCGAGGCGGGTCGCAACGAGTACATCCGGGCGAAGGGCCTGCGGTACCGCGACTTCGAGGAGCGGTTCGGGCTCGTGCTGCCCGTGGCGGAGGCCGGCGTGAAGTACGTGGAGCCCGCGCGGTACGACGACGTGCTCGAGGTCGAGACCTCGCTCGTGGAGCTCGGGCGCGCGTCGGCGCGGTTCGCGTACCGCATCCTCCGCGACGGCAGGGTGCTCACCACCGGCTTCACCGTCCACGCCTGCGTGGACGCGGCGGGGCGGGTGGTGCGCATGCCCGAGGAGCTCTCGCGCGCGCTCGGCGCCGGCGAGGCGCCGGAAGGCGCGAGGGCCTAGCCATGGACCGCAACCTCGCCCTGGAGATGGTCCGCGTCACGGAGGCCGCCGCGCTCGCCTCGGCGCGCCTGATGGGCCGCGGCGACCCCGACGCCGCCGATCGCGCGGCGACCGAGGCCATGCGCCGCGTGCTCGCGGACGTGCCGGTGCACGGGGAGATCGTCATCGCCGAGGGGCCCGGGGCGCCCGGCGAGGGGACGTTCCAGCTCGGAGAGAAGGTCGGGAAGCGGCGCGACGGCGACGCGGAGCTGGAGATCGCCGTGTACGCGCTCGAGGGCCGCGACGCGTGCGCGATCGGCGGCGCGAACGCGATCAGCGCCATCGCCATGAGCGAGCCCGGCCACCTGCTGCGCGCGCCGGACGCGTACATGGAGAAGGTCGCGGTGGGGCCGAGCGCCCGCGGGGTGATCGACCTCCGCCGCTCGGCCTCCGAGAACCTCCAGCGCGTCGCCGAGGCGACCGGGAAGTACGTCGAGGACCTCACGGTGGTGATCCTCGACCGCCCGCGCCACGCGGCGCTCGTCCGCGAGGTGCGCGAGGCGGGGGCGCGGATCAAGCTCATCCGCGACGGCGATCTCGCCGCGGCGGTGAGCACCTGCTTCCCGGAGACCGGCGTGGACATCCTGCTCGGCGTGGGCGGGGCCCCCGAGGGCGTGGTCGCCGCCGCGGCGATCCGGTGCGCAGGCGGCGAGATGCACGGCCGCTTCGTCTGCCGGAACGAGGCCGAGCGCGAGAAGCTGCGCGCGCACGGCGTGAAGGAGCCCGAGCGGCTCCTCACCGCCGAGGAGATGGCCGGCGGCACGGTGATGTTCGCCGCCACGGGCGTGACCGAGGGGGACTTCCTCAAGGGCGTCGTCTTCACCGGCGACGGCGCGCGGACGCACTCGGTGGTGATGCGCGCGAAGACCGCCACCATCCGGTTCATCGACACGATCCACCACTTCACCCGCAGCCCGAACTACGGCTGGTGAGCCGGCCGGCGAGGAGACACCCGTGGCGCTCGTTTCGAAGGAGGTCGTGGTCCAGGCGGGGATCGAGCAGCTGTTCGACATCATCGTGGACTACGCGCGGTACCCGGAGTTCGTCCCGGGGATCAAGGCGTGCACCCCGCGCGCGGTCGGCGGCGAGACGCACGTGGAGTACGACCTCGATCTCGGCCTCCGCCGGATCAAGTACGTCCTCCGGCACGAGGCGGAGCGGCCGCGCAAGGTCTCCTGGTCGCTCGTCTCGGGCGACGTGCTGAAGGTCTCGAACGGCTCCTGGGAGCTGACGCCCGAGGGCGACGCCACGCGCGCCCGCTACTCGGTGGACATCCAGATCGCGAAGCCGCCGCTCGTCCCGCAGGCGCTCCTCGATCGGATGAGCGATCAGCTGACGCGCGTCCAGCTCCCGCGCACGCTCGAGGCGTTCCGGGAGCGCGCCGAAGGGCGCTGACCGCCTTCGCGCGATCCCGGGGGGAGTGGCCGCCGTGCCACGGGCGTGCCGCGCGCTCGCCCGGAAGGCCCGCGCGCACAGGTCCGCTTACATCCTCGAAGGACTCGTCGCCTTGACCCATCCTGGGTCGGGTGTTACTGCGATCACATGGGAGGGGTGCTGCGGGCGTGGTGAATCAGGACGCGGGGTCCGGCCGTCCTTGGTGATGGGCGCCGCCGCCGCGGAACGGAAGGAGCGGAGTCGGCTCAGGAACGCGGCTTGCATCTGGATCCGGAGCAGGGACGAAGACGAAGGCAGGAGAGAGCGATGCTGGACGCCTACGTCATCGAGGAGATCAAGCGGCGCGAGCGGGAGAAGTCCCGCGACGATCGCCCCTCCATCGAGCTCCCCCTCCCGCTCGAGCCCGGCCACACGCCCGACGATCCGCCTCCCAAGGATCGCGACGAGGGCGGCGTCGTGATCATCGATTACGGCTAGCGAAGCGCGGGGCAGGCCCTCGGGCGCGGGCTCGGGCGCGTGTACGGGCCCGGGAGGCGACGATAGGCCGCCCAGGAAATGCGTTGACCTCCCGCGGGCCTGCGGGCAGATTCCGCGCGTTTTCTCACTCAGGCGGTGAACCGCCTCGGAGGGCGCGCTGTGACCGAGATCATCAATGTGACGGCCCGGGAGATCCTCGACTCCCGCGGCAACCCGACGGTGGAGGTCGAGGTGGCGGTCGGGACCGGCGACGTCGGCCGCGCCGCGGTCCCCTCGGGCGCCTCGACCGGCGAGCACGAGGCCCTCGAGCTCCGGGACGGCGAGAAGGGCCGGTACCTGGGCAAGGGCGTCCGCAAGGCGGTCGCCAACGTCGTCGAGCAGATCGCGCCGGCGGTCGTCGGGATGGACGCCTCCGATCAGGCGAGCCTCGACGCGAAGATGCTCCAGCTCGACGGCACGCCGACCAAGTCCAAGCTCGGCGCGAACGCCATCCTCGGCGTCTCGCTCGCCGCCGCCAAGGCGGCGGCCAAGGCGCACGACCTCCCGCTCTACCGGTACGTGGGCGGCGCGGGCGCCCGCACGCTGCCCGTCCCGCTCATGAACATCGTGAACGGCGGCGCGCACGCCGACTCGAACGTGGACTTCCAGGAGTTCATGGTCGTGCCGCTCGGCGCGCCCACGTTCGCCGAGGGGCTTCGCTACGGCGCCGAGGTGTTCCACGCGCTGAAGAAGGTGCTCAAGGGCCGCGGCGCCGCGACCGGCGTCGGCGACGAGGGCGGCTACGCCCCGAACCTCCCCTCGAACGAGGAGGCGCTCGCGGTGATCATGGAGGCCATCCAGCAGGCGGGCCTCAAGGCGGGCGAGCAGGTCGCGCTGGCGCTCGACGTCGCCTCCTCCGAGTTCTTCGACAAGTCCACGGGCAAGTACACGCTCGAGGGCGAGGGCAAGACCTTCGACGGCAAGGGCCTCGTCGACTTCTACGAGGGCCTCTGCAAGAAGTACCCGATCGTCTCGATCGAGGACGGCTGCGACGAGAACGACTGGGCGACCTGGAAGCTCCTCACCGAGCGGCTCGGGAAGAAGGTCCAGCTCGTCGGCGACGATCTCTTCGTCACGAACGTCACCCGGCTCGAGAAGGGCATCCAGCAGGGCGTCGGGAACTCGATCCTCGTGAAGGTGAACCAGATCGGCTCGCTGACCGAGACGCTCGAGGCCGTCCGCATGGCGCACCGCGCCGGCTACACCAGCGTGATGAGCCACCGCTCGGGCGAGACCGAGGACACGACCATCGCCGACCTCGCGGTGGCGTGCGACTGCGGCCAGATCAAGACCGGCTCGGCCTCCCGCTCCGACCGCATCGCCAAGTACAACCAGCTCCTCCGGATCGAGGAGGAGCTCGGGGCGACGGCGCGCTACGCCGGCCGGAGCGCGTTCAAGGCGCTGCGCTAGGCCCGTTCCGCACCTCCGCCTTCGTCCGAGGCCCTCGTCCGCTGCGCGCGGGCGGGGGCCTCGCCGCGTCCACGCCCGCGCGAGGTCGGGCGAGGTGTGCAGGTCCGCCCGCGCGCGGCGGGCCCGACCGGTCCTCGCGCACGCCGTTTCTTTGGTAACCTGTGCCTCGCCAGATGTCCGAGGGCGAACACACAATCATCGGGAAGATCCCCCGCGAGCGGCTGAACCAGATCGCCTCGCGCAAGCTCTCGGCCATGGGCGTGCCGGTGCGGCTCGGCGCCGATCGCGAGACGCTCGAGGGAGAGCTCGCGTTCTCCGGCCGGGTCGTCCACCCGGCCACCGGCCAGGCCATCCCGCGGGCGCGGTTCGCCGTCGAGGGCCACGACCACCTGCGCTTCCCGGACCCGCCGCTCTCGACGCTCGGCCCGGTCAACTTCTACGAGCACGAGCGCGTGGCGGGCCTCGAGCAGGCGCTGGCGATGGCGCTCGCCCGGCGGGGCGCCGCCCTCCAGGACGTCGCCGCCCGCATGCGCGCGCTCCGGCTCGAGGCGGCGATCGACGCCGAGCGCCTCGCGGTGCGCGCGGTGGTGAAGTCGGCCACCCACGCCTTCGAGATCCTCGGCGCGCCCGAGGGCGTGCGCGTCTCGCGCGTCGCGCCCGTGGGCGGGCGGCCCTTCGAGGTGGCGAGCGACTTCCCGCCGCTCGCGCTCGCGGACTTCGCCTCGCCGACCGACCTCGAGATCTACCTCGTGAACTCCGTCCCCCGGATGGCGGCCGCGCCGGTGGGGAAGGGGCCCGCGGGCGTCGCGCCGGCCGCCACCAGCCTCACCGCGATGCCGCCGCCCCGCAACGCCGTCACGCTCGCGGCGCTGGTGCAGGCGTTCGGGGAGGGGTCGATCCTCGCGCCCAACGCGGCCGTGGAGCTCGTGCAGGAGTTCGAGTCCGGGGCGACGCGCTACCGGTTCGTCGCCACCCGCGAGATGGGCACCCGGTTCCGCGGCCGCCTCATCGGGCCGAACGGGGACGTCTGGTCGGATCGCTTCGACCTCGAGGCCTTCCCGGGGACCGGGAAGGTCGTCGCGCTCGCCCTGGGAGTGCCCGATCCGGAGGCGTCGGCCCCCGCCGGCGGCGGCGGCGCGGAGGTGCCCGGCCACCTGCTGCCGCACGCGGGCGAGGTCTGGGTCATGAACGTCGTCGTGGAGGCGTCGGGCGCCGACGAGGTCCGGTACGTGGGGACCGACATCGACGGCCGGCCGTACGGCGCGGCGCGGGTCCTCAAGCGCTCCGACTTCGAGGCCGTCTTCTCGCAGGAGGGCGGCGGCTGGCGCCTGCTCATCCAGATCGACCAGCTCCAGGAGGGGAACGTCCTCTACCGGCAGCTCGATCGGCAGCGGCAGCCCATCGGCGCGCCGCGCAAGATGTCGGCGGCGATCCTGGTCGCGAACTTCGTGCCGGAGGCGGCGGCGTACTAGAAAGACGGCATGACGGACGAGCGAGGCAGCCTGGCCGCGGGGGCGCGGGGGGGAGGGGATCCGGTGGCGGAGCTCGAGGCGCGGCTCGGCCTCCGCCTCGCCGACCGCGCCACCGCGATCGCGGCCCTCACGCACAAGTCGTACGTCAACGAGCACCGCGACCAGCCGGGGCTGCTCGACAACGAGCGGCTCGAGTTCCTCGGCGACGCGGTCATCGACCTGGCGGTGTCCCACCGGCTCATGGAGCGGTTCCCGGAGGCCCGCGAGGGGGAGCTCTCGAAGATGCGCGCCGCCGTCGTGGACGAGCTCGGCCTCTGCGAGATGGCGCGGGCGCTGGAGCTCGGCGCGCTCCTCCGGCTCGGTCGCGGCGAGGAGCTCACGGGTGGACGCCAGAAGTCCTCGCTTTTGGCCGACGCGATGGAGGCGGTGATCGCGGCCGTGTTCCTCGAGGCGGGGCTCGAGCCGGTGCTGCAGATCGCCGACCGGTTCCTGGGGGACGCCTTCGCCCGCGCCACGGCCGGCACGCTGGACCGCGACTTCAAGACGCAGCTCCAGGAGCTCGCCCAGAGCCGGCTCCGCTCGACCCCGCGCTACCGCGTCGTGGCCGAGCGGGGACCCGATCACTCGAAGACGTTCGAGGTCGAGACGGAGCTGCGCGGCGAGGTGCTCGGGCGCGGCTCCGGGCGCTCGAAGAAGGACGCGGAGCAGGCGGCCGCGAAGCTCGCGCTCGAGGCGCTGGCGCGCCGGGTCGCCGAGCCCGCGGCGCCGCCGCCCGCGCCCGTGCCCCCGCCGGAGGAGCCTGCGCCGCAGGGGCGGGCGGTCGAGGCCGCCGTCGTCCCGCTGGCCGCCCGGGAGCCCGCGCCCGTCGCGCCGCCGGAGGCGATCCCGGATCCGGCCCTGGAGCCTCCGCCCCGGGAGGCCCGGCCGGCGCGCAAGCCCCGCGCGCGAAAGCCCGCGGCCCGCACGGGGGGCCGTGCCAAGGTGTCGCGGTCTGCGACCGTGCGGAAGAAGATCGTCCGGAAGCCGGCCCGAAAGGGCACGACGAAGCGCTGAGGCCGCCGCCGCTCCGGTCCTTTCCATTTGCCGGCCCGGAGGGGCGCGACTAGCATCCCGCGCCGTCATGAGCCCACTCACCCCCTCGTCGGGCGCGCGCGCGGCCCTGGCTGCCCTGCTCGCCCTCTCCGTCGTCGCCGGCTGCAAGCGCTCGTCCGAGAAGAAGGCGGAGGCCGCGGTCCAGGCCGCGGAGGCCGGCGCGCTCTACGCGGTCTTCGAGACGTCCCGCGGCGTCATCGGCGCGAAGCTCCTGCCGGGCGAGGCGCCGAGGACCGTCGCGAGCTTCGTCGAGCTGGCGACCGGGAAGAAGCCCTTCAAGGATCCGCTGACCAAGGAGACGCGCACCGCGAGCTTCTACGACGGGCTCCTCTTCCACGTCGCGGAGCCCGGCAGGTGGATCCAGAGCGGCGATCCGGCGTCGCGCGACGCGCCCCTCGGGGCGGACAACGCGGCGGGCTACAACTTCGGCTGGACGGATCCCGGCTTCAAGGTCGAGGACGAGCTGCAGCAGCCCGGCACCAGGCTCTTTGACCGACCGTGCATGGTCGGCATGACCAACCACGGCCCCAACACCACCAACTCCCAGTTCTTCATCACCGAGGCGCCGGCCCCCCAGCTCGATCCCCAGGCGTGCGATCGCTCGCCCTCGCGCATCTGCGGCTTCGTGCGGATCGCGGAGGGCCTGTGCGGCTGCGAGCACGTGGCCGCCATCGCCCGGGCGGGTCGCTCCCAGACGCGCCTCGTGAAGGTCACCATCAGCGACACGCCGCCGACCTGCAAGTAGACGGCGCTGGCGGCGCCCACCCCACCGGCTGCCCGGAACGGGCAGGAGGAAGCATGGCCGAGTCGATCACCGCAACCTTCCAGACGTCCCTCGGCGAGCTCGTGGTGAAGCTCCTGCCCGAGAAGGCGCCGAAGACCGTCGCCAACTTCGTCGGCCTCGCGGAGGGGACGCGGGAGTGGAAGGACCCGAACTCCGGGCAGACCGTCAAGCGGCCGCTCTACGACGGGACCCTCTTCCACCGCGTCATCCCGGACTTCATGATCCAGGGCGGCGACCCGCTGGGCACGGGCACCGGCGGCCCCGGCTACCGCTTCGAGGACGAGATCGGGCCCGACAACCGGTTCGACCGGCCCGGCCTCCTCGCGATGGCCAACGCAGGCCCCAACACCAACGGCTCGCAGTTCTTCATCACCGAGGTGCCGACGCCCCACCTCAACCGCGGGCACACCATCTTCGGCGAGGTCGTGAAGGGCGTCGAGCTCGTCCGCAAGATCGCCCTCGCGGGGAACGCGAAGGTGAAGCTCGACAAGGTCACCATCACGCGCGGCGCCTAGCGCCCGCTCCCCGCGCGCCGCCCGGCGCGCGGGGGTACCCGAGGCGCGGCGCGCCGAGAGGCCGCCGCGCGATCACCTCCCATGACCCGCAAGACCTCACAGCCCTTCCGCGCCGGCTTCGTCGCGATCGTCGGCCGGCCCAACGTCGGCAAGTCGACGCTCCTCAACCGCGTGCTCGGCGAGCACGTGGCGATCGTCTCGCCGCGCCCGCAGACGACGCGCACCCGCATCCTCGGGGTCCACAACGTGCGCGGGGCGCAGCTCGCGTTCTTCGACACGCCCGGGCTGCACCGGGCCAAGGGCCCGCTCAACCGGCGCATGGTCGAGACGGCGCTCCGGACCCTCGGCGAGGTGGACGCAGTGCTGTTCCTCATCGAGGCGGGGACGGGGCCCGACGGGCGGGTGGAGATCGGCGAGGCGACCCGGTGGGCGATCGAGGAGGTCAAGCGCGCGGGCAAGCCGGCGCTCCTCGGGGTCAACAAGATGGATCGCGCGCCGCGCGAGACCCTCCTGCCCGTGATCGACGCCTACCGCGCGCTGCACGCCTGGGAGGAGATCGTCCCGTTCTCGGCGCTCACGGGCGAGAACGTCGAGCGCCTCGTCGAGGTGCTCGCGGCCCACGTCCCGGCGGCCGACGAGCCGATCTTCCCGCCCGAGATGCTCACGGATCAGGCCGAGAGGCAGCTCGCGGCCGAGTACGTCCGGGAGCAGGTGATGCTCCGGACCCGGCAGGAGATCCCGTACGCCGCGGCGGTCGAGGTGGAGGAGTTCGACGAGAGCGGCCGCCGCGAGGGCGGCGGGCTGGTGCGGATCTCGGCCCTGATCGCGGTCGAGCGCGAGTCGCAGAAGGCGATCGTCATCGGCAAGGGCGGCGCGCTCCTGAAGCAGATCGGCACCGGCGCGCGCCAGGGGCTGGAGCGCCTCCTGGGCTGCAAGGTGTTCCTGGCGCTGACCGTGAAGGTGGACGAGCGGTGGAGCGAGCGCGAGGCGGCGCTCCGGAGGTTCGGCCTGTGAGCTCCGCGATGAGATCTCCCGACGCCGGCGCAGGGACGAGGCGGCCCGGCGGGGCCGAGCCCGCGGGGCGACCGCTCCTGGCCCTCGTCGGCCGGCCCAACGTGGGCAAGTCCACGCTCTTCAACCGGCTCGCAGGCCGGCGGGCGGCGATCGTCGAGGACGTCCCCGGCGTCACCCGCGACCGGAACTACGCCGACCTGGACTGGGACGGCCGCGCGCTCTCCGTGGTGGACACCGGCGGGTTCGAGCCGGACTCGCGCGATCCGCTGATGACCCTCGTGCGGCGGCAGGCGCAGCTCGCCGTGGACGAGGCGGCGGCGGTGGTGCTGATCGTCGACGGCCGCGAGGGGCTCACCAGCGTGGACCGCGCCGTGGCGGACCTCCTGCGCCGGGCCGGCAAGCCGCTGTTCGTCGCCGTCAACAAGGTGGACAGCGCGCGGACCGAGGAGGACGTGCCGCTCGCCGACTTCTACCGGCTGGGGTTCGGCGACGTGCACGCCATCTCGGCCGAGCACGGCCGCGGCGTCGGCGACCTCGTGGACGCGGTCGTCGAGAAGCTCGGGCTCGCGCCCGCGCCGCCCGCGCCGGAGGACGCCGACGAGCCGACCGAGGTCGTCGAGGCGGACCGCCCGCGCGGCGGCATCCGGCTCGCGATCGTGGGCCGGCCGAACGTCGGGAAGAGCACGTTCGTCAACGCGCTCCTGGGCGCGGAGCGGTTCGTGGTCTCGGACGTGCCCGGCACGACCCGCGACGCCATCGACTCGCACGTCGTCCACAAGGGCCTCGAGTTCGTCGTCACCGACACCGCCGGCATCCGCCGCAAGCGCTCGATCGCCCAGACGGTCGAGGCGTACTCGGTGGTGCGGGCGATGAAGGCCATGGACCGGGCCGAGGTGGTGGCCTGCCTCCTCGACGCGACCGAGGCCGGGGTGGAGCAGGACGCCCGGCTCCTCGGGCTCGTCACCGAGAAGGGCAAGGCGCTCGTCGTGGTCGTGAACAAGTGGGACGTCGCCGAGCGGGAGGGCGCGACCCAGGACTGGTACCGCAAGGAGCTCCTGAAGCGGCTCCCCTTCGTCGCGTTCGCGCCGTTCGCGTTCGTCTCGGCGAAGGAGGGGCGCGGCGTCCGCAAGGTGCTCGATCTCGCCGCCAGGCTCGCCGAGCAGTACCGGGCGCGGTTCCCGACGCCGCAGATGAACGAGCTCCTCCAGGCGATCCAGACCGAGCACCCCGCGCCGCTCTCGCGCGGACACCCGGTGAAGCTCTACTACGTCGCGCAGGTGGCGTACGCACCGCCCACCTTCGTCATCCAGTGCAACCGCCCCGACGCGATCGGCGATCCCTACCGGCGCTACGTCGAGAACCGGTTCCGGGAGGCCTTCGGGCTCGAGGTGCCGATGCGGATCACGTTCCGGGAGCGCAAGCGTCGCAAGCGGGCCCCGGGCCCGCGCGGCGAGCGGTGAGGGAGCGCCCGGCCTGCTCCTTCGACTCCGGCCCTGCGACGCAGGGCCTACGCTCGAGGACAGGCCCTTTCGCTTGACGGCCCGGGCGCACCCCGCCTAGATTGGCCCGGTTTTTCCCCGTGATTTTGCGGCGCCCTGCGCCCGAAGAGGATCCATGTCCGACACGCCCGCGCTCTCCCGCAAGGACATGCGGGAACCCGATCGCTTCCAGAACGTCGCGAACCAGGCCGCCGCCTGGCTCGCGGCCCGGAAGAAGCTCATCGCCCTCGCGGGCGGGGCCGTGGCGGTGGTGGTGATCGCCGCCGGCATCGTGTCGTCGCTGCAGACGTCGAAGGCGCGCGAGACCGAGCTCGCCCTCGCGAAGGTGCTCCGGACGGCGAACGCGATGGTGCTGGACGTCCCCAAGCCGGCGCCGGGGACCTTCAAGACCGAGGCGGAGAAGCAGAAGGCGGTCGTCGCCGAGGCCGACAAGCTCATCGCCGACCGCGGCCTGAACCGCACGACCGTCCTCGCCGTCCTCGCGAAGGCCAACGCCCACTACGCGCTGGAGGAGTGGGACGCCGCCGCCGCCGCCTACGAGCAGTTCCTGAAGGAGACGTCGAAGGAGGACTCGCTCCGCTTCCTGGCGCTCCGGAACCTCGGGTTGGTCGCGGAGGCGAAGGGCGACCTCCCGGCGTCCGCGCAGGCGTTCGAGCGGATGGCGAAGGACGCCCCGGCGTTCGCGGACCGGGCCGACCTCGACCGCGCCCGGGTGCTCGCCGCGGCCGGCAAGGTGGACGAGGCGAAGCAGATCCTGACCAAGTTCGCCGAGGTCCACAAGGACTCGCCGCTGCAGCGCGAGGCGTCGGAGCAGCTCGCGAAGGTGGGGGCGAAGTGACGGCGACGGCGCTGGCGCTCGCGCTGGCGCTGGGGTCGAGCATCGACCCCGCGGGCCTCTCCGCCCGGCTGCCGCCGGCGCCGCTCGCGCTCTACTCGGTCGCCTGGCACCGCGATCTCGTCCCGCCCACGTCCGGCGGCGTGGCCGTCGAGGAGGGCGGTGTCGGCGTGGACCCGGACACCGGCATGGCGGTCTGCGGGACGCGCGACGGCTGGATCCACGCCTTCAGGCGCGACGGCACGCTCGCCTGGGAGTTCCAGGCGAACAACGGCTTCGCCGGCGCGCCGGCGGTCGTCGCGGGCACGGTCTACGCCGGCTCCGGCGACGGGCGCGTCTACGCGCTCTCCCTCGTGGACGGGTCGCTCCGCTGGAGCTACGACGGCCAGGAGGAGATGGGCACGACGCCCGCCGTGGCGAACGGGGTCGTGTACGTGATGAGCCTCCAGGGCACGCTCTTCGCCCTCGACGCCCGCACCGGCGCCTGGAAGTGGCACCACCGCCGTGAAGCGCGCGGGATCGACCGCGGCTACAGCATCCGCGGCGCCGCGCCGCCGGCCGTGAGGAACGGCACGGTGTACGCCGGGTTCGCCGACGGGTTCGTCGTCGCGCTGGACGGCGAGAACGGGCAGGTCCGCTGGTCGCGCGCGATCGCGACGACCGGCGAGTACGTGGACGTGGACGGTCTGAGCCTCGACGGGGACCGGCTCTACGCCGCGGCCTACTCCGGCGTGGTCGTCGCGCTCGACGCGGACACCGGGGCGCAGCTCTGGTCCCAGCGCGTCCCGCTCGCGACCCGGGTCGCCGCCGGCAAGGGCATCGTCGTCGCGGTGGCCGCGCGCCAGCTCGTCGGGCTCGATCCGGCGGACGGGCAGCCGCTCTGGACCTCGCCGCTCGACGGCGCGCCCGGGGCCACCCCGGAGCTCACCGACCGGTGGCTGCTCGTGCCCGCCCAGGACGGCGGGCTCCGCTTCGTCGAGCGCGCCAGCGGGCGGACGCTGCGGTCGTTCCGGACCGGGACCGGCTTCACGGGCCGCCCCGGGGTCCACGGCCGGCGCGTGTACGCGCTCTCCAACGGCAGCCACCTGTACGCCCTCGACCTGAAGTGAGGCGCATCCGGGTCGTGGCCGCGGTCGCACGGCGGGGCGAGGCGATCCTCGTCACCCGGCGCCGCGACGCGTCCGGCGCCCCGGGCCAGTGGGAGTTCCCCGGGGGCAAGGTCGAGGCAGGCGAGGCCGAGCCCGACGCGCTCGTCCGCGAGATCCGCGAGGAGCTGGGCTGCGCGGTGGAGATCGGCCCGCTCCTCCTCCGCCACGAGCACCGGTACCCCGCGCTCGAGGTCGAGCTCGCGTTCTACGCGGCCCGCTTCCCGCCCGGCGCGGAGCCGGCGGCGCTCGGGGTGGCCGCGCTCTCGTGGGCGGCGCCCGGCACGCTCGAGGGGTACGACTTCCTCGAGGCCGACCGGGCCGTCCTCGGCGCGCTCGAGCTCGCCTCGGCGCGCGCCGCGTGGTGAGGCAGGCGCGCCGTCAGCGCCGCGCCTTCTTCTTCTTGACGGCCGGCGGGGGAGGGGGATCGCCGGCCACGCGCAGCTGCCAGCGGGCGGGCGCGACCGCCTGCGTGCCGACGTGGAGCTCGCGGCCCACGACGCCGTCCAGCCGGAGCTGGTAACGCCCCGCGGGAACGAGCGCCGCGGCCGGCGTGAGGGTCAGGATCGTCGCCGGGCCGACCTCGCGCGTCTCGGCGCCCGGCACCGCCGCCCCGGAGCCGTCGAGCAGGAGCAGGCGCGCGTCCTCGCAGGCCCCGGCGAGGACCACGCGGAACGTCGCGTCGGGGTCGACGAGGGTCTCGGCGGTCGCCGCGAGCGCGGCCGTCGCCTCGCCCGGGAGGAGGGCGATGGCCTCACGGATGGCGGCGGCCGAAGCGGTAGGCTCGGCGCGGGCGGCAGGCGCGGCGAGGAGCAGGGCGAGCGGGAGGAGAGCGCGGCGGGCGACCATGAGCCACCCTATCACGCCGCGTCATCCCACGCCCCGGGTACCTGCCGCGGACGCGCGCGGAGCGCCGCGGCGGAGGAGGCCGTCCACGTCGCTCTCCGGGTGGAACGAGAACCGCGCGAACGGGGTCGCCCCCGCGACCAGGGCGGCGGCGGCCAGGGCCTGGCCGCGGCTCTCCGGGCAGTCGAGCGGCACCACGAGGTTCGTGGCGAGCTGGCGGACCGCGGTCCGCTGGAGCGGGCTCACCCCCTCGCCGTTCCAGGAGAGCTCGTAGATGCAGGAGAGGGGCGCAGATCCGCCGTTCGACACCCACCACGGCGTCGCGTACGCCTGGGAGCCGTTCGGCGCCGGCCGGAGGATGGAGATCTCGTCGGACAGCGGGTGGGCCGCCCGCGCCGCCAGGGTGGACTTGCCGGAGCCGGAGCGCGCGGGGAAGAGGTGGGCTGCGCCGTCCACGACGATCGCCGCGCCGTGGACGAGGAGGCCGCCGTCCTCGAGCACGCTCCGGGCGACGGCGGCGCGGAGGAGGGTGTCGAGGACGAGGCAGGCGCGGTCCACGCTGGCGACGCCGGTGCCGGTCGCCGGGTCGAGCCACGCGGCGTCCTCCATGCCGGAGATGCACCAGCGCCCGTCGCGCTCGACCAGGGAGCGGCCGGGAGGGACGGGCGAGTCGTACTTGCCGGGCCCGAGCTCGAGCGTCCACTCGGGCGTGCTCGTCGCGCCGGCGAAGGGGCGGTACCGCGCGAGGCCGATGGGCTCGGCCCTGGGGACGACGAGGTCCACGCGGACCGCGGCGATCTCGAGGGCGAGG
>JAEYZK010000269.1 GCA_023428085.1 Pseudomonadota bacterium
GCGCGAGCGCGACGGCGGCCGGGCCCGCGCCCACGCGCGGCGCCCGGCTCGCCTTCTGGATCGTCCTCGGGGTGGCCGTGGCCGGGCTGCTGGCGCTGGTCGCGCGGCTGCTCGCGCGGGACGGGCAGACGCGGCCGGGCGCGGATGCCTGAACGTCAGTCGACCCAGGCGGTGCCGTCGACCGACAGGCACGCGGCCTCCGCGGCAGTCGGCGTGACGGGCTCGTAGAAATACACGCGAGCCGCCGTCCCGGAGAGCGTGTACTCCGCCGCCTCCGGCACGTTGCAGTAGCCCGCGACCCGGTTGGCCGCCGGGCACGGATCGTCGTCCCAGGCGCCGTCGCACTGCGTGCGCACCGCGAGCGCCTCGGCGTCGGTGATCTTGAGCTGGATGCAGCCCTCCGCGGCCGCTTCCCCCTCACCGAACGAACGCGTGCAGCTGTACTCCCGCTTCTCCGTCGGATCGCAGGCCGTGAGCGACAGGGCGACCGCGGCGCCCGCGAGGGCGAGGACGATGTTGCGCATGGTTTTCACTCCTCCTCCACCGAGCGTAACGGGGCCGGATCCGAGCGTCCAGCCTGCGCCAGTGGGTGAAGGTGCGCGCACCGCGCCGCGCGGGCACGCACCCAGCGTCGAGCACCCGGGTCCCGGAGCACCCCAGACCGCACGCTGAGCAAACCCCGCGGCAACCCCCCTTGGCGACGGGCGATTCAACGCGGCGCGGCGCCCGCAGGCGTGCGGCGTCCGAGGCATGCGTGGTGCAGTCGCTGCGGGTCGGGCCCCGACCCTGCTCGAGGTGTGCACCCATGTTCACGCGGATGACCACAGGCAAGAAGGTCCTCGTCGCGATGCTCGGCGGCTGCGCCGTCCTCCTCCTCGTCGGGTGCTTCTCCTGGTTCGGATCCCGGCGGATCTTCACGGTGCTCGGGGGAGCGCTCCGCGACGACATGCCCTTCCTCATGGACCTCGCGGCCGTGGACGAGGGCCAGATGACCGTCCACGCCATGGAGTGGACGCTCGTCAACCGCGAGGCCGGGGCCTTCCGGCACGCCGCGGCCTCGGAGACGATCGCCGCGAAGCTCGGCGAGGTCGCCGGCGCGGCCGCGCGGCTGCGCGCGCGCCCGCGCGGCGCGACCATCGACGCCTCGCTCGTGACCTGGGCCGAGTCGTACGACGCCTGGGTCCCGGGCGTCCGCGAGGTGAGCCGGCTCGTGACGGAGCGCGACCGCCTCCTCGCCGCCGGCCGCGCGCCCGCCGATCCCGTGGTCGCGGCGCTCGAGTCCCAGGCCCTCACGCGGCTGCAGCGCGGGCTCGAGGCCTTCGAGACGGCCGAGGCGGCCATCGAGCACGCGAAGCAGGTCCACCTCGCGGCGCTCCGGGCGAACGCCGATCGCGAGCTCGCCATGGGCGCCCGGGGGACCGCGACGATGGCGGCCGTCGTCCTCGTGTCCGTCTCCAGCCTGCTGGTCTTCGCGCTCCTCCTCTCCCGGGCCATCGGCCGGACCGTGCGGCGGCTCGTCACCGAGGCCGAGAAGCTCCGCGCGGCGGTCGCGTCGGGGCAGCTCCACGTGCGCGGCGAGACCGCCGGGCTCGGGCGGGAGTTCCAGCCCGTCGTGCAGGGCATGAACGACACGATGGACTTCTTCCTCGCGCCGATCCGCGAGACGGCCGCGTGCCTCGAGCGGATCGGCCAGGGGGACGTGCCCGCGCTCATCGCCACCCCCTTCAGCGGAGACTTCGACCGGATCCGCGAGAGCCTGAACCGCTGCATCGCGGCGGTGAACGCCCTCGTCGAGGACGCGGGCGCGCTCGCCCAGGCCGGCGTCGAGGGGCGCCTCGCCACGCGGGCCGACGCCGGCCGCCACCGGGGCGACTTCCGCCGCGTGATCGAGGGCGTGAACGGGACGCTCGACGCCGTCACCGGCCCGCTCCGGGCCGCGGCGCGCCACCTCGACGAGATCTCCCGCGGCGCCATCCCGCCGCGGATCGAGGAGGACTGGCGCGGCGACTTCGACCAGGTGAAGGCGAGCCTCAACCGGTGCGTGGACGCGGTCTCCGCGGTGGTCGCCGACGTGGACCTGCTCGCCGCGGCCGGCATGGCCGGGCAGCTCTCGACCCGCGCCGACGTGACGCGCCACCAGGGCGACTTCCGCCGCATCGTGGAGGGCCTGAACCGCACCCTCGACGCGGTGATCGGGCCGCTCGGCGTGGCGGCGGACTGCGTCGCGCAGATCGCGCGCGGCGCGATCCCTGCGCCGATCGCCGCGGAGTACCAGGGCGACTTCGACGCGCTGAAGCGCAGCCTCAACGGCTGCATCGCGGCCGTGAACCGGCTCGTCGAGGACGCGCGCCGGCTCGCCGGGGACGCCGTCGCCGGCCAGCTCGACGCGCGGGCGGATCTCGTCCGTCACCAGGGCGACTTCCGGACCATCATCGAGGGCGTGAACCAGACGCTCGACGCGGTGGTGGCCCCGATCGACGAGGCCACGGCGGTGCTCGAGCTGCTCGCCGGCCGCGATCTCCGCGCCCGGATGACCGGGAGCTACGCGGGCGATCACGCCCGCGTCCAGCGCGCGCTCAACGCCACGGCGGAGGCGCTGAGCCAGGCCCTCGGCCAGGTGTCGTCCGCGGTCGGCCAGGTCTCCTCCGCGGCCACGCAGATCGCCTCCTCGAGCCAGGCCGTGGCGAGCGGCGCCGCGGAGCAGGCGGCGACGCTCGAGGAGACGGCGGGCGCGATCGACACGGTCGCCGGGACGACGCGCGAGTCGGCCGAGCACGCGCGCCAGGCGGACGTCCTCGCCCAGGCGGCGCGGGCGGCCGCGAACGAGGGGACGCAGGTCGTCACCCGGATGCAGGGCGCGATGGAGAAGATCCGGCAGAGCGCCGAGAGCACCTCGCAGATCATCCGCGACATCAACGACATCGCCTTCCAGACGAACCTCCTCGCGCTCAACGCCGCCGTCGAGGCGGCGCGCGCCGGCGAGGCGGGCCGCGGCTTCGCGGTGGTCGCCGAGGAGGTGCGCTCGCTCGCGCTGCGCGCCAAGGAGGCGGCCTCGAAGACCGAGGCGCTCATCCAGGACTCCGTCCGCCAGGCGGCGGAGGGCCAGGAGACCTCGCAGCTCGTCGCCGGCAGGCTCGGCGCCATCGCCGGCGGCATCGACAAGGTGAGCGCCATCGCCACGGAGATCGCCGCCGCCGCGCAGCACCAGCTCCGCGGCATCGAGGCCGTGCGGACGGCGGTGGACGAGATGGACAAGGTCATCCAGCAGAACGCCGCCAGCGCCGAGGAGTCCTCCTCGGCCGCGTCCGAGCTGTCCGGACAGGCCGAGGAGCTCGCGGCCATGGTGGGGGCGTTCAAGCTGGGAGCCGAGGAGCGGCCGGCGCGGCGGGCAGCGCGCGCCCGCGCGCCGCTCCCGCTGGCCTGAGCCGGGCTGGCCCCACCGGGGGGTTCGACGCTGCGTCGCGGCCGCGCACGCGCGCACACCTGGACGTCGCGCCGGGTGCGGCCGATGATTCGGCCACCACCCTCTCCTCGAGGTCCGCGAATGGCGCCCCCCACAGCCCCCGCAGCGGTCGCAGCCCTCAGCCCCTTCGGCGAGGCCCGCGCGACGATCTCCGGCGCGCCGCTCTCCGCCGAGGAGCTGGGCCGCGTGCACGCGTTCTGGCGCGCCTGCAACTACCTCGCGGCCGGGATGATCTACCTGCGGGCGAACCCGCTCCTGCGGCAGCCGCTCGCCCCCGAGCACCTCAAGAACCGCATGCTCGGGCACTGGGGCGCGAGCCCCGCCCTCTCGTTCGTCTGGACCCACCTCGACCGGATCATCCGGCGCGACGACGCGAACGTGATCTTCCTCGCCGGGCCGGGCCACGGCGCCCCGGGCGTGCTCGGGCCCGTCTACCTCGAGGGCACGTACTCGGAGGTCTCCCCGGACAAGGGGCTCGACGAGGAAGGGCTCCAGCGCTTCTTCAAGGAGTTCTCGTTCCCCGGCGGCGTCGGCAGCCACTGCACCCCCGAGACGCCCGGCTCGATCCACGAGGGGGGCGAGCTCGGCTACGTGCTCTCGCACGCCTGCGGCGCCGCGTTCGACAACCCGGACCTCGTGGTGGCGGCCGTGGTCGGGGACGGCGAGGCGGAGACCGGACCGCTCGCCACGAGCTGGCACCTCACCAAGTTCCTGAACCCGGCCCGCGACGGCGCGGTGCTCCCGGTCCTCAACCTCAACGGCTACAAGATCAACAACCCCACCCTGCTCGCCCGCATCCCGCGCGAGGAGCTGGACGCGCTGCTGCGCGGGTACGGGTGGAGCCCGTGCTTCGTCGAGGGCTCCGACCCGGAGTCGATGCACCAGGCGATGGCCGCGACGCTGGACCACTGCTTCGCCGCGATCCGCGCCGCGCAGGCCGCGGCCCGCGCGGGCGGCCCGCCGACGCGCCCGCGGTGGCCGATGATCGTGCTCCGCTCGCCCAAGGGCTGGACCGCGCCGCGCCAGATCGACGGGCACCACCTCGAGGGCTTCTGGCGGGCCCACCAGGTGCCGATGGCCGACGCGAAGTCGAACCCTGCGCACCTCCGGCTGCTCGAGGAGTGGCTGCGGAGCTACCGGCCCGAGGAGCTGTTCGACCCGGCCGGCGCGCCGGCCGCGGCCATCCGCGCGCACGCCCCAGCCGGCGCCCGCCGCATGGGCTCGAACCCGCACGCGAACGGCGGGATCCTCAAGCGCCCGCTCCGCCTCCCCGACTTCGGCGAGTTCGCCGTCCCCGTGGAGGCGCCGGCCCAGACGCGCCACGAGAACACCCGGCCCCTCGGCCGGTTCCTCACCGAGGTGCTGCGCCGGAACCCCGGCAACTTCCGCGTCTTCTCGCCCGACGAGAACACCTCGAACCGGCTCGACGCGATCCACGCCGTCACGGGCAAGGCGTGGATGGCCGAGGTCCTGCCCGAGGACGCCGACGGGAGCCAGCTCGCCCCGGACGGCCGCCTCGTGGAGATGCTCTCCGAGCACACGCTGGAGGGCATGCTGGAGGGGTACCTCCTCACCGGCCGCCACGGCTTCTTCTCCACGTACGAGGCCTTCGTCCACATCATCGACAGCATGTTCAACCAGCACGCGAAGTGGCTGGACATCTGCAACCGGCTGTCGTGGCGGGAGGAGCTCGCCTCGCTCAACCTGCTCGTCACGTCCACCGTCTGGCGGCAGGATCACAACGGGTTCACGCACCAGGATCCGGGGTTCCTCGACGTGGTGGTGAACAAGAGCGGGCAGGTGACCCGCATCTACCTGCCCCCGGACGCGAACTGCCTGCTGTCCGTGGCCGACCACTGCCTGCGGAGCGAGAACTACGTCAACGTGATCGTCTCCGACAAGCAGAGCCACCTGCAGTACCTCAGCCTGGAGCAGGCCCGGATCCACTGCACGAAGGGGATCGGGATCTGGGACTGGGCGTCCAGCGACCGGGGCGCGGAGCCCGACGTCGTCGTGGCGAGCGCGGGCGACATCCCCACGCTCGAGGCGCTCGCCGCGGTGGAGCTGCTCCGCGAGCAGTTCCCCGACCTCAAGCTCCGGTTCGTGAACGTGGTGGACCTGTTCACCCTCCAGAACGAGGGCGAGCACCCGCACGGCCTCTCCGATCGCGACTTCGACTCGCTGTTCACGCTCGACCGGCCGGTCATCTTCAACTTCCACGGCTACCCGTGGCTCATCCACCGGCTCGCGTACCGCCGGCACAACCACGACAACCTGCACGTGCGCGGCTACAAGGAGAAGGGGAACATCAACACCCCGCTCGAGCTCGCGATCAAGAACCAGATCGACCGGTTCTCGATCGCGATCGACGTCATCGACCGGGTGCCGCGGCTCCGGGTCGCGGGGGCGCACGCGAAGGAGCTCCTCCGGAACCGGCAGATCGGCTGCATGCACTTCGCCCACGAGCACGGGATCGACCCGCCCGACATCGTGGGCTGGACGTGGAAGGGGTGAACGGCCCAGGCCCCCGCGGGGGCGCGGCCTGTCCGGGGCCGCGCGCGCGAGAGGGCGCGCCGGTGGGGCGCGTAACGCGCTGAAGCGCCTCTTCTAACTCGATTCAGATTGACAGGGCTCCGGAAAAGGCGCGATACGGGCGGCACGCCCGCAGCGCGTCCTCGCCCGGCAGAGCCGATCGGCGGCGGCGCGCGGCGCGGCGGCAGCACCGCGGTGAACCGGCAGCCCGTGACCGGAAAGGACTCTGTCATGCCTGGACGCGAAGTACGCTGGGCCCTGCTCCTCGCCCTCACCCTCTCCCTCGGCGCCCTCCCCGCGGCCGCCGAGGCGCAGACGTGCAGCGGGTACGTGGGCATCACCTTCGACGACGGCCCGAGCTCCAGCACCTCCTCCCTCCTCAACGCCCTCCGGTCCGCCGGCCTCACGCCGGTGACCTTCTTCAACACGGGCCAGAACGTCGCCGGGAACCCGTCGCTCGTCGCGCAGCAGGCAACCCTCGGCTCGGTCCAGAACCACAGCTACACGCATGGCCACATGACGAGCATGAGCCAGGCGACCATGCAGAGCGAGCTGTCGCGGACGAACCAGGTGATCTCCTCCAACGGCGGCGGGACGCCCAGGCTCTTCCGGCCGCCCTACGGCGAGACCAACTCCACGCTCCAGTCCGTCGCCTCGGGCCTCGGGCTGCGCGTCATCACCTGGGACGTCGACTCGCAGGACTGGAACAACGCCAGCACCTCGTCCATCGTCTCCGCCGTCGGCCGCCTCCAGAACGGCCAGGTCATCCTGCTGCACGAGTGGCCGGCGAACACCATCGCCGCCATCCCGCAGATCGCCTCGAACCTGCGCTCCCGGGGGCTCTGCCCCGGCGTCATCGATCCGAGCTCCGGCCGGGCGGTCGCGCCCGGCGGCGGCACGACCTACGCGCTCACCGTGACGCGGTCCGGGACCGGCAGCGGCACGGTCACCTCGAGCACCGGCGGGATCAACTGCGGCACGGCGTGCGCCGCGACCCTCGCCTCCGGCACGACGGTGACCCTGACCGCGACGCCCGCGTCCGGCTCGACGTTCGGCGGCTGGAGCGGCGCCTGCGCCGGCACCGGCTCCTGCGTCGTCACCATGACGGCCGCCCGCGCGGTGACCGCCACGTTCAACGGCGGCACCGGCACCACCTACGCGCTCACCGTCACGAAGGCCGGGACGGGCAGCGGCACGGTGACGTCGAGCACGGGCGGCATCAACTGCGGCGCGACCTGCTCCGCGAACCTGACCTCCGGCACGACGGTGACCCTGACCGCGACCGCGGCCTCCGGCTCGACGTTCGGCGGCTGGAGCGGCGCCTGCGCCGGCACCAGCTCCTGCGTCGTCACCATGACCGCGGCCCGGTCGGCGACCGCCACGTTCGACGGCGGCACCCCGTCCGGCGAGGTCGTCTCGATCAACGCGGGCGGCGCCGCCACCGGCAGCTTCCTGGCCGACGGGTCCTTCTCGGGCGGCAGCACCTACTCGACCACGACCGCGATCGACACGTCGCTCCTCTCCGGGACGGTGCCTCCGCAGGCCGTCTTCCAGACCGAGCGGTACGGGGAGTTCACCTACACGATCGCCGGCCGCGCGGCGGGCAGCGCGCAGACGGTGACGCTCTACTTCGCGGAGAGCTACTGGTCCGCCGCCGGGCAGCGCACGTTCAACGTGGCCGTGAACGGCCAGTCCGTGCTGACCGCGTTCGACATCTACGCGGCGGCCGGCGCCCGGAACCGGGCCGTCGCCCGCTCCTTCAGCACGACCGCGAGCGCGAGCGGCCAGGTGGTCATCGCCTTCACGCGGGGCGGCGGCCCGGACAACCCGAAGATCTCCGGCATCACCGTGGCCGCGGGCGGCGGGACCGACCCCGACCCTGACCCGACCACGTACGCGCTGACCGTCGCGAGGTCCGGCAACGGCACCGTGAGCGGTGGCGGCATCTCCTGCGGCGCCGCCTGCAGCGCGACGTACGAGAGCGGGACGGCGGTCACCCTCACCGCCACCCCCGACGCGAACGCGACCTTCACCGGCTGGGGCGGCGCCTGCAGCGGCACGTCGGCGACCTGCGTCGTGACCATGAGCGCCGCGCAGGCGGTCACCGCCACGTTCACGACCGGCGGGACCGACCCCGGCACCTGCCGGACCGCGACCGGCGGGCAGAGCGGCAACTTCAACACCACCGACGCCGTCTGCTACGTCGTGAGCACCACGATCAACGGCTGGGGCTGCTCGAACGCCACGGGCCGGACCGTCACCGTGAACGGCACCGCCGTCACCTGCGGCCAGCTCCCCCTGCCGGGCGGCGCGCCGTACACCTTCAGCTTCAGCGCAGGGAGCTACCCCTGGGCGAGCTTCTACTGGTGGTAAGCCGGAGGTAAAGAACTGCAGGACCGCGCGGCGGGCCCTCCGGGGTCCGCCGCGCGCGTTTCGCGGGTCGGCCCTTCGTCCTCGAGGTCTCTCGCCCACTCCCGCTCGTGCTTCGACAGGCTCAGCACGAGCGGACGAGAGCAACCTCGGCCCGCACGAAGCCGCCCAAAACCGCACCCGCAGCCTCGACCCCCGACCAACCCCGCCGCACCAGCGGCCGCCCGGGCCCGACGGAGCGAGCCGACCATGGCGCAGGCGCCCGATCGGAATTGCACGAGGATCGCGCGCGTCCTGGATTCCCCTGCGCGCGAGGGGCCTGTCCGAGGTCGGCATCGCGCGCAGCGCGATATGCCGACCGAGTTTGCCCCGAGCGCCCGCGAACCCCGACCGTGGCCCGCGCGCGTCATCCGATCCGCCTGGGGCGCCGAGCATCGACCTGGTCGGCGAGCCCGCCCTTCGACTCCGGGCCCGCTGCGCGGGCCCTACGCTCAGGGTGGGCGGAAAGGCCCGGGCGGCCGCCCCTCGGTGCGGCCCGCCCATCAACCCCGTCGAGGCGTACGGTGAGTGAATGGTACCGCTCGCCCTTCGACTCCGCAGCCGCTTCGCGGCTGCTACGCTCAGGGCGAACGGACTCTCCTCGCCCCAGCCCAGTCCCAGCCCAGTCCCAGTCCCAGTCCCAGCCCAGTCCCAGTCCCAGTCCCAGTC